>DAOSEM010000003.1:300000-410838 GCA_035363115.1 Syntrophales bacterium | reverse complement strand
TCTTCTCCGCCGTCATCGGCGTGCCCGACGAGATCTACCAGGAGGTCGGCTGGGCCTTCGTCATGCCCATGCCGGGCAAGGAAGTCACGGAGGAGGAGCTCCGGGAATACTGCAAGGGGAAAATGGCCAATTACAAGGTCCCGAAGAAGTTCATCATCCGTCCGCTCCTGCCGCTCCTGGCCAACGGAAAGGTGAACAAGCTGGCCCTGAAGGAAGAATGCAAGAACGTTTCCGGCGCAAAATGACTGTGAGGCCTTTACGATGAAACTGAGTTCAAGTTTTGCGGGTACCCCGCTTCGCGAATACGAAACCGCCGTCCACTGGCGAGACACCATGAATTACACCGCCGCGGTCGGCGACAACAACCCCCTTTACCTTGACGACGAGCGGGAGCAGGGGGTCATCTCCCCGCCCATGTTCGCCGTGGCGCTCACCTGGCCGATATCGGAGCACCTCTACGATTACATCGAGGACAAAAGCTTCCCGGCGGCGGTGCTGCAGAGGCAGGTTCATTACCGGGAGCACCTGGAATTCATGAGGCCCATCGTCCCCGGCGACCGCCTCCGGATCAAAGGGCGCCTGGCCGCCGTCATCCCCCATCCGGCGGGGACGAGCCTGGTCATTCGTTACGACGCCCTCGACGCCCGGGGAGAGTCCGTTTTTACGGAGCACATCACCGGTCTGCTGAGGGACGTCACCTGCGAGGGAGAAGGCCGGGGTGCGGAATCCCTCCCCGCCCAGGACGGGGATGCCGGAAACGGGGATGCACTGTGGTCGTCCCGGATCGACATCGACCCCCTGTGCCCGTTCGTTTATGACGGCTGCACGCGCATCCACTTTCCGATTCACACATCGAAGAAATTCGCACACCGGGTGGGACTTCCCGACATCATCCTGCAGGGAACCGCAACACTGGCCTTCGCGGTCCGTGAAGTCACGCGCCGGGAGCCCGCCGCCGATCCTTCGAAGATCCGGAGCATTTCCTGCCGATTTGCCGGCATGGTGTTTCCGGGTGAACGGATCGAAGTTCAGTTGACCGGAAAAGAAACACAGGGAAGCGAGGCGAACCTGTTCTTCAGGGTTCTCAACGAGAAAGGCAAGCCGGCCCTCCAGGACGGCCTGGTGACCGTCCTTCCCTGATCGGGAAAGGAGCGGTGTCCTTCCCTCCAGGGATGGCCTGACGCCGCTGCCGGCCGCTGCCGCTGTTTGCATTCGGAGAGAGAAGGTGGTATCGCTCTTCCACTTTCTCTCTCTTCGGCAGGCCGGTATATGACCACGGAAAAGAAGACACCCACGGCGGTGGAGAAGCCGTCTCTCCCAGCAAAGGTCAAGGAACGCCTGTATCCGGCGGTCCTCGACCTGTTCTCCCAGCACGACTTTCACCAGGTCAACCTGCGGGAGATCTATCGCCGGTCCGGCATCAGCCCCAGCACGATCTACAAGTATTTCCCCTCCAAGGAGGCGCTTCTCTTCGCCATCCTCGACGAAAAGATCACCGAGGTCGGCCGGCTGGCCGAAATCCACATCAAGGGGATCGAAAGCACCCGTGAGATTTTCCGCAAGATCTTCTGGGTGACCCTTGATTTCTACGACCAGAACCCGGGGGTCGCGATCACGGCCTTCATCACGGTCCCCATGAGAACCTGGATGCGGGAGCAGTCCTACATCCGGGAAGACGCCACCAGGATGTTCGAGATCGTCTTCGAGCACGGCCGGAAGCGGGGGGAGATCGACCCGGCCATCCGCCTGCGGGACCTCATGGACCTGTATTTCATGTTCTGCTACCGGCAGATCCACATGTGGTTCTTCCAGGGCATGAAATGGAAACTGGCGGACACCCTCCCCGCGTTCTATCCCATGTTCTGGAAAATCGTCTCGGCCGAGGGCGCGCCGCTGCCGGTCCGTACGGATTGACGGGAAGATGAGCGGGAGGGAAAGGCCTCGGCGTACGGATCCGGCTCCGGCCAAAAGACGAAGGGAAAAATGAGGACTGCACAAGTCCGGGAGCGGCGAGCCGCCGGGATGCCACGGACCGGGCATGGACGGCAGGCCGCCTCTATGTCAGAAAATACTCGCCCCGAATCCTGACAATCGCCCCCCCGCCGAACCAGACACGCATGCCGCCCCCGTCGTCCCGGGCCAGCAGCCGGACGATGTTCGGCCTTCCGAAATCGCCGTTCTGCTCCAGGCTGATGGACGATCCGTCCCAATACCCGTTCTTCAGGAGATAGCCGCCGAAGGCCGCGTTTCCGGATCCCGTGGCGGGGTCTTCGAGATACCCGAAGGTCGGCGCGAACACGCGCGTCCGGAAGGCGTTCGCCCCATCGGCCGTTTCACGGGAGTACACCGTCACGATATCGACGGAGTGCGCCTCGCAGTAGAATTTCAGCTCCTCCAGGCGGGGAGACATCCCAAGCACGGCATCCAGCCGCCGGATCGGAACGATCAGCGTCTGAAGGCCGGCGTTCACGACGGATACCGGACGATCCCGATCCAGCTCGCCGGGATCGATGCCCGCGGCCCCGGCAAAGCCGTTCCCGTCGATCCGGACATCTGCAAACACGGGCTCGGGCGCCGCAACGAACACCGCGTTTTCCCCCTCGATCCTGTTTTCCACCGTCAGCGTCCCCATGTTGTTGACGATCCGGATGCTCTTCCGGCCGAGAAGGGCAGGGTCACTCCCGATCAGGTCATACGTGACGGCAATGGTCGCATGGCCGCAGAACGCCACTTCCCGCTCCGACGAGTAGTACTTCAGGCCGTACGTTCCATCCTCAATTTTCCAGAGATACCCCACTTCGGAAACGAACCCCTTCAGCTCCCGGGCAATCCTCAGCATCTCCTCGGCCGTCATCTCACCCGGCGCATTCAGATAGACCGCCCCGGCGGGGTTCCCTTCCGATGTCGCTGTGGCAAAGGCGTCGATCTTCTTGAAGGGAAACGATTTCTGCAAAGACGGAACAGGCATGGATTCACCTCCCGTTGACGGGATCGGCGGCCGCCGGCAGAACGGCAGGCCTGAAACTCGAATCGCCTCCCCGGCCTCCCGGACAGGAAAAGCGCAACATCTGTCTATTGTCCGTTTCGGCCGGGTCGCTCCGGGAAAAGTTTCGACGATCGGAGTCCCCACCGGGCCAGGCGGAACTCCAGCGCCGTCCGGAGGCAGCCCAGGCCGTATTCCACGCTCCTCCGGAAATTGATGGACGACGCCTCGGCGAAATACCGCGTGGGACAGCTCACCTCGGCGACGATATAGCCGAGCCAGACGACCTGGGCCAGCATCTGGTTGTCGAAGACGAAATCGTCCGAATTCCCTTCCAGGGGAAGCCTCTCCAGGAGTTCCCGGGAAAAAGCCCGATAGCCCGTGTGGTATTCCGACAGTTTGGCTCCGATCAGGAAATTCTCCACCAGCGTCAGGAACCGGTTGGCGGCGTACTTCCACAGGGGCATGCCGCCCTTCAGTGCGTAACCTCCCAGGATCCTGGACCCCAGGACACATGAATACAGGCCGCCGGCGATCATGGACGCCATGGCGGGGATGAGCTTCGGCGTATACTGGTAATCCGGGTGAACCATGATGACAATGTCCGCCCCCTCCGTCAGGGCCAGGCGGTAGCAGGTTTTCTGGTTCGCCCCGTAGCCGCGGTTCTCGCCATGGACGAAAACTTTCGTCTTCGGCAGGGCAGCGGCGATCTCCGCCGTTTCGTCGCGGCTGGCGTCGTCCACCAGGATCACGAGATCCACGATTCCCTGCTCCATCACCTCGTCATAGGTCTTTTTCAGGGTCTTTGCCGCATTGTAGGCCGGCATGACCACGACGATTTTCCGATCAAGCAGCATGCTTTCTCCATCTAAAAACCCGTTTCCAATGACAACGGGAGCAGGGATCCGGTTGCGATCAGCCTCAAACGATCGAAGTTACTTTCGCGATCTTCTGTATTTCATGAGTTCTGCCCGGAGCCACGGGCCGCTCTCCGTGAGTTTCCCCCCGCCGCAGCGGACCTGATAAGGCTTCCCGCTGGAGCTGCTTTTCGAGGAGGCCCGCTCGATGAACTCCTCGGCGGAGGATACCATGCCCTTTTCGAGGAGATACTGATACTTTCTCCGGAGGTGCGCCGCCGCCTCCCGGCTGCCGTACCGGGAGCCGTTCCGGTAGAAGTCGCAGCCGGAGGTCTCCAGATAGGTAAAGAGATGGGCGATCTCCGCCCCTGCTGCAGGCGGCAGCTCCCCCGCATGGCAGACAGGCCCCAGCAGCAGAGATGCGGCGAAAAGCAAAACGCTCATCATGTTCGCGCAGGTTAACGATGCATGCCGTTCCATTTTTCGATCCTGATTAGAAGGTTCAGATCGCATGCCGATGCATAGCGTTTCAGCCCGGCGATTGCAACGGGGTTCCTCACAAAGACAATCCGGCGCCAGGGGTTGCCTGGCGCCGGACCGGGGAAATCCCTTCCCGATGGGTTACGGGAAGGGGGAGAGGCGATTCTTCAAAAATCCTTTTTTCGCATTGTTACGGTTCCGATCTCGTTTTTCGCTTTCCGATTTCAGAATTTTTCATCGTAGGCCCGGGCCAAGAGCGATATGTAATGGCCGGCGGCAATCGGCCGTCCTGCCCGGGCAAGCCCCTCGGAGAGCTGCATCATGCAGCCGGGACATCCCGTTACGACCCTGTCGGCACCTGTTGAGAGAACATCCTCGATCTTCCGGCCGGTGATCCGGAGAGACGTCTCCGGGTGTGTGATCGTGTAAGAGCCGCCGCTTCCACAACAGGCGTCCGGCCTCGCCATTTCCATGAATTCCAAGCCGGGGATCGACTGCAGGAGGATCCGGGGCTCCGCGAAGACCTTCATGACCTTCTTCAGGTGGCACGAATCATGGTACGTGACGGTCTCCTCCACGCGCCCTCCTGGTTGCCGGAACGGAACGACGGCCGTCAGAAAGGTGGAGATGTCGAAGGTGCGGCTCTGCCAGAAGGCCGCCCTGGGGCCATAGACCGGGTCGTCCGCCAGGATCTTCTGGAATCCGTGCTGCCAGGACTCGCCGCAGGATCCGCAGGCCGTCACGATCTGCGTGGTTCCGCAGGCATCCATGGCGTCGATATTTTTCCTTGCCAGGTCCCTGGCCCCTTCCACGTCTCCGTGGGCGAGCAGGGCGATGCCGCAGCACTGCTGGCCCCCGGGAACAAAAACCTCCACGTCGTTTGCATTCAGCACCTTGACCACGTCCCAGGCCACACCGGGAAAGATGTAGTTGAAGGTGCATCCGGTGAAAAAGGCGGTCGCCACCCTCGGCTTATGGAAGGAGATCCGCTCCGGCGCCTGCTCGCGAAAGGGAGTGGCAGCCAGGCCGGGAAAGATCCGTTTCGTCAGAAGCCCGACGTTGAAACGAAGCTCATACCCGGCGCCTCCGGAAAGCCTGCGCAGGCCCAGCCCCTGCATGGAGGCCCCGGTCTTCATCAGCCGGTTGAAGAGAGGCTGATTTCTCAGGGTCCGGAAAATCATACGCTTGGCCGCAGGGAGGCCATTCTCCCTGGCCATGGCGGCCCGGAGGGTGATCACGATGCCCCCCACATCCACGCCGCAGGGGCAGTTCTGCATGCAGGAAGTGCAGACAAGGCAGTTGAAGAGTTTCTCCTGCACGCCCCTGTCATCGAGACGGAGTTCGCCCCTGAGGACCGCCTCCGCGATGGCAAGTTTCCCCCGTGCATAGGAAGCCTCCCGTTTTTCCGTCGGATACACGGGGCAGACAGCCATGCAGTTGCCGCATTTCATGCATTTTGCAAGGGCGTCGGCCACGCCGTCCAGGGTGTCGTAGAGGGCCGTCTTCATCTCAGGAATTCCTCTTCAGGGGCACTATCTTGTCTGGATTCAGAATGGAATCGGGATCCAGGGCATCCTTCAGGCGGCGCATCAGGTTGAGCCCGCTGCCGTTCAATTCGTCCCCGAGGTATTTCATCTTGGCCAGCCCGATCCCGTGCTCGCCGGAAAGGGTTCCGCCGAGCCGGAGGGCCGTGGAGAAAATCTCGTCGACGGCCCGGTGGACCCGTTCCATTTCCTCCGCGTTTCGCACGTCCGTCAGGATGGTGGGGTGAAGATTCCCGTCGCCGGCATGGCCGAAGGTCCCGATCCGGAGTCGATACCGGCGGGCGATGTCCTGAACGGCCATGAGCATGTCGGCAATGCGGTTCCTGGGCACCGTGGCGTCTTCCAGGATGGTCGTGGGACTGACCTGCGCCAGTGCGGGCAGGGCGGCCCTCCGGGCCGTCCAGATCCGGTCTCTCTCCATCTCCGACTGGGCGAGTCGGACCTTCCCTCCATGCTCTCCGATCACCTTCAGCACGGCCTCCGCCTCTGCATCCACCAGGTCCGGGGATCCGCCGTCGACTTCGATCAGGAGAAGCGCTTCCGCGTCCGTCGGCAATCCGACCTTCGCGTAGCTCTCGACGGTCTGAATGGTCACCCGGTCCATGATCTCCAGTGTGGCGGGGATGATATGGGCCTTGATGATGCCCGTCACCGTGTTTCCGGCGTCTTCGAGACGCTGGAACGTCGCCAGCATGGCCTTCCGGTACTTGGGAGGCGGGACGAGCTTGACGGTGATCTGGGTGATGATCCCCAGGGTGCCTTCGGAGCCCACAAAGAGGGAGGCGAAATCGTAGGCGGTGACGTTCTTCACCGTCTTCCCGCCGAACTTGAAGATCTCCCCCGAGGCCAGGACGACCTCCATCCCCAGGACGTAGTGCTTGGTCACGCCGTACTTCAGCCCCCGCAGTCCCCCCGCGCATTCCGCGACGGATCCCCCCATGGTCGCCGTTGTCACTGTCCCCGGGTCGGGGGGATACATCAGCCCGTACGGCGCCACGGCGTCGTTGAGGGACTGGATGACCACCCCCGCCTGCACCGTGGCCGTCAGGTTTTCCGGGTCCACTTCCAGGATCCGGTCCATTCTCTGAAACGACAGGACGATGCCGCCCTGCAGCGGGATCGTCCCGCCGCTCAGGTTGGTGCCCGCCCCGCGGGGGTAGACGGCCAGCCCGTTGTTCCTGGCGATGAGGACAATGTTCCGGACTTCCGCGGTGGTCGCCGGCAGCACGATCACGTCGGGCATCCGGCTCGGCAGATCGGGCGTGGCATCGTAGCTGTATGTAACGAGGTCGGCCCGGTCCCTCAGGACATTCGATTCGCCCAGGACGTCCTTCAACTGGGCGATTATGGAATCCTCGACCATATTCTCCTTCTCCTTGAACGAATGATTCAGCCCGGTTTTCTTCCACCGGTCCGGTTTCCGGCGCCCGCTTCATCTCCCCGCGGGTCTGCGCGGAGATGAAGCAGCGCACGGATCCCGAATCAGCGTTTCCGGACGGTCTCCCGGACGACGGCCGGCTCCGCTTCCCTCGCGTTTCTGGCAATGAAGGTGAGAACGACGACGGCGGCCACGGCGACACCCAGCCAGGCCGCCCCGCCTCCCGACAGGGACGGCGGCGCCGCAGCGGCAACGGGCGCTGCGGCCTTTTCATAGACCGGAACGATCCACTGGATGACATAGGCCTGCAGATAGGCCATCACGCCGATGACCGTCGTGAGAATGAGCGAGTGCATCACGGTGAAGCGGAAAATGTCAGCCTCCCTTCCCACCTGGTTCGTCGCCGCCGTGGCCACGGAGAGGGACTGTGGCGAGATCATCTTGCCGCAGACGCCGCCGGAGGAATTGGCCGCCACGGTCACCACCGGATCGACGCCGATCTGGGTGGCGGTAACCTCCTGCAGTTTTCCGAACAGGGCGTTCGCCGAGGTGTCCGAACCGGTCATGAATACGCCCAGCCAGCCGAGAAACGCCGCGAAGAAGGGGAAGAGAACGCCCGTCTTCGAAAAGGCGTCGCCCAGGGTTACGGCCATGCCCGAGAAGTTCATGATGTAGGCGAATCCCAGGATCGCCGCGATCGTGAAAATGGGCCAGCGCAACGTTTTCAGGGTCTGGAGGGCCACCAGCCCCGCCGTGCGGAGGGAGGCCTTCATGACGGGGATCGAGAAGAGGCCGGCAAAGAGAATGGCCGTGCCGGCGGCACTCAGGATGTTGAACATGTAGACGGCCGCCATGGGCTTGTCGCCACGGATCACCATGTTGTTCAGGCCTTCGAGAGGAATCCCGACGAGCGAGTACTGATCCAGGAGCATCTTGATCGGCTTCACCCCCCAGGCGGCGACAAAGATCGACAGAATGATGAACGGCGTCCAGGCCCGGAACACCTGGCCTCCGGTGTACATGAGCTTCGCTCGGCCGGTGCTCTTGGGCTCGCCGTCAAAGTGCCAGCTCTCTTTCGGCTGCCAGAAGCGAAGGAATACAACCAGGCAGACGATGGAGGTGATGGAAGCAATGATGTCCGGCAGCAGGGGTCCCACGAAATTGGCCGTCAGGAACTGGGCGACGGCAAAGGAACCGCCGCTGACCAGGGCCGCCGGCCAGACTTCGAGGCCCTTTTTCCATCCGCTCATGAGGACGACCATGTAGAGGGGAATCAGTACACTGACGAAGGGGAGCGTCCGGCCGACCATCTGACTCAGGGCCATTGAATCGACTCCCGAAACCTGGGAACCCACGATGATGGGAATGCCGATGGCGCCGAAGGCGACCGGGGCAGTGTTGGCGATCAGGCAGATGCCAGCTGCGTAAAGAGGCTTGAAACCCAGGCCGGCCAGCATGGCCGCGGTGATGGCCACGGGCGTGCCGAATCCCGCGGCCCCCTCGATGAAGGCGCCGAAGGAAAAGGCGATCAGGAGGGCCTGGATGCGCCGGTCGTCGGAGATGGTCGCCAGCGAGTTCTTGATGATCTCGAACTCGCCCGTCTTCACGGACAGATTGTAGATGAAGACGGCCGTGACGACGATCCAGCAGACGGGCCAGAGGCCGAAGAGCATGCCGTACCCCGCCGAGTACAGGCTCAGCTTCGCGGGCATGCCGTATACAAAGACAGAGATGGCCACGGCGATGGCCAGCGCGCTCACCGCGGCCCAATGGCCTTTCATGCGCCGGAACGCAAGGGCCCAGAAAAGATAAAGGATCGGAATCGCCGCCACCAGGGACGACAGGGCGAGGTTATCGAGCGGATTGGTGTTGATGGTCCAAGGCATGATCGAAATTCACACTCCCTTCTTTCTTGAATGGACGGGCGCGGGGTCATTGCCCCACGGACGGATTTTCTTTTCAGCGGGAAAGAGGTCTTTCACGAAACGGTCTCCGCAGGCAGGTGGATAGCGTCGGGCAGGATTCTTAACACCAACGGGAAAGATCGCAATGCCGGAAGATCTGCTAATGAATGGCAACAACATATAAGTATCGAGCTGCAGGCGATCCGGGAAGCGGTTGATCGGGAAGGGATTCGCCTGCCCGAACCGACGGCCGGACCTGCACTGTGGATTCCGATCGATTTCACAAACAGGCCTTTCCTGACACGTTTGGCAGCGGTGAGACAGATCAAAACGCCGTGCCCACAGGATTCGTTCCTCGCCTCGATCCGCCTGTTGCGGTGCATCGAACTGGCGCAATCCCGCCGATGTGTGCTAAAGTTCGTGCATGATTGAAAAAGTAGTGAAAAAAGAATCCTTTCGGAAGAGCGGCTCCATCCGGGACGACCTGTCTCATTGGTTGAGCAGGACGCCGGAGGAACGGATCGCCGCCGTCGATGAACTCCGCAGGCAGCATCATGGAAACGCAGCCCGACTTCAAAGAGTTACTCGAACTGTTCAACGCTCACCGCGTTGAGTATCTCATCGTGGGGGGCTACGCCCTGGCATTCCATGGTGCGCCCCGCTTCACCGGAGATCTGGATCTTCTCGTCAAAGCCGATTCCACCAATGCCAAGCGGATCCTGGCAGCCCTTGAGGCCTTCGGCTTCGGATCGCTGGGCCTTGCGGAAAACGATTTCGAACACCCCGAACGGACCGTGCAACTCGGTGTTCCTCCCGTCCGCATCGATCTGATCACCTCGCTGACCGGCGTTTCATGGGATGAGGCATGGGCGGGGCGGGTCTCCGGCAGATATGGGAACATCCCCGTTGTATTCATCGGGCGGGAGCAGTTCGTCATCAACAAGCGGGCAACCGGTCGACTCAGGGATCTGGCGGATCTCGAAGGGCTCGGGGAAACATGACACAACCGTCAGATCTCTAACTGGTTCAGCTCCCCGACAGGCCGAGCCAGAGCTGGAACAGGCCGAAGCCTGCCAGGGCGAAGGCGGAGATACCAATGAGGGCACGGCTCACCTTCGGACCGAGTCTCCGGGCGGTGCCGAACAGAAGGATGATTCCGGCCAGGCAGAGGACAATGGCGGCATAGAAGCCGGCGAGGAAGGCGATCCCGTCGACCGGGTCATTGCGCCAGCCCTTCAGGAGGATCGGCCCCGTCACGAGGGTCCAGTACAGGTAAGGGCTGGGATTGGCGGCGTTCATCAGGGCGGCGTGCAGGACGGTCTGCTTCGCCGCCTTCTCGTCCGCGGCGGGGACGTCCTCGAATGTCCGCCAGGCCCGGAAGGCGCCATAGGCAAGATAAAGGACAAACAGGCCTCCGGCAAGATACAGGAAACGCTGGAACCAGAGAGGCACCCGGCTCAGGACGAAGAGGCACAGGACGATGATGGGGCCGTCGCTGACCAGCGGCGCCAGGGCCGCCGGAAGCGTGCGGCGCCACCCACGGGAGAGCGTCCGCGAGATGAGGTACGCCTGGAACGGCCCCGGCTGCACGGCGGCGGCGAATCCCAGGCCGATCCCCTGGATCAGGAAGGCCCACGTCGTCATGGCGGCCCCCGGCGGGCGCTCACGTCTTTTCCCCGAAGGCCTTGAAGAAGGTGTAGCAGAACACGCCGTCGGATGCCGCGGCCCGGTACAGGTCCGCGACACCCCGGTCGAAATCCGCCGGGGCGGCGAGACCGGCCTTCAGGGCGGATTCCCGGACCCCCTCGATCATCGCCGTGAAGGTCTTCTTCGTGAATCCATCGACCAGCTCCGGCCGGCTGGAGTCCACGTAGACCATCCGCGGCGACACCCGGACGGAGCCGAAGCCTGCCTCGCGGAGCAGCGGGAACAGCTCCCGCCCCACATTGGCGTTCCCGCCGCCCCTTCTCTGCAGCTCCACCTGGCACTGGATCGCCCGGTGCGCCGCCTCGCTGTCGGGATGGAAAAAGGTCGATCCGTGGTCCCCCTCGATGACCGTGATCGTCCCGCCTGCCCGGAGAAGCCTTTTGAGCGCCAGCAGGGCCTCGACGGGCCCCGGCAGATGCTCCAGGACAAAGCACACAAAGACGTGGTCGAAGGATTCCGCCTCAAACGGCAGGTGGAATATGTCGGCCCGGCGGAACGCCACGTTCGTCAACCCCGCCGCCGTCACCCTCTCCTCGGCCTCCCGGACGGACGCCTCCGAAATGTCAATCGAGGTGATCCGGGCGCCGGGGCTGTTCCGGGCGAGGGTGACCGTCTGCGCGCCGACCCCACAGCCGGCCTCCAGTACGCGGCTTCCCGCCGGGTAGGCGGTGTCGGAATGGAGCAGGTGGACCAGCGTGGACGCCTGGTCCTGGAGCCGGGTGTTTTCCAGTGGATCGTAGCCGTGCACGTACCCGTGACTCATGGTTCCTCCGTCATCTCGGAATCGCGGCGGCAGCGGCAAAGACTATGCACCGGCCGCCGCGGGACTTGTATCAAAAGCTCCGGGAAACCGCCAGCCCTGCGACCCGGGCCGCGGGTTCAGCACTCCCGGCCCCGGTTCAGCAGCATCCCGGCCATCCAGACCAGCGCCCCGGTGGTGATGGCAACGTCGGCGAAATTGAAGAAGCCCGTGTGAAGGGAGCCGGCGCTGATGCGGACGAAGTCCACCACGGAGCCGTCGTACAGGACGCGGTCCAGGAGGTTGCCGGTGCCGCCGGCGAAAAAAAGCGAAACGGCCAGCAATTCTGTGAGACGCACGGATCTGGATGAAAGCGCAAAGACCAGGATTGCGAGGAGCAGCCCTCCAACCCCGATCAGGAAGAATCCCAGCCGCCAGGGCTCCGTGAGAGAGGCTCCCAGGCTCAGAAACCCGCCCGGATTGTAAACGAGCTGAACGCGGACCGCGTCACCAAGAAAGGACAGCGTTCCCGTCTCCGGGAGAATCCAGAGGGCGGCCTGCTTCGTGACTTGATCGCAGCCGATGCAGGGCAGCGAGACCAGGCAGATCACCATCAATCGTTTCCAGACACTCATTTTCAGAACCCCGAAGATGTTTTTCTACGAAGGCCCGGCTATGCCCTTCTCCGCATAAATCGGCCGGACAATGGAACGGAGCATGGGAAGCTTGCCGGCAAAGAAGACGGCACCGGCGATGCAGAAGACCCCTCCGATCGCCATGGTGGCGGTGATGCCGATTGCCTGGGCCACGGAACCCGCCATCAGGCTGCCCAGGGGCGCCATCCCCAGGAACGCGACGGCGAAAAAGCTCATCACCCGCCCGCGCTTGCCGTCCTCCACGAGTGTCTGCAGCATCGTGTTGCAGGATGCCACGTGGATCATGATGCCGATGCCGACGACGAGCATCAGAAGGAGAGAAATCCAGAGGGTGCGGGAAAAGGCGAAGGCGATCAGGCCCAGGCCGAAGATGCCCGACGACAGCGGAATGATCCGGCCCAGCCCGAGAACCGACGTCCTGGACGCCAGGTACATGGCTCCCATAAAAGCCCCCACGCCGGCCGCGGACATCAGGAAGCCCAGGGTATGGGGGCCACCGTGCAGGACATCCCGGGCAAAGGCGGGCATCAGGACCGCATAGGGAACCCCCATGAAGCTCGTCAGGGCCAGGAGCAGGAGAATGAACCGGATCGGCTTGAACTCATAGGCGTACCGGAGCCCTTCCGCGAGCTCCTGGAGGATGTTGGTGCTTTTTTTCGCCGGGGTCGCCGGGGACAGCTTCATGGCAAGAAGCGCCGCGATGACGGCGAGATAGCTCAGGCCGTTCAGGAGAAAACAGATCCCCTCTCCGACCAGGGCGATGAGGACGCCCGCCACGGAGGGTCCGAGAAATCTCGCCCCGTTGAACATGGCGGAGTTCAGGGCGATGGCATTGCCCAGGTCCCTCTTGTCGTCGATCATGTGAATGACAAAGGACTGCCGCGTCGGGATGTCCAGGGCATTGACGCAGCCCAGGAACAGGCTCAGCACGATGATGTGCCAGACCGCCACGGTACCCGTCAGGACGAGCACCGCCAGCGTCAGGGCCTGCGCCATGGACAGCGCCTGGGTCAGGATCAGGGTCCGGTGGCGGTTCCAGCGGTCCGACAGGACCCCCGCGAAGGGAGAGATGACAAACGTGGGAAACTGGCCCGCAAAACCGACCACCCCCAGCAGGAAGACCGAATCGGTCAGGCGGTAGACCAGCCAGCTCAGCGCGACCTGCTGCATCCAGGTGCCGATCAGGGAAACGCCCTGGCCCGCGAAGAACAGTCTGTAATTCCGGGACTTGAGCGTTCGAAAGATCACCCCGAAGGGTCCGGATTGTTCGGAAGCCATTCCTCTCGTCGCCATGGGCGGATCACCATCCTCCGGGCCGGCCGGCGATCCATCCGTGTTCATGACGGGGGTCGTCCCCTTTCGAAATCTCAGCTGATGTCGGTGATCCGATAGAACACGCCGTCCCGGAACTCGAACTCGGACCGACCGCTGAGGCAAAGCGTTTCGCCGGCCTTTGGACCGCCCGGCACGTCCACGGCCAGGATGCCCTTGAAATCGATGCTTGCCGACGCCCGGTCGCCCTCGATCGACAGGTTCACGATCTCCTGGCGGCGGGAGGCAAACAGCCCTTTCGACTGGACCGCCAACACGCGGAGCGCCCCGATTCCATCCGCCTCGGCGGTGACCTTCCCGCCGGCTATGTTTCTGAACAGCACCTCCGGATGCATCAGGGCCAGCATACCCTCCACGTCGAGGGCATTGTAGGCCCCTATGTACCGTTCGATGAGCACCTGAATGTCCTTTGCAGTCACCGGCAACGAGCCTCCTCGGGATACGAATGCGCCGTGAATCATCTACCCCCGGGCGCCCAGAATGGCCATTACTTCGTCTGCCGTCCGGACGTCTCCGAAGAACAGCATCGTGTTCCTGAGGGCGTTCTCCATGAGAGCGTCCGACGTGGCGGTCGTGCCGTCCGCAACCAGGATCACCTCGTAATCCATCTGCATGGCGTCCCGGACCGTCGATTCGACGCAGACGTTGGCGGCCACTCCGACCACGATCAGCTGCGTCCGCTTCAGGGCGTGGAGCTTTTCCTTCAACTCCGGCGGTCGCGACAGGAACGCGCTGTAGCGGTTCTTGAACACGACATGATCGCGGTCGGAATCGAAATGCATCTCCGGGAAGATCTCCGTTCCCGGGCCCATGTTGGCCTCGTTCTTCCAGTGCTTCTCGTCGTGGAAGGCCGGATACAGGCCCCCGTCGTGCCTGCCCGGCTTCTCCGTGATGTTCTGCCGCACCCAGATCACGGGTACACCCGCCTTGCGGCAGAAATCGGCGAGCCGGTTGATCCGCTCGATTACCAGGCCGATCCGCGGCATGGTTTCATGGGACACGGGGGCGCAGGAGAAGTTCTGCATGTCGATGACCACAAGGGCGGCCTTCGCGACGCTCGGGGAAAACAGGCATTCCGGTCGTCCCCACTGCCGGAACAGGGGGTACAGCTCGGTGCGAAGCCCGCGGAGCATCCCCTCGGCGGTCGCCGCGTCCCGTTCGATGTTTCCGTTCTTCATCGTCCACTCCGTCCTTATGGGAATTGCCGGCGGCGACGAATCATGCCCGGCAGCCGGCCCCGGCAAGGTGTCAGACTGCACCGGGGAATCCGTCGTGTCAAATTGAAAGTCACACGTTCAATCGGATGGAAGTACAGCAGGCGGGGTTATTTCGCTCTGTTTCGCGGCTTTCGCTTCACCGCCAGGAGTCGCTCCACGTCGGCCGCGATCTCGTCCGCATCGACGGTGAGAAGCAGCCATTTCCCGTCGTGGTAGGTCGCGGCCCCGTCGTAGCCTCTCCGGGTCCGCTCCGAAAGCTCCTGCCGGATCATTTCCACCTTCGCCCGCTCCTCTGCGCCGAAGACGATCAGCAGGGCGAAGCGGTTCCTCTCCGGTATCAGCGTGCAGAAGGACTTCCCCTTTTTATAGCGGCGCGACCAGCCGTGCTTCTTTCCTCCGAAGAGCCACTCCGGCGCGAAGACGCCCGGGTAGTTGCGCTCGATCATGGACTCGACGCGCAGCCAGTATTCCCAAGCCTCGCCGCCGATCCAGGCCTCGACTTCCCCTGGGGCGGGAGGCCCCGCCGGGTCCGTCATGCGAAGACTGTTTTGTGCCATGGAATCCTCTCCTGACGGGATTTGAAACCCGCGGCGCTCCATCGCTTCCCGCCGCGTACGTCACCCGCTTTCCGCAAGGTCAAGAGACAGGAAGGCCACACGAAACGGCAGGTGGGGATATTCATTCGTGTCCCCCTCGACGAAACCGAACCCCTTGTACCATGCCTTGAGCTCTTCCTGCTCCGCGATCATGGCGATGCCCACGCGGCGGAGTCCGAGACGTCGGGCCTCGGCAAAGACATGCTCCACCAGCACCTTTCCCAGGCCCTGCCGCCGGTGTCCCGGCAATACCGACAGGCGCTCCAGGTAGCAGCCCCCCTCGTCGGCCCGCTCGAGGGCGACGCACCCGGCGACACGACCCCCGATCTCCAGGGCGTAATACACGACGCCCCGTTCCATGTCTTTCCGGACCCAGTCCTCCTCGCAGTTGGAGGGATGCCGGGCCGCGTTCTCCTTCGTCAGGCCGAACCGTTCCGCCACCGTGCGGAAAGACGTCCGGATCGTTACGGCCAGCATGACGCAGTCTTCCATCGTGCAGGTGCGAATCAGAAAATTCATATCCTAATCCAGCCGCTTCCGGAACCGCACCGTCGCCCCGGCGAAGACGGCGGTTCCCAGGATGACGAGGGCGACATACTGGGGCCAGAGGACGCCCAGGCCCACGCCCTTCAGGAAGATCCCCCGGATGATGACGAGGAAATAGCGCAGCGGGTTCAGGAAGGTCAGCCACTGGACCGGCTCGGGCATGTTGGCGATGGGAAAGACGAACCCCGAGAGCAGGAAGATGGGCAGGATGACGAAGAAGGTCGCCATCATGGCCTGCTGCTGCGTCGAGGACACCGTGGAGATGAAGAGTCCCATGCCGAGGGTGGAGAGAAGAAAGAGGCAGGTGGCCACGGCCAGGAGGCCGATCGAGCCCTCCAGGGGGATCTCGAACCAGAAGACCGCCAGGACCGTCACCACGATCATCTGGACAAATGAAATGATGATGTAGGGGATGGTCTTGCCGATGATCAGCTCCACCGGCTTCAGCGGCGTGACGATGAGCTGCTCCATCGTACCGGCCTCCTTTTCCTTGATGATGGCGATGGAGGTGAGGAGCAGCGAGATCAGCATCACGATGAAGGCGACGATCCCCGGAACGAAGAAGTGGGGGCTGTCCAGGTTCGCGTTGTACCAGGTGCGAATCCGGGCGTCCACCCGGGCGTAGTCCATGTGCATC
Source organism: Syntrophales bacterium (assembly GCA_035363115.1). Classification (NCBI taxonomy): domain Bacteria; kingdom Pseudomonadati; phylum Thermodesulfobacteriota; class Syntrophia; order Syntrophales; species Syntrophales bacterium. Next base: position 394,262 of record DAOSEM010000003.1, on the reverse strand, counting down.
GGGTTGAGCTCCCGGATCAGGGTCCGGTTGTACCGGTCCAGGACGGTCATGGTGTAGGCGATCCGGACCGAGGCCATGTTGCTCATGGTGCCGTCGGCCAGGATCTGGACCTCCGACGTGTCGCCCCGGCGGATCTGCCGGCTCATGTCCGGGGCCACCTTGACCGCCAGGTCCACCTTCCCCTTGAGGAGAAGGTCTTCCAGCGCCCGGGAATCCCGGACGGGGTGGGTGATGTCGAAGATGCCGTTCCCCACGAAATGCTCCGCCAGGAGGCGGCTCTCCCGGGTCTGCGCCTGGTCCAGCCAGGCGACCCGGATGTGGCGGATGTCGTAGTTCACCACGTAGCCGAAGACGAGGATCTGGATGATGGGCGCAATGACGAGGATGCGCCGGTTCTTCGGGTCCCGGAAGAGGCTGAGGAACTCCTTGCGGACGAGTTCGCGGATGCGGAGCCGGTTCATCCTACAGGCCCTCCTTTTTCAGGAGCACGCCGCTGATCGCCGCCAGGACCAGGAACATGATCCCCAGGACCGCGAAGTTCGACCACATCTGGAGGAATCCGAGGTTTTTCAGATAGATGCCGCTCAGGATCTCGATGTAGTAGTTCGCCGGCACGATGTACGTCAGAAGCTGGAGCGCCTTCGGCATGTTGGCGATGGGGAAGACGAAGTTCGAAAGCAACAGCGACGGCAGGTAGGTGAGGAGAATCGCCCCCTGGTTGGCCACGAGCTGGTTCTTGGTGACCGTGGAGATGAGGAGTCCCAGGGCCAGGGCCACCGCCAGGTAGAGCGACGAGGCCAGGATCATGACCCAGAAGCCCGCTTTCATGACGATGCCGAAGAGGACCTGCCCCATGAAGACGGCGATCAGCACGTCGATCAGGCCGATGAAAAAGTAGGGCACCGCCTTGCCCACCAGGAGCTCCATCCCCGTGACGGGGAGGGATTTCAGCGTCTCCATGGTCCCGCTCTCGTACTCCCGGGCGATGACCAGGGAGGTCAGGATCGCCCCGACGATCATGATGATGAGGGCGATGATCCCCGGGACGATGAAATTCCGGCTTTCCAGGTCCTCGTTGAACCAGATCCGGATCCGACCCTCCACGGGGACCCGGATCGGCTCGACCCCCTGGCGGCTGAGGAAATCCGCCAGGAGCTTGCCGTTGTATCGCTCGACGAAGGCGTTGACGTAGCCCCGGGCGATGTTGGCGAAGTTCGGGTCGCTGCCGTCCAGGAGGATCTGCAGCGGCGCCTCCCGGTCGCTCCGGAGCTTCTCCGTCCAGTCCGGGGGAATAACAACCGCCACGGTCGCCCGGTCCCGGTCGAGCCAGTCGGCGACGAGGCGCGTGTCCCCCAAGTGGGCCTTCACGTGGAAATAGGGCGAGGCGTCGAGGCGCCGGATGAAGTCCCGGCTCAAGTCGGTCCGGTCCTGGTCCACCACCACCGTCTCAATGTTGTCCACGTCGAGGCTCAGAGCGTAGCCGAACAGGAGGATCAGAAGAAGCGGGATCGCGAAGGCCAGGTAGAGGCTCCGGTAATCCCGGATCAGGTGATAGGACTCCTTGCGGATGATGGCCTGGACGCGGACGAGGTTCATGCTTGTTCCTCAGGCAATTGCTTTGCCGAAAGCCGGGACGGTGCGGCGGCTGCGAGCTTTCCCCCGCTGTTTCCCGACGGATTGAACCGGGGAGCCGGCGGGCAACAGGGCAGCGCAACCTCGCGGCGCCCCGCTCAGCAGCTTCACTTCACGTTGACCTTGAAGACCGCCGTCCGGGCGGGCTCGACGCCCTTTTCCCAGGAACGGACGTACACCATCCGGATCTGCGCCGTTCCCGGCTTCACGGCCTGGAACCGCCAGACCTCCTGTCCGCCGGCCCCGGGACGATTCACCCTCGGCGCCCGGTAGCGGTTGTGGACCTTCTTCACCACGGCCTCGTCGGGCGTCTCCGCGAGCTGCCACCCGTAGCCCGTCGTCGGATTCGAGTCGAGAACGATACGGAAGGTGTCTCCAGCCACCACTTCAACGGGCAGGTTCGGATCGGTGAAGACCGGCCCGATTCCCCCGATCCGGCCCGCCCCCGCCCGGCCGTCCGCCGGCATCGGCTGGTTTGAATCGGTCAGGATCGGCCCGGCACTCCCGCGGCCCACCCCCACCCGGCCGTCTCCCGGCGCAGCCTGAAGGGCCGGAGCCAGAACCACCACAACAGCCAGGACCACAAACAGCAGCCATCCCTTCCTCATGCCTCGATCCTCCTTTCTTTCTTTCGCACTCATCAGCAGGGCTTCCGGGCCATCAGGCTGATGAAGGCGTCATTGAGGTCCGCATTCTCCCGGTCCGGGCAGGCCATGCCGACGATCTCCCCGGGGCTTCCCTGGGCCACGATGGCGCCCTGGTCGATGAGGACCAGGCGCTCGCAGTTCTTTGCCTCGTCCATGTAGTGGGTCGTGACGAACACCGTGATGCCCTCGTCCGCCAGTTGCCGGATGAAGTCCCAGAAGTGGCGGCGCGTCACCGGATCGACTCCGGACGTCGGCTCGTCCAGGAACAGGATCTCCGGCCGGTGCAGGAGGGCGCACCCCAGGGCCAGCCGCTGCTTCCAGCCCTGCGGCAGGTCCCCCGTGGGGCGGTCCTTCACCGCCTCCAGCCGCGCCATGGAGAGGACCCAGCGGGTCCGCTCCCTCCAGAGCTCCGGCGGGACGGCGTAGATCCCCAGGTAGAAGCGGAGGTTCTCCGCGGGCGTCAGGTCTTCGTAGAGAGAGAACTTCTGGGACATGTAGCCGATCACGCTTTTGACCCGCTCGGGCTCCCGGAAAATGTCGATCCCCGCCACCTCGCCGCGGCCGGAGGTCGGGCTCAGGATGCCGCAGAGCATGCGGATCGTCGTGGACTTGCCCGAGCCGTTGGAGCCGAGGAAGCCGAAGATCTCGCCCCGCTTCACCGAGAAGGTGATCCGGTCCACAGCGATGAAGTCGCCGAAGCGCTTCTCCAGCTCCCGGACGGTGATGGCGTCACCGCTGAAAGGCTTCATTTGCCAGCTCCTCGTCCACATCACGGATCCGGGCGATCATGGCATCCTCCAGGGAAGGGAAATCCGCCCGGATGTCCGCCGGGGCGGCCGTCTCGATCAGGCCCGCCTTGTGCATCAGGGCCAGGCGGTCGCACTTCTCCCCCTCGTCCAGGTAGGCCGTCGAGACCAGGATCGTCATGCCCTCCTGCCGCATCTGCTTCAGGATGTCCCAGAACTCCTGCCTCGAGACGGGATCGACGCCGTTGGTCGGCTCGTCGAGGATCAGGGCCCGGGGCTCATGGACCAGCACGCAGGCCAGCCCCAGCTTCTGCTTCATCCCGCCGGAGAGGTTTCCCGCCGGACGGTCGGCAAAGGGAAGAAGGTTGGAGAACCCGAGGTACTTCTCCCGGCGGCGGATCCGCTCTCCCCGGGGGATGTTGAAGACATCCATGAAGAAGCGCAGGTTCTCGTCCACCGTCAGGTCCGCGTAGAGGCCGAAGCGCTGGGGCATGTAGCCGATGAGGGGCTTCACCTTCTTCCGGTCCTTCACGACGTCGAACCCGCCGATGGCGATCCGCCCGGCCAGGGGCGCGATCATGGTGGCGGCCATGCGCAGCAGGGTCGATTTCCCCGCCCCGTCGGAGCCCACCAGGCCGAAGAGGGTCCCCTCCTCCACGGCGAGGGACACGTCCCGGACGGCCTCGACGGCTCCGAACCGCATGGACACATTCTCCACGGAGACGAAGGGCGCCACGTCTCTCCTCATTTCAGCCAGGCGTCCGCCGGCATGCCCGATTTCAGCTCCAGGTCCGGGTTCGGCACGCTCACCTTCACCAGGTAGACCAGCTTTACCCGCTCCTTCTTCGTCTGGATAATCTTGGGCGTGAACTCCCCCTCGGGGGAAATGAAGGTCACCCGCCCCTCGAAGGCCTTCTTCGGGAAGGTGTCCACCCTGACCTCCACCCTCTGTCCCGGCTTTACCTTGCCGATCTCCGTCTCGCCGACGAAGATCTTCAGGTCCACCGTGGAGAGGTCGGTAACCGTCAGGACCTCCCGCCCCGCCGTCACGACCTCGCCGGGCTCGACGTTCCGGCTGGTGACGATCCCCGCAAACGGGGCTGAGAGCTTCGCGTAGCCCGACTGGATCACGGCCTGCTCCAGGGTCGCCCGGGCGGCCTCCGCGGCGGAGCGGGCGCTCTCCAGATCCTTTTTGGATGCCTCGATCTTCCTCAGGTTCGACCTGGCTTGGACGAGGACCGCCTCGGCCTCGGCCAGCCGCTCCCGGTCGGTATCGGCCCGGAGACGGACGGTGTCCCGCTCTTTCTCCGTCACGACCCCTCGGGAGAAGAGCTGCTCGTACCGGGCGGCGTTCTTCCGGCTGTCCTCCGCGGTACTCCGGAGGGCCTTGAGGTTCGCCTCGGCCCGGAGCACGTCCGCCGGCAGGGTCTCCCGGTAGAGGCTCTGCATCGTTCCCGCCTGCTCCTGGACGCGCTGGGCCCGCTCCAGGTTCGCCTTCGCCTGGTCCTGCCGGGCCTTCAACTCCGAAGGATCCAGCTCCGCCAGGACCTGGTCCTTCGCCACGGCCTCCCCTTCCTTTACGGCGACCCGCACGATCCGCCCGGGTGCCTGGAAGGCCAGGTTGGCGTTCGTGGCCTCGATGGTTCCCGAATAGGATAGCTCCTGCCGCTGGTTTCTCCACTGGCCCCAGTAGACCAGGGCGCCCACACCTATCAGAAGGACCAGGAAAACCGCGATGACGATCCGTTTCTTCTTCATAATGCTGCTCCCCGCCTATCGGCGGCCCGTGGCCCGCTCCAGCCGGGCCAGGCTGATGTGGTAATCCGCCAGGGCGCCGGCATGGTCGGACCGGGCCCGGGTCAGGAGCGTCTGAGCATCCAGCACCTCCGTGGCCGTCCCGACCTGTTCGCGATAGCGCTCCTGGCTCATGCGGAAGTTCTCCTCCGCCTGCTCGATGGCCTTCTTCGTCACCCCCACCTGCTTCCGCGCCTCTTCGAGCTGGAGCCAGGCGTTCTTGACCTCCAGGGTGACCTGGTCTTTCAGGCCCTCCAGGGCGTTCTGCGCCTGGTTCCGGCGGCTCTTCACGGCATCCACCCGGTACTTCGTGCGGCCCCATTCCCAGAAGTTCCAGCTCAGCATTCCCCCGACATACCAGCTTTCGGCATCCTGGTAGGGGCTCCCGGACACCCCCGGGGTATCGCCGAAGCGCTCGTAGTGGCCGACGGCACTGATGGTGGGAAAGAATTCGCTCCGGGCCGCGTCCACGTACCGGTCTGCCTGCTCGGTCTTCATGGCGTAGGACTTGATTTCCGGACGCCCTTCCAGGGCCTGCTTCCGGACGTCCGCCAGGGATCCGTCGACGGGCCGGAGATCCGGAACATCCTCCAGGACGACCGGCTCATTGACGTCCCGGCGCAGGACGGTGTTGAAGTTCGCCCGGGTCATCTCGAGAGCGTTCTCCACCTTCGTCAGGTTGTACGTCCCGTTGGCCAGCTCCACCTCGGCCCGGAGGACGTCGTTCTTGGGAACCATGCCCACGTCGAAGAAGTCCTTTGCCATGTTCCGGTGGGCCTGCAGCAGCTCCACCGCCTGCCGGGCCGCCTCCACGAGGCGCTGCGCCTTGAGGACGTTGAAGTAGGCCGTCTTGACGTCCAGGACGAGGTCATTGACGGCGGCCTGCTCGTCCGAGCGGGCGATCTCCGCGCCGAGCCTGCCGGCGCGCCAGTTCGCCACGATCCCTCCGCCGGCGAAGAGGGGCTGCCGGACCTCCGTGGCCCAGGTGTAGTTGTCCCGGGTCCCCGTCGTGAAGGAGCCGAGGCCAGTGACGGTCATGCCGGGGTCCTCGTTGAGGCGGGTGTAGCCGTAAGACGTCGAGAACTTCGGCAGGAATCCCGTGAAGGCCTCCCGCTCCTGGGCCCGGGCACCGGCTACACCCTCCCGGGCCGAATGGACGATCAGGCTCTGCTTCAGGGCGATGTCGATGCTCTCCTGAAGCGTCATCTTCTCCGCCGCAAGGCAGGACGGGCCTCCCGAAAGCAGGAGCAGCCCGGACAGGATCGTGGACAAAAGGATTGATTCTCTTCTCATGGTACACCCTCCTTATTTCCTGATGGCCCTCAAAACCATTTCCTCGACGTCTCCGAGAACGGAGCCGGTAATCTCCGGCGGCATCCGGCGGACCTCCTCGGGGATGAATTCCGCCCGCTCCCGGACCGGCGCCGCCACCTTGTAGACAATAAAGGCCCCCGCCACCATCATGTGGACGAGAAAGGGGTTGATGGGCCGGAAGGCCCCCTTCGCGACCCCCTCGTCCAGGATGCCGCCGATGAGCGTTATCACCCGTGCCACGCCTTCCAGCGCCGACGGGGGCAGCGTATTCCCGCCCGACGCGAGCTCCCGCATCATGATGGGCGGCATGAGGGGATTCCGGTCCAGGGTGTCGGCGAACCGGCGCATGTAGATCCGCATCTTGTCTTCCGGGCTTTGGGCCTGCCGGATCTCCTCCTCGAGACGCGCCGCCGTTTCGACGATGATGCTCCGGATGACCGCCTCGTAGAGGTCCTTCTTGTCGCCCACGTGATAATACAACATGGCCTTGTTAACGCCGGCGCGCCGGGCGATCTCGTCGACCCGGGCCCCGGGGAATCCCGATTCAGCAAAGACCTCGGCGGCGGCGCGCAGGATCCGTTCCACCGTGTCTCCCGACTTGTCGCTGCGGGTCGCTTCCTCCATGGTTCACCTCCGTCAATCTTCCTGGGAACCCCGAGACAACCGAACGTTAAAACTAACCGGTTGGTTAAACTGTTTGGTTGGATACTCTTTCCCCTTTTCCCTGTCAAGAGATTTTTTCCGGCCGTTGCGCCACATCCGGAGGTAGGCTATAGAGAGCCTTCGTGAAATCCATGCAATTCGGGAGGCAGCCATGTCCGATCAAAACAGCAGTCCCGCGCCGGTCCTTGCAACGGGCGACATTCACGAAGGATTCCGCGTGCACCGCGTGGAGCCCGTCGAGGACATCCGCGTCACCGCCTACCTGATGGAGCACGAGAAGACGGGGGCCCGGGTCCTACACCTCCACAGCCGGGACCGGGAAAACCTCATCGCCGTCGCCTTCCCCACACCTCCGGCGGACTCGACGGGCCTCCCGCACATCCTGGAGCACTCCGTCCTGGCAGGCTCGCGGACCTATCCCGTGAAGGACGCCTTCAACGAGCTGATGAAGGGCTCGCTGCAGACCTTCATCAACGCCTTCACCTATCCCGACAAGACGGTCTATCCCGTGGCCAGCCAGACCCCGGCGGACTTTTACAACCTGGCCCGGGTTTACGCGGACCTGGTGTTCCATCCCCGCCTGCTCCCGGAGACCTTCCGGCAGGAGGGGCACCACCTGGAGCCGGCGGATCCGGACAACCCCGCCGGCGGCCTGACCGTCTCGGGCATCGTCTTCAACGAGATGAAGGGGGCCTATTCCTCCCCGGAGTCGCTGCTGTACAAGGCCATCCAGGAGAACCTGTACCCGGCGACACCCTACGTCCACGACTCCGGCGGCAGCCCCGATGTGATCCCCTCCCTGACCTATGAGCAGTTCCGGGCGTTCCATCGGGCCCGCTACGCCCCGTCGAACGCCTTCTTCTTCCTCTACGGCGACATCCCGCCGCAGGAGCACCTGGCCTTCCTGAAGACGATCCTCGAAGACGCGGAGCGGACGGAGGCCGCGGAGGAGATCCCCGGGCAGGAGCGCTGGACGGAGCCCCGGTCGGTCCGGGCCTTCTACCCCGTCGGCAAGGACGAGCCCCGGGAGCGGAAGACCACCGTCAACATCGCCTGGATGCTCTCCGACAGCCGGGATTCCGAGACGGCCGTGCTCCTGGAGATCGTGGCGGGAATCCTCGTGGGCAGCGCCGCGGGGCCGCTTAGGAAGGCCCTTGTCGATTCGGGCCTCGGCGAGGACCTGTCGCCCGTGACGGGCATGGAGCGGGACCTGAAACAGACCTTCTTCTCCACGGGCCTCCGGGGAACGGACCCGGAAAAGGCCGCCGGGATCGAAAAGCTCATCCTGGAAACCCTGGAGACCGAAACGGAGAAGGGGTTCGACCGGGAGCTGATCGAGGGAACCCTGCACCAGGTGGAGTTTCACGGACGGGAAATCAAAAGAAAAACGTACCCCTACGGAATCACGCTGATGGGACGGGCCTTCCACGGCTGGCTGTACGGGGGCGATCCCCTGGCGGGCCTGAATTTCCCGGCCATCATCAGCGGTATCCGCCGGAGATGGGAGGCGGATCCCCGCCTCTTCGAGAAGACCGCCCGGACGTGGCTGATCGAGAACCCCCATCGACTCCTGGCCGTCCTCGAACCGAGCGCGACCGTGCAGGAGGAGCGGGAGTCAGCCTTTCGGGAACGGATGGAGCGGCTGCGCGCGGCCCTGTCCGACGGCGACATGGAGCGGATCCGGCGGGAGGCGGAGGACCTGCGGCGCTACCAGTCGGAGCCGGACCCGCCCGAAGCGGCGGCGACCCTGCCCAGGCTCAAGGTCGCGGACATTCCCGCGGAACCGGAATTTATCCCGACGGAAGATTCCCTGCTGTCGGGCGTCCCGACCCTGCGGCACGATCTTTACACCAACGGGATCGCGTACTGGTCCCTGGCCTTCGACATCTCGGACGTACCGGAAGACCTCCAGCCCCTCCTGCCCCTCCTTGGGAAGCTGACCCTCAACATGGGCGCCGCGAGCCGATCCTACGAGGAGATGGCCAAACGGATCGCCCTGAAGACGGGCGGTCTCCGCTTCTCCCTCTCGGCAGGCTTCGGACGGAAGGGGGAAGGGACCTGGCAGAAACTGATCGTCGAGGGGAAATCCCTTTACCGGAATGTCCCGGACGCCCTGGCGATCCTGAAGGATCTCCTCCTGGCGGGCGACCTGGACGACCGGACCCGCATGCGGGACCTGATCCTGGAGAAGAAGAACCGCCTCCAGGCGGCGGTCATCCCCTCGGGACACTCCTTTGCCAAAATGGCGGCGGCGGCGTCTCTCAGCCTGCCGGCCTGGCGGGATGAGCAGTGGCACGGGCGCTCCCAGCTCCGTTTCGCCGCCCGGACGGCCGAATCCCTGGAGAAGGAGGCGGAACGCCTGCAGGGAACCCTGGCCGGACTGAAAACGGCGGTGTTCCGCCGGGCGGGCCTGACTGTCGACCTGGCCGCCGACCGGGAAGGGCTCGCTATCCTCTCGGCGGAACTGGGTGCCCTCATCACGGATCTCCCTGCAGGAAAGGCGTCGGCTCCCTTCGAGACAGCCCTGAAGCCGTCGCGGCCGGGCGTCGCCATCCCCGCCGACGTGAATTACGTGGCCCGGGTCCTGCCGGCGCCGGTCCACGGGGACCCGCAGGCGGCGGCCCTCCTGGTCCTGGCCCGTTACCTGTCGAGCGGCTATCTCTACAAGCGGATCCGCGTCCAGGGCGGGGCGTACGGGGGTATGTGCGGCTACGACTCGATGAATGGGCTGTTCTCCCTCCTGTCCTACCGGGATCCCCATCTCGTCGAAACCCTGGACGTCTACGACGGCGTGCCCGACGAAATCCGGCGGGGGATCGACCCGGAGGAACTGGAGAAGGCCGTCATCGGCACGATCGGCCTCCTGGACCGCCCGACGGATCCGTCGGGAAAGGCTCACACGGCGCTGATCCGCCGCATCGCAGGCGTGACCGACGACGACCGGCGCGCCCTCAGGCGGCGGATCCTGGACATGACGCCGGAGACGCTGCAGGCGGCGGCAGAGGAATTCCTGGCCGAATCGATGGACCGGTCGTCCGTCGCGGTGTTCGCCCCGGAGGAGAAGCTGCGAAAGGCCAATGAGAGCCTGCGGGAAGCCCTGGAAGTGGAGCCGCTGGTCCAGGCGAAGGCCTGACGCGGCGGAAGGCAAGATCCGGACGGGAAGGACATCCGGGATGCCCGGGACCCGCGGAGTTTCGGATTATGGCCGGGGCGTTTTCCCTCCCCCGGAGGAAAAGAGGGAGCAGCACGCGGAAAGGGCCGCCACGGCAGCACAGACGATAAATCCGCCTTGAAAGGCCGTGGTCAGCTCTGCCATCGGCAGGGCGCGCCACCGGGAGATCGATTCAACCGTCTCCGGGAGGCCGTCCCGGAGCACCGCCTCCGCCAGGGCCACCCCCAGCGGCTGCCCGAGGTAGAACAGCAGGCGCAGAACGCCGGACGCGCTTCCCTGCCCTTCCGGCGGCGCCAGGTTCAGGATCTGCCGGTTGTTCGGCGAGAGGTACGAGCCGTAGGCAACCCCCAGGAGAACCAGGAGGACGACGGGGGCCGCCATGGACGGGGCACCGGCCAGGCACGTGAAGACGAAGAGCCCGCCCGCCGCCAGGACCATGCCTCCCGTCGTCAGAAGCCGCACCCCGATCCGGTCCGACAGCCTGCCCGCCACCGGGCTCACCAGCACATAAACGCCGCTGAAGAAAATCAGGACCGCTCCCGTCGCCGCCTGGCCCAGGCCCTGCACGTAAATGAGATAAAAGGGGAACAGGAAGTTCACTCCCGCAACGAGCATGGACGTGAAGAAATTCGCCAGGTTGGCGGCCAGGAAGCGGCGATCGCGAAAGAGGCCCCAGTCCAGGAGCGGATCCGGGCTCCGGCGCTCCCGGAACAGAAAGGCAACGAAGAAAACGACACCGGAGAGAACGCTCCCCAGCACCGGCGGGGAGAGCCAGCCGTCTTCGGGCCCTCGGGAAATCCCGTAGAGCAGGCTTCCGAGGGCGATCACGCTGAGAAGGACGCTTGCCGGATCGATGCCGATCATCCTCCGGTTCCGGCCTGACACGGTTTTCGCATCCCGGGGGAACCGGAAGGAAACGATGTACCAGGCAAACAGACCGACGGGGAGATTCACCAGGAAGATCCACCGCCATCCCGCCGTTTCCGAAAGGATTCCCCCGAGCGGCGCTCCCAGCATGGCGCCGAGTGCCGACGCGGCGCTGACGATGCCGATGCCCCACCCCCGGCGCTCCGGGGGGAGGTAGCTGCCGACGGCGCCGAGCGACGTGGCGGAGAGCATCCCGCCGCCGATCCCCTGCAGGAGCCGCCCGGCCACGAGGACCGTCGCGGTGGGGGCAAGCCCACAGAGGAGAGAGCTGCCCGTGAACAGGAGATATCCCCAGGTCATGACGCGGCCCATCCCGAGCCGGTCGGCCAGCTTGCCGAACGCCAGGACCGTTCCCGCCAGCGTGACGGAATAGGCCAGGATAATCCAGACGCCGACGTCGGTGTCTACCCCCAGGTCGCGCACGACCGACGGCAGCGATACGTTGACGACGGTCCCGTCGAGGATGTTCATGAAGGCCGCGCAGCCCGCCGCGAGGATGACCAGGCGGCTCCGGTCGGCACTACGGGTAGACGGGGCTCTGCTCATGATTGGTGTCGCGGCAGCCCGAGGCAGCGGAGAATCATGGCCGTGTTTCGCATCTTTCCGGACCCGCCCGAAATATCGGGTCCTGCTTCCACTTTTTTTAAAATCACAAATCTTCGGATCGATTTATCTCATTTGACGGAGTCCGCACAATAACTGTGGTCCCGCTAATTTTCAACCGCATATTACCTATTGATATTTAAGCGATTTTCCCTGTTGATCCTTCAGAATTTTCCTTGAATACTGACCGTGAGCAGTCAGCCAAATCATTGCAGAAAAACAGGCTTCACGGCCCCCGGTGCCATGGCCGGAGAAAGGAAATCATGAAAAAAGCCTTTTACGCGCTATGCCTTGGAATCCTCATCCTCCTGTTTTCAGGCCCGGCCGCGTCGCAGGCAGAGGAGACGGTCCTTCGCAGTTACCCCCTGTCCGATTTCGGGGTCCTTCAGTTTCACGTGCCTGCGGACTGGAAAGCAGAGGTTTCCCAAACCAGGGATCGCCCGGAGCCGACGATCTCTTTCAAGCCGAAAAGCGGCATACCCTTCAACATCCTGGTGACGCCTCACTGGCCCCCCGGCAGGGGCATGTCGCCCCCCGGCGCTGACGCCCTGTACAGGCGGGTTCAGAAGCGCACCGAGGAGATCAAATCCGGGGCCATAGAAGACAGAATCGATATTCGCAAACTGGAGGGGACCTCCGCAACCGGTTACTACTTTTCCGCAACGGACCGGGCTCCGGAGGAGGGCGGATACAAATACATGACCCAGGGGATAGCCGGGACCGGGAACGTGCTCATGCATTTCACGATCCTGGCCAACGAAGATCGGGAGGCCATTGTCTCCGCCGGACTGGCCATGGTGGGCGGCGCCGTCTGCAAGGAAAACGAGGACCGCGGGGATGCGGGGGCATCACGGCAAGCCGTGCAGATCGGCAAGAAAGACAGCAGGTATGTGCTGACCGCTCCCTCCAGCCGGATCGTCCTGAGCTTTCCCCAAGACGGCCTGATGCCGGACAAGCCGGCCGGAGGGGGAGGCGGCCCCGATCACCCCGGGTATTTCTATTTCGACGGGGGCGGCAGCGGAATCATCCTTTCCGGCTGGTTCGAGCCGGACGGGGCATTCGAAGGCAGAGAAAAATACTTCGCCATGATCAGGGACAAACTCTCCCATCTCGGTCCTGTCCTCGTCGAAAACATTACCACCCGGAAAATCGGCCCCTGGGACGTCATGACCTATTCCATGTTCCCCAAAGCAAAGCCGGAATGGGTCCAGTTCAATCTGCGGGCCGGCTGCGTCCGGGAGGACACCTGGATTGACCTCCACATCTCCTCCGGCATCAGCGGCGACAAATTGATCGCTTTCCTGAAAAGCGTCGGAATCGAAACGAAACAGCAATAGAGGCCATGAAGACCCGGATTTGCGGGACAGCGGAAACTCGAGCTCAGGCAGCGGATGTTCAACCGGACAAATCAAAGAAAGGAGAAGGAGCGGCATGTGCAAAAAGAAGAGGGCGGCTTTGTTTGCGGTATGGATTTTTTCGGCACTGTTTGTTTTTCTGATGACGGAGCGGGCAGGTGCATTTTGTATCTATAACAACTCGGACAGGCAAATGCATGCAATGCAAAGCTACGGCTTCGAAATCGGCAGAGGCTTCGACAAGTTCATCAGTTCTGGCGACCATGCCTGCTGCAACTGGAAAAACAAGGACTGCAACAAGAAAGGAAAGAGGGACAGTACGGTAAAGTTTAATGTCGATTACGCAAGATTTGTATTTTATTTCACGCCCTGCGCAGACTTTCCAATCAAGGCGGGCGGCTGGCTATCGATAAGCGGTAACATTCACAAGGGTTATCAATGTGAAGCGTTCTTCGATGAGTCGTCTGAAAAGGACAATGCTGACGAGGAGCCATCCAAAGAACCATCTGAAAAGAAATGACACAAGGAGATCCGCCATACCGGGGTATGCCGGCGGCGTCACGCGCCGCCTCATCCCCGATCCCGGATACAGACTCCGGAGGAGCAGGCTGCATGAAAACAGGAACGAAGCAGCCATAGAGGCAATATTTAGGCAAAAGGGACCCGAACTTGCGGGACAGCGGAAAATCGATCTCACGCAGCGGATGTTCAACCGGTCAAATCAAAGAAAGGAGAGGGATCGTCATGTGTAAAAAGAGGCTGTCGGCCTTTTTTGCGGTATGGTTCGTTTCGGCAATTTTCCTATGCCTGACGGCAAAAGGCGCAGATGCCTTCTGCGTCTATAACAATACGGACTTGGAATTTCAGGTCCAGGAAACTCATGGTGGAAAGAAGTTCAAGGAATTTATAAAACGAATCAACCCGGGAGACCATGCCTGCTGCAACTGGAAAAACAAGGACTGCAACACGAAAGGGAAGAAAGACAGTACCGTCAAGTTCCTTGTCGCGTTCACGCAGGTGGACATGATTAACGTTTGTGTCGACTTTCCCGTTAAGGCGGGTGGATGGCTGTCGGTAACCGGTAATAAAAAGCATGGATATAAGTGTGAAGCGTACTTTGATGAATCCTGGGACAAAGACGGTGACGACCAATGAGTGTCCGGGCAACGAGGAAAAAACGACATGCTCGACAGGCCGGTTTCGTGCATCGAATGTTCATGCTGAAGAATCTATTCCAAGGAGAATCGTTTGCCATGAAGAAAAAGACGCGTCTCGTTTTAACGGTATTGCTTCTGTCCGTGTTCGGTTTTTGTCTGATGGCTGGGAGCGCGGGTGCATTTTGTGTCTATAACAATACGGACCGGCCGATCCACGTGAAGGAAACGGACGGCTGCAAAATGGAAAGGTGCGCAGAATGGTGGGGCGTCCAGCCCGGAGACCACGTCTGCTGCAACTGGAAGAACAAGGACTGCAACAGGGAAGGGAAGAGAGACAGCACCGTCAAGTTCATGATCCACGACATGAAACCGCAAAGCTTTGTGTGTCTGGGATTCCCGGCCAAGGCGGGCGGATGGGTGTCGGTCACCGGGACCGAAGGGAATCGCCACTGCGAAGCGTTTTTCGACGAATCGTCCGACAAGTGAAGTACCGGCCGGGGAATGCCGGCGGCCTACCGCGCCACCGGTGCCCCGGCTGCAGATCAACCCTTTGCAAGGAGCAGGAAGCATGAAGAAGGAAACCATCTGCGTTCACGGCGGCACATACCGCGACGCTGCGACACGAGGCGTCAACACGCCGATTTTCATGTCCTCCTCGTTCGAATACCTGGACCGGGACGACATCCCTTACCCCCGCTACTTCAACACACCGAACCAGGACGCCGTGGTCCGCAAGCTGTGCGCGCTGGAAGGCGCGGAAGACGGCGTCCTGTTCAGCTCCGGCATGGCCGCCGTCAGCTCGGCGATCCTCGCCTTCGCCGGAGCGGGGGACCATGTCATCATGATGGACGAGCTGTATGGTGGAACCCACACCTTCGCCACGGACATGTTCGACCGGCTGGGGATCCGCCATTCCTTCGCAGCCACGGACGCCGCGGCGGTCGCGGATGCCGTGACTCCGCAGACGAAGGTCATCGTGATCGAGTCGCCCACGAACCCCCTGCTGGGGATCATCGACATCCGGCGGGTGGCACAGATCGGCCGGGAATTGGGCATCGTCACGGTCCTCGACAACACCTTCGCCACGCCGGTGAACCAGTGCCCCCTGCCGCTCGGAATCGACGTGGTCGTCCACAGCGGGACCAAGTACCTGGGCGGCCACAGCGACCTGAGCTGCGGCGCCGCCCTCACCTCGCGACCCCATGCCTCGAAAATCCGCGCTGCTGCCCGCCACCTGGGAGGCAGCCTGAACGCCATGATGTGCTACCTCCTCGAACGGAGCCTGAAGACGCTGGCCCTCCGGGTCGAACGCCAGACGGCGAACGCCGCCCGCATCGCCGCGTATCTGTCCGCCCATGCATCCGTGTTCCGCGTGAACTATCCCGGCCTGCCGGACTCGCCGGGACATGAAATCGCCCGGTCCCAGATGACGGGATTCGGGGCCATGCTGTCCTTCGAACTGGACGAGCGGATCGTCTCCGCCTCCTCGGTCCTGCGCCGCCTCCAGATCATCCGCCCGGCCGTCAGCCTGGGTGGCGTGGAGACGCTGATCTGCGCCCCCGCCGAGACCTCCCATGCGAAGATCTCCCCGGAGGAGCGCCGGAGGATCGGCATATCCGACTCGCTCCTGCGGCTCTCCGTCGGGATTGAAGATGCGGACGACCTGATAGCGGATCTGGACCAGGCGATGAAAGAAGTGTAAAAAAGCCGGTCATGGAAACGAACCCGCATCCCCTCGCGCTCATGCCGGCCGGTCCCGAGCACGCCCAGGCCGCATCCCGGCTCATCTACAGCACAGATCCGCATCTCTGGGACTGCCTCTTCGAAAACGATTTCGACCGCTTCCTCCGCTTCTTCACCGCCATGTGGAAAGAGGAGGAGAGCCTGTACAGTCACTCCAACGCCACGGTCGCCGTCGCCAGCGGCAGGATCGCCGGCCTGGAAGTCGGATACGACCGGGAAAGGCAGGACCGGATGATCCCCAACATGATGAAGCGGACCCCGGAGATCCTGGCACCCGGGGAATTCCGGCATTACCTGGAAATCGTCGGGTACATCCGGTATCTCACGCCCCCGATCCCGAATCGCGCCTATTACGTACTTTTTCTGGCGACAGATCCCGCGGAGCAGGGAAAAGGCCTCGGCGAAAGGCTGCTGACCGGCGCGTTCGACCGCGCCCGCGAGCGAGGGTATGACGCCTGCCACCTCGACGTGGCCGGCGACAACCCGGCGGTCCGGTTTTACCGGCGGCTGGGGATGGAGATCCTCTCCGAGAGCCGCGTTCTTCCGCTGGAGGAGCGGGGCGTGAAAAGCCACTACCGGATGGTGAAGAGGCTGCGATAGCAGACACCGGTTCCGCAAATCTTCCATGATGCACGTCTCTTTCGGTGAACGCACCCGCCCATGAATGATCCGCCCTTCTTCCATCTTCGCGTGACTCCCTTCGGCCCCGTGGCCGTCCTCTGGTCCGCCGCGAGAGGCAGGCCCGAAGTCCGTCGCATCCTGATCTCCCGGCCGGCCAATCCGGCGGGGCAGGCGGTCAGTGTGATCTCCCCGAATGCCGTCCCCTCTTCCTGCCTGGAAGTTGACGGCCTCCTCGACCGCATCGAATCGCTTCTGAACGGCGAGGACATCCGGTTCTCTCTCGAGGCGGTCCGCCTCGATCTCTGCTCCCCCTTCCAGCGGAGCGTCCTGCTCGCCGAATATGCGATCCCCAGGGGAAGCGTCAGCACGTACAGCCTCATCGCCAGGCACCTGGGAAACCCGAAGGGTGCCCGCGCCGTCGGCACGGCCCTGGCAACGAATCCCTTTCCCTTGGTCATCCCATGCCATCGGGCGATCCGCTCCGACGGCTCTCTGGGGGGCTACCAGGGCGGCCTCGGCATGAAGCACACCCTGCTGGCAATGGAAGGGGTTGCCTTTTGTGATGAAAATCGTGTAGCCATACGAACATTTCATTACGGAGGACCCCCTTGACGCTCTATCCGCTCTTCCTGCTCGTGGCCGCGCTGACCGTGCTCAGCCCGGGGCCGGGCGTCGTCATGACCCTCACCAACTCCCTTCGCTACGGCATGAAGGGGACCTTCGGCGGAATTCTCGGCATCTCCGTGGGCGCCCTCGCGGTCGCCGCCATTTCGGCGACGAGCCTGGGGATCCTGCTGGCCGCCTCCGCCCTGGCCTTCACGATCCTCAAGTTTATCGGGGCCGCCTACCTTTTCTACCTGGGCATCCGGCTCTGGCGCGCTCCGGCGATGCGCTTCCAGGAGCAGGCGTCCCGCGGGGCCGGGTTCGGCAGGCGTTTCCTGGAGGGGCTGTCCCTGCAGCTCACGAATCCCAAGGTGATCTTCTTTTTCCTTTCCATCTTTCCCCAGTTCATCGACCTCTCGAAGAACTACTGGACCCAGTTCGCCGTCCAGGTCCTGACGTACAGCTCCCTGGTCGTCGTCATCCACTGCCTGTACGCGCTGTTTGCCGGCACGGCCCGGCGCTGGCTCACCTCCGAGCGGGGCGGACGGGCCATCAACCGGCTGGGCGGGGCCACGTTCATGTTTTTCGGGGCCGCCCTGATTGCCGCCAAAAAGTAAATATGCCGCCTCGGCCGCAGCACGTTGTTCCGGACAAGAAGCATCGGGAAAGGATTGTCCTTTGAAGGCTGCCGACATCCAAGGCCGGCTGCAGACGCTGGGCAACCCGGAAAGGGTCCGTATCCTGCAGCGGTTTTTCAAGACGGCCAAAGGGGAGTACGGCGAAGGGGACGTTTTCATCGGCCTCTACGTCCCGGAGATCCGGAAACTCGCCCGGGAGTACGGGGATCTCCCCCTGCCGGAGGCCGTCGATCTGCTCCATTCCCCCATCCACGAGGCGAGGCTCCTGGCGCTTCTCATCCTGGTCGGCGCCTATGACCGGGGAGACGCCGCAGCGCGGGAACGGATCTACCGCCTGTACCTGGAGCACACGCGGTTCATCAACAGCTGGGACCTGGTCGACGCCTCGGCCGGGCACATCGTAGGCCGTCACCTCCTGGAGCGCAGCCGCGCGCCGCTTCATGCCCTGTCGGCGTCCGGGCTGCTCTGGGACCGGAGGATCGCCGTCATGGCGACCTTCCACTTCATCAAGCGGGGGGAGTTCGCCGAGACGCTGCACATTGCCGAACGGCTCCTCCGGGACCGGGAGGATCTGATCCAAAAGGCCGTCGGCTGGATGCTCCGGGAGATCGGCAAGCGCGACCGGGCGGCGGAAGAGACGTTTCTGAAGGTTCATTGCCGGATCATGCCGCGGACAATGCTCCGGTACGCCATCGAGAAGTTTCCCGAAGAGCTGAGGCGGCGGTACCTGCGCGGGGAACCTCCGGGAAAGTCCTGAAGCGAATCCGGTTCTTGCGGAGCGCAGGACTGGGGCCGGCGGCGACTCCCGGACGGCAGCCGGGCAAGCAGCCGCGTCACCGGTCCATGTCATGACCGAGGACAAAGACCATGAACCTCAAAACGATCATCGATCGAACGATTCCTCCCCTTTCCTGGGCCGAGGGAGAGAACATCCCCTGGAACGACCCGGATTTCAGCCGGCGCATGCTGGCGGAGCATCTCTCCCAGGAGCACAACCTGGCCAGCCGCCGTTTCGACATCATCGACCGGCAGGTCGGCTGGATCCACAGCGTGCTGCTGGGCGGCAGGGAAACGCGGATCCTGGAGCTGGCCTGCGGGCCCGGGCTGTACACGAGCCGCCTGGCAAGGCTGGGGCATGCATGCGTCGGCATCGACTACGCCCCCGAGCCGATCCGCTATGCCCGGGACACTGCGGTGCGGGAGGGCCTGGATTGCCGCTACCGGCTGGAGGACGTGCGGACAGCGGATTACGGCGGCGGGTACGGCCTGGTCATGATGATCTTCGGCCAGCTCAACGTCTTCCGGAGAAGCGACGCGCGCCGGATCCTCGAAAAGGCCCTCTCGGCCCTTGCCCCGGACGGCTTGCTGCTGCTTGAACCGCAGAGGTTCGACACAGTCATGAAACAGGGCCAGGCGGGAAGCTCCTGGTACGCCTGCGGCGAAGGCGGCGGCCTGTTCTCGGACCGCCCGCATCTCTGCCTGACCGAAAGCTTCTGGAACGCCGACGGGCTGGCGGCAACGCAGCGCTTTTTCATCGTGGACGCCGAAACGGGAGCAGTGACCCGCCATGCGATGACCAGTGAAGCCTATACGGAGGAACAGTTCCGGGATGTGCTCGTCCGGACGGGATTCGAAGACGTCCGGTTTTACCCTTCCCTCACGGGCGTCGAGGTCGAAGAGGAAAGCCAGTCCGCCAATCTGGCCATTGCCGCTCGAAAAGGCCGGGGGTAATTGGGGGCAGCCGGTGCGGCTGCCCGCGGGAAGAGCGGCGGGGTCACACCAACGGCGGCCGGCGGGTTGCGGGAGGATCGAATGGAAACGAGAGAGCTCCGTGAAGGGGAACTGGACGACCTGCTCGCCCTCTATTCTCACATGCATGCATCCGACGATCCGCTGCCGGAAAGACGGGAGGTGGAGGCCGTCTGGAAGCAGATCCGGGACAGCCGGTCCTTCCGGTACCTGGGCGTCTTCGTGGACGGCAGGCTCGTCTCCTCCTGCACCCTGAGCATCATTCCGAATCTGAGCCGGGGCTGCCGGCCGTACGGCGTCATCGAAAACGTGGTCACCCACGCCGCACATCGCCGGAAAGGATACGGCACGGCCGTTCTGAAAGAAGCGCTGGTGCTGGCCCGGGAGAACCGCTGTTACAAGGTCATGCTGTGCACGGGACGAACAAGCGAGGAGATCGGATCGTTCTACGAATCCGCCGGGTTCGACGGCCGGATCAAGCGGGCGTTCCTGGCAAGACCATAACAGGACGTTCCGGGACGAACGGGAAGGCGGTCCCTACCCGCCTGACCCGGTCGATTGCCTCCCTGCTTCCCCCATTCCCGCCTTCACGTAATCGAAGAGCAGCCTGCCGAACTCGTCGAAGAACTGCAGACGGTCCGGATCAAAGGGGCAGTGGAGCCGCTGGAGCCGGAGGCTGTCGCCGTCCGAGGCCTCCCGGGGCCGGATCCCCGAGAAAAAGAATCCCGCCTCCTCCGCCCGCTTGCAGAGAAGAGCCGCCGCCGGCTGCGCAATGGGGAGATCGAGGTTCACCACCTCCGCTCCGGCATACTCCGCCAGGTCGTCCGCAGCCCGGAGAAGCTCCGGCCACTGGCGGTCGTCGGCCCGCGCCACCCGGATGATCCCCTTGAGCACGGCCTTATCGAAGTCGATCCGGTACTCCCCCGGCGCGGCGGCCGGGGCCGGATCGCCGAAGGTGCAGGGCTGGGCAAGGCCATCGTAGATGCGGGAGATAATCTCCCGGTGGCGGGGCGGGACATAGGCCTTCACCGGCGGAGGGGCGTCGAAATAGCGGAAGCAGTGGAGACAGGACTCCCGCTGTGGCGATGCCGCTTCGGGGTCGAGGGCCTTGAACAGCCGGGGGGGACTGGCGGCCAGGTCCAGGCCGCAGGGACGCCCCCCCAGCCGCATCACGTCCCGCTGGCTGATGGCATGGCTGGTGACGGGATCGATGGACATGCCGAGCAGCCCCATCTCCAGGGCCCTGGCCTCGTTGGCCCTGGAGAGCGCATCCATCAGCCCACGGCCCCGGTGGGCCGGGTTGATCACCAGCAGGGCCGCCTCGGCCATGGGCGCCGGTGTCGGCCGCAGGATGCCGACGTGCCCCACGACCTCGCCAATTTCAGTCACGGCGACGGTGCTGACCAGACGGCCGCTTCCCACCAGGTGGAGAAGTCCTTCCGGGCGGTAAAAATTTTCGTTTTTGTACGAATAGCCGTAAGCCAGCCAGAAGATCCGGGCCACCTGGATGGCCTCCTCTGGTTTCATGGATCGGATCTCGTACGGCTGCGGGGGGGCCGGCTCGATCCTCGGCGGCAGATGCTCCGGCTCCGGTTCCGCGGCTGCGGCAAGCCGCTTGACGAGACGCAGGGCCTTCCCCCGGCGGCCGAGGTTCTCGAAGCGGGCCTCGTCGACTTCGTGACGGATGATCCGCAGCCCCAGGCCCTGGGCCGAAAACTCGTCGGCGGCCGTCCCGGAAACACCGGCCGGCTCCAGATCCGGGTCGAAGGGCAGCCCCTCGTCCCGGATGGACAGAACCAGCTCCGTCCGACCGATCTCCGCCTTCAGGAAAATGTCTCCCGGCCGGCCGTCCGGATAGGCGTGCTCGACGGCATTGACGGAGGCCTCTTCGGCGGCCAGTTCCAGGCCCAGAATCTCCCGTTGGGAGAGTCCGGCGGCCGAGGCCAGTTCCCGCACAAAGCCCCGGATCGTCTCCAGGAAGCGCATGTCCGCCGGCACGGTAAGGCGCGCGATGGAAGAAGGGTTCACCGGATTCCTCCTCTGAAATGCCGGATGATGCCTCCCGTGCGGGATCGATCCCTGCTTCTGTGGAGGGATCTTGCATTTGACACGATCCGGCGGCACCGATATAGTTCGCGACGCAAGGAAAGCCGCATCCGGTTCCGCGCTTATACCCGCAAACCCGCCGAAAAGCAAAGCGCTGTCACGACCTGGAGGAACAACAGAGGCTCCTCCCGGAGGACTCGCACCCGGCATAACGTTTATGAACCGTTTTCAGCTCACA
Source organism: Syntrophales bacterium (assembly GCA_035363115.1). NCBI lineage: Bacteria > Pseudomonadati > Thermodesulfobacteriota > Syntrophia > Syntrophales > Syntrophales bacterium. The sequence goes on along the minus strand of DAOSEM010000003.1, from coordinate 372,614 downwards.
TCGGAATTCCAGCCCGCCGGCGACCAGCCCCAGGCCATCGAGGCGCTGGCGGAGGGCGTCCTCAAGGGCGATCCCCACCAGGTCCTCCTGGGGGTCACCGGCTCGGGGAAAACCTTTACCGTGGCCCAGGTCATACAGGCGGTCCAGCGGCCCGCCCTGATCATGGCCCACAACAAGACCCTGGCGGCCCAGCTCTACGGCGAGTTCAAGGCCCTCTTCCCGGAGAACGCCGTTCACTACTTCGTCAGCTACTACGACTACTACCAGCCCGAGGCCTATCTCCCCAGCACAGACACCTACATCGAGAAGGACTCGTCCATCAACGAGGAGATCGACAAGCTTCGCCACGCCGCCACCCACGCCCTCTTCGAGCGGAGCGACGTGATCATCGTGGCCAGCGTCTCCTGCATCTACGGCCTGGGCTCCCCCGAGTCCTACTCGGGGATGCAGGTGAACGTGGCGGAGGGCCTGGAGATCCCCCGGGACGACCTGCTGCGCCATCTCGTGGCGATCCAGTACGAGCGGAACGACATCGACTTCCACCGGGGAACCTTCCGGGTCCGGGGGGATACGGTGGAGATCTTCCCGGCCTACGAGGAGGACCGGGCCGTCCGGATCGAGTTCTTCGGCGACATGATCGAGGCCATCTCCTGGGTGGATCCCCTGCGGGGGAAGAAGCTCATGAAGGTGGACAAGATGGCCGTCTACCCCGGGAGCCACTATGTCACGACGCGGGACAACCTGGAGCGGGCCGTGAAGGACATCCGGGTCGAGCTGAAGGAGCGCCTGTCCTGGCTCAAGGAACAGGGCAAGCTCCTCGAGGCCCAGCGGCTGGAGCAGCGCACCCTCTTCGACCTGGAGATGATGGAGGAGATGGGCTACTGCCAGGGGATCGAGAACTACTCGCGGCACCTGACGGGCCGCAGGCCCGGGGAGCCGCCGCCCACCCTCGTGGAGTACCTCCCGAAGGACGCCCTCATCATCGTGGACGAGAGCCACGCCACCATCCCCCAGCTGAACGGCATGTACCGGGGGGACCGGTCCCGGAAAGAGACCCTGGTGAACCACGGGTTCCGCCTGCCCTCGGCGCTGGACAACCGGCCGCTCCGCTTCGACGAATACGAAGAATTCCCCCAGCAGCGCCTCTACATCTCCGCCACGCCCGCCGAGTACGAGATCAGGAAGGCCCGGGGGCGCGTCGTCGAGCAGATCATCCGCCCCACGGGACTCATGGACCCGGAGCTCGCCGTCAAGCCCGTGGCGGGCCAGGTGGACGACCTCCTGGCGGAGATCCGCGAGCGGACGGACCGGGGGGAGCGGGTCCTCGTGACGACCCTGACGAAGCGGATGGCGGAGCACCTGACCCGCTACTACGAGGAGCTGGGCGTCCGGGTCCGCTATCTCCACTCGGACATCCAGACACTCGAGCGGGTGGCCATCATCCGCGACCTCCGCCTCGGCGAGTTCGACGTCCTGGTGGGGGTGAATCTCCTCCGGGAGGGGCTCGACATCCCGGAGGTCTCCCTGGTGGCGATCCTGGACGCCGACAAGGAGGGATTCCTCCGCTCCGAGCGGTCCCTCATCCAGACCAGCGGCCGGGCCGCCCGGAACGTCGCCGGCCGGGTGATCCTCTACGCCGATCGGGAGACCCAGGCCATCCGGGCCTGCCTGGAGGAGACGAAGCGCCGCCGGGAGCTCCAGCACCGCTTCAACGAGGAGCACGGCATCACCCCCGAGAGCATCCGGAAGGCCATCTCCGATGTTCTCTCGTCGGTCTACGAGGCGGACTACGTCACCGTCCCCGTCGTGAAGGAGCCCGGAGCAGCGTACGGCACAGAGGAGGAGATCACCGCCGTCATCGAGCGGCTGAAGAAGGAGATGAAGGCCGCGGCGAAGGACCTGGAGTTCGAGAAGGCCGCGGAGTTGCGGGACCGCATCCGGGAGATGACCGGCCTGATGCTGGCCATGGGGGAAATGGGCTGAGAGCGGGCGGCGGGCTTCGCCACCGGGGTTCCGGGGTTTGGACGGTCCGGCGGCATCCCGCCGAACCGTCCGCGCGGAAATCATGATCCGTCTCTGACGGCGATTCCTACTTCCACTCCCGCTCGTCGACGATCCGCTTGTCCTCGTCCGTGAGCGTCCCCGGCTTCAGGAACTCGATCCGGTCGATCCGGACGGTGCAGATCTCGCGGAAAACCTTTTCGAACGCCTGCTCCAGGGAAGAGGGGTCGCCCGGCGCCTCCAGCGGGTCGATACGGACGTCCAGTCTATCCTTGTCGCCGCTGCGGCCGACGACGACCTGGAACTTTCGGATCTCCGGGAATTTTGCACCCACCTGCTGAAGCTGGCTCGGGGCGACGAAGAGCCCCCGGACCTTCACGGCGTCCCCCACCCGGCCCAGGATCCCGGCGAGGCGGCAGGATGTCCGGCCGCAGGGGCAGGGCTCCTCGACAATCCGGGAGAGGTCGCCCGTGCCGAAGCGGAACAGGTAGAACACGTCGTTGAACCGCGTCACGACGATCTCTCCCGGGGTCCCCGGAGGAACGGCCTTCCCCGTCGCGGGGTCGACGATCTCGACGTAAACCTCCTCACAGAGGTGCCAGCCCTTCTTCTCCCGGCACTCGTAGGCGACGTCCCCCACCTCCGTCGCACCGTACATCTGGTAGGTGTCGATGCCGAACTCCGTCTCGAAGCGTGCACGCATGGCCGGGAAGAGGGGCTCAGCGGCGAAGCAGGCTTTCCGGACCCGGAAGTCCTTCCGGAAATCGTACTCCATCTCCTTTGCCTTCTCGATGATCGCCATCAGGAAGCTCGGCGTCCCCGTGTAGGCCGTTGCGCCGAGGTCGCGGATCAGTTGCACCTGGGCCTGGGCGCTCGAGGCCCCCGACGGGATGACCGTCGCGCCGACCTTGCGCAGCCCCCCGTGGAACGTCAGCCCCGCGGCGACCATGTGGTAGGAGAAGGCGTTCAGGACCACGTCTCCCTTCCCGAGGCCGGCGGCCTTGTAAGCCCGGGCCCAGAGGACATCCTCCTCGCCAAGGTGGGGCTCGTAGACGGGACCGGGGGAAATGAAGATCCGGTCGATGGGTGCGTCGGGGTTTTCCAGGCCCGCAAACGGCGGGTCTTTCAGCTCCATCTCCACGAGCCGTTCCCGCGAGACCACCGGCAGTCGCTCGAAATCCGCAGCCGTTTTGATCCCGGAAGGGCTGATCTTCAGGTCTTCGAACTGTCTCCGCAGGACCGGCGACCGTCGGCCGGCATTCTCCATCATCCGGGAAAGCGCATCCACCTGAATGCGGAGCCGTTCCTCCCGGCTCAAGGTTTCCCGCTCGTCGAAATAGGGTTCCATGGTGTCCTCCCCGGCATGTTGATCATCGGAAGGCATCCCCGTCTCGGATCGCTGTCCCCGGGTTTCTTCCTGCCCGGATATGTAGTGGAAAGCCTTTTGCTTGTCAAACACGCTTCCCGTTCTCTTCCGCCTCTGTCGCACGTTTCCCGTTTTCCGGCTCGCACCGCGCGCTTGTAACAAATCCGTGCAATCACTTTCAATCGGGACATTTCCGTTCCGTATTCGGACGGGTTGGTTCGCACAACCCGTTGACATTACTCATTTCACACTCTGGCCGGCAATTTGCACTTTGTGAATCCATTTAACGAAGGAGCGGAGATTATGAACACCCCCATCAATGCGGGCGACACTGCCTGGATCCTCGTGTGCTGTTCCCTGGTCCTCCTGATGACCCCGGCCCTGGCATTCTTTTACGGAGGGATGGTCCGGAGGAAAAACGTCCTCTCCACCCTGACCTTGAGCTATGTCTTCATGGCCCTGATCGGTGTCCAGTGGGTCCTCTTCGGCTACTCGCTCGCCTTCGGTTCGTCCATCAACGGGCTGATCGGAGGGCTCAACTTCCTGGGCTTCGAAGGGGTCGGCGCGGCCCCCAATCCGGACTACAGCAAAACCATCCCCCATAGCCTCTTCGCCGCCTTTCAAATGATGTTCGCGGTCATCACGCCGGCCCTCATCACCGGCGCCTTTGTCGAGCGGGTCAAGTTCAAGGGCTTTCTTCTCTTCAGCTTCCTCTGGGCGACCCTCGTCTACGATCCCCTTTGCCACTGGGTCTGGGGCCAGGGCGGCTGGCTGAAGAGCATGGGCGTCCTGGATTTCGCCGGCGGCACCGTGGTCCACATCGCCGCCGGGTTCTCGGCCCTGGCCTTCGCGCTGGTAATCGGCCCCCGGCGCGGGTTCGGAAAGTCCCCCATGGAGCCCAACAACATTCCCCTGACCGTTCTGGGAGCGGGGCTTCTCTGGGTGGGATGGTTCGGCTTCAACGCCGGCAGCGCCCTCGCCGCCAATGGAACGGCCGTGAATGCCCTGCTGACGACGAACACCTCGGCGGCGTCAGCCGGACTGGTGTGGATGCTGCTCTCCTGGCTGGACGGGCGGCCCAGCACCCTCGGCATCGCCACGGGCATGGTCGTGGGCCTCGCGGCGGTGACGCCCGCCTCGGGCTTCATCACCCCCCTGGCCGCCATGGTCGTCGGCGCCGTCGCGGCCCCCCTGTCCTATTACGCCATGCGCTTCCGGGACCGCCGCAAGCTCGACGAGTCCCTCGATGTCTGGGCCTGCCACGGCATCGCCAGCACCTGGGGCATGATCGCCGCGGGCCTGTTCGCCACGACGGCCGTCAACGGCGACGGCGCCAACGGCCTTTTCTTCGGCAACCCCGGTCAGGTCGGCATCCAGATCGTTGCGATCCTCGTCACCATCGCTTTCTCCTTCGGGATGACCTACGTGCTGGCCAAGCTCCTCCACTGGAGCATGGGGCTCCGCGTCTCCCCCATGGAGGAGGAAGTGGGGCTGGACATCAGCTCCCATGGAGAGAGGTCCTACTCGTAGCGTCCAGGAATCGAAACCCGAATTTCAAATAGATTTCAAAGACATTTTGGAGAGACAGCCATGCTGAAGAAGATCGAGGCAATCATTCGCGAAGACAAGGTCTGCGACGTGAAGGAGGCCCTGGCGGGGATCGGCATCGTGGGGATGAACATGTTCGAGGTCCGGGGGCACGGGCGCCAGGGCGGTGTCCAACTGGTCGGCCGCGCCGGGACTTACCAGGTCAACGTACTGCCCAAGATCCAGGTCAACATCGTCCTGTCGGACCGCAACCTGGAGGCCGCTCTGGATGCCATCCTCACATCCGCCTACACCGGCGAGCCCGGCGACGGGATCATCTTCGTCACTCCCGTGGAGGAGGTCATCCGCGTCCGGACCCGCGAGCGGGGCCAGGACGCGATGATGTACCCCGGCGACATCGACACGCGGAAGTCCGGCACACCGGGGTGAAACGAAATCGGGCCGGCGGGAGGATGAACCCCTTAGGGGGGCGTGCAGACCCGGTCCCGTCCCTCCTGCTTGGCCCGCTTCACCGCCAGGCGGACAGCCTGGAGAATGTCTCCCGCCGTCTCCCCGTTCTCCGGCGAGGAGGCCACGCCCATGGACAGGGTCACCCGCCGCATGTGCTGATGCCCGGCCACCCGTTCCTGCTCCTTGAGCATCGCCCGCAGGTTCTCCGCCCTTCTCCGTGTCGTGTCCAGATCGCTCCCCGGAAGAATCAGGACGAATTCGTCCGCCCCCCAGCGGCAGGCGATGTCCTCGTCCCGTACGTTGCCTCCCACGAACGCGCCCAGGTCGCGGATGATCCGCTCCCCCTCCTCGATGCCGTACGTCTGGTTGATGTGCCCCAGGTGATCGACATCCATGAACACAACGCCCAGGGGCTGTCCCTGCCGTTTTGCCTTCTTCAGTTCCCGCTCCAGCGTCGTCTCCAGGAATCGCCGGTTGAGGAGGCCCGTCAGGGCGTCCCGGGTCGAGAGGCTGCTAAGCTCCTCCCTGAGCTGGATGTTCCTCAGGGCAAGCCGGACCTGCTGGGCCGCCAGGACAGCCAGTTGTTCCGCCGCGTCGACGGCCCGCCGCGATTCCGCGGAGGGCAGGTCGAAGCGGATGTGGAGCAGGCCCAGAAACTCGCCGTACACCGTCATGGGCACGCAGACGGAGCCCCTGCCGTCGGTCTCCGTCTCGGCGTGGCGGCAGGGCAGGCCCTTGGCCGCTCCCGCCACCAGGTGGGGCCGGTTTCTCCGGATCCCGTGGCAGTCCGCGGGCGCGAAGACGCTCTCCCGGGGTGACATCCCCCAGGATACCTCGGCTTCCAGCAGGTCCCGTGCGGCATGATGCCGGTAAAAGACACCCGCGGGAAACAGCCGGGGCATTTCCCGGGCCAGAACCCCACAGGCCTCCTCCATGTTGAAGGAGGCAGAGAGGAAATCCGCCATCTTGATCAGCCGTTTCACCTTATCCCTTGCGATGGCCATGGAGCCCTCCTTCGATTTTTCTTCGATAGGCCTCGGGTGCGACGATTCCCAGCTCCTTGAGGCCGGAATCGAATTCTTTCATGGTCCCGACCGCAGCGGCGATATTGAGAAAGATCTCCATGTAGGTGCCGCCGGTCCCCTCGATCTCCCCGCGGAATGCCCGATCCGCATCGAGGCGTCCCTCCACGGCGGGTACGGCGACGGGTGCGAGCAGGCGTCCTACTGACCGGTAGGCGGCGAACCGCTGCAGCGCGTCGCATTCGTAGTCCTTTGCGCGGATGCTTCGATTCACCCGCTCCAGGTCGATACTGTCGACGACGACGGCGCCGGGAAAGGCCTCCAGGTCCGGCCGGAGCGCCTCCAGCGCCTCTTCGAACCAGGGGCTCTCCCCACCCCCGCCGGTCTCTCCTTCCGGAACCTCACCGCGGTGGAGATAGACGACCAGATCCAGATATGGCGCCGAACCAGCGGGACCGGGATCTCCGCCGCTCACGAGGTCCACCCCCGCGCTCACGCCAAGGCTTGCCCCGATCCGTCCGCAGGTCTCGACGACATGCCCCTGCAGGGGTCCCGAACCGGCCGTCCCGCCGGGACCGGGAAAGAACCGCGCGATGAGGGAGATCAGACGTGTCCGCGGTTCCCGGCTGTCCCCCCGACCCTCCCGGTCGATGGATTTTCCCAAGAGGAGCGCTCCATAACGGTCGCGGTCCAGCACGGTCCGGTTCCATCCATCTCCGCCGGGCTCGAAGGCGACGACATCATGGACTCCCTGCCGGGTCAGCTTGCGAAGGACGATCCGCTCCAACCGGCGATCCCCGGTTTCGATGGCGTAGAAAAACCCCCCTTCGGAGATCCTCCCGCCGGGTTCATGGACCTCTCCGAAGTTGGAGGGGTTGAGATAAACCGTCCCTTCGATCTCCTCGAATCCCCACTGGTCGTGCAGGTGGCCCGTCAGGCACAGGATCGCTCTGTTCTCCTCGCAGTAGCGCCGCAGCTCCGTCGATCCGCTCTCTCCCCGCGACTGGAGATGGTCGAGGACGCCGTGGGCCGGCTTGTGGGTCGCCACGATGTCCGGCCGCGCCTCGCCGAAGAACCGGGCCATCTCGCTGGCGCCCCGGTCGGCCAGATATTTCACCGCATACTGTTCGGGAATGCCGGGGGTCACGATGTCGGCCCCCCCGTAGCCGGCGATCCTCAACTCCCCGGCCTGAATCCAGTGCCGGTGCAGGTCCCGCTCATGGAGAGAGGTGTACTGGAGGTCCATGTCGTAGTTCCCCGGCAGGCAGAGGATCCGGGCGCCCGTCTTGATGCGCAGGATGCTCTCGAGGATCTTGTACTTCTGCTGCATGACCCGGCGGCCCCGGACGGTCTCCTCCCGGAATTCCACCGCCTGCCGCCGGACGTCGTCGGGCACGCCAGTCCGCTCCAGGAGCGCGGAGACGAAATCCTCCATGTTCATCTCCCCGTCTCCGAGCCGGTGGCGGAGCGCGGAGAAGGACGCTTGCCTTTTCCGGTAGCGGGCGGACATCTCCTTCGTATAGAAGGGCCGGTCGATGAGGTCGCCGGCGATGATGTAGACGTCGGCACTGGTTCGGGACAGGAGTTCCCTGACCCGGTCGAAGGCGTCGTGGACATCGGAGAGATAGACGATCTCCATGGCTCGATCCATATGGGGGATGTTCCCTTTATAGCACGATTCCGTATCCCGGTCAGTATCGGCATCAAGAGGCACCCGGTCGGACCGTCGCTCCAACCGACCGGCGGACTCCCATGGGACAGCCCCCGCCGCCCGCGTCATCACTCCGCCATATCCGCATTGAACAATCGGGGCGATTCTCCTATAATGAGCCGGCTTTTCAGGCACAACGGCGGAGGAGGCATGGATGAGGCATCCGGATAAACAACCAAACGGGAATAAAGTGGAAGACTCCATAGTCCTATCCGACCGGAATTCGCAGAAAGACGCTTCGATCATCCGCTCCGTTTGCTTCGATGAACGGGCCCCCATCCCGCGCAACCTCCTTGCAAACCTCAAGCACGAATACCTGCACCGCGAGGGCTGGGTTCCCCTGGAGCGGCGGGAGGGGCGAATTTCCGTCCTCGTGGACAACCCGGCCGACCTGCCGCGTCGGGACAGCATCGAAAGCCTGCTGAAAACGAAGCAGATCGAGTACTGCGTGGCCTCCCGCGATGACATCCTGAAGTTCATCGACCATTTCTACGGGACCTGCTACCTGAAGGAGGCCCGGGCCGAAGAGAGCGCGGCGGAAAACGGCGACCGGCGGGAGGAGTTCGCGGACGTCAGCGAGACGGACGGAACCATCGTCCGACTGGTGAACGAGATCATCAACGAGGCCTGCCTGCGCCGCGCCTCGGACATCCACATCGAGCCGGACGTTCGGGACAGGGAGGTCCTGGTACGGTTTCGGGTCGACGGAGAGTGCTTTCCGTACCGGACCCTGCCGTACGACTACCGGGCGGCGATCGTCTCCCGCATCAAGATCCTCTCCAGCCTGGACATCACCGAGCGGCGACTGCCCCAGGACGGAAAGATCCGGCACACAAGGCCCAACGGCGAAGACATCGAGCTGCGGGTGGCCACCATGCCGACCCACGGCTACGTGGAGGACGTGGTCCTGAGGATCCTGACGCGCGGAAAGATCATGACCCTGAACGAACTGGGGATGCCGAAGGAGACCCTGGATCAGTTCATCTCGCAGCTCGACAAGCCCTACGGGCTGATCCTGATCGTCGGCCCCACCGGCTCCGGCAAGACCACGACGGCCCATGCCGCCCTCCACCGCCTGAACCGTCCCAACACCAAGATCTGGACCGCCGAAGACCCCGTCGAGATCACCCAGAAGGGAATCCGCCAGGTCCAGATGCACCACAAGATCGGCCTGGACTTCAGCACCGCCATGCGGGCCTTCCTCAGGTCCGATCCGGACATCATCATGGTGGGAGAGATGCGGGACTACGAAACGGCCAAGATGGGCGTCGAGGCGTCCACGACAGGCCACCTCGTCCTCTCCACCCTGCACACGAACAACGCCCCGGAGACGATTGTCCGCCTCCTGGACATGGGCATCGATCCCTTCGGCTTCGCCGACTCTCTCCTGTGCGTCCTGGCCCAGCGCCTCGTCCGCCGCCTCTGCACCCATTGCCGGGAATCCGTTCCCGTCAGCCGCGAGGAATGGGACGAGATGGCACGCCAGTACGGAGAGAAGGCCTTCGAGGGACTGGGGATGGATTTTTCGGACAAGCGGAAAATCAGCAGGGCGAAAGGCTGTCCCGAATGCAACGAAACCGGTTACCGGGGAATGATGGGCATCTACGAGCTCCTGATAGCCAACGACAGCATCAAGCAGATGATCATCAGCAGGAAGTCCATCGCCGCCATCCGCAAGGCGGCCTCGTCGGAGGGCATGAGCACATTGCTGCAGAGTGGGATCCGGAAGGTCCTGGAGGGGGAAACCGACCTCGTCGAGATCCTGAGCGTCTGCCTGCGCTGATCAGACCTCCCGGCCCGCCCGGTCGCCCTCGTGAATGGCCTCCAGGAGGCGCCGCGGCCCCGCCGCGTCTCCGACGGTCCGCCAGGAGATGCCCAGTTCCCGCAGCACGTCTTCCAGCCCGTTCTCCATCCGGGCCCCCAGGGCCGTGATCACCGAGGCCGCGGGGACAATTTCTTCTTTCTCCCCCTGCCGGCAGGAAACACCTTGCTCCCCGATCCCCGTCACGGTCGCACCGAGGAGGATCCGGGCACCCCGCTCCTTCAGCCGCAGATGCAGCCAGTATCCGTGGGACGTGTGCTTGCCCACGGGATACGCGGCCTGCATCTCGAGGACCGTGACATCGATGCCCCGGGCCAGGAGATAATCCGCTGTCTCCATGCCGACGTATCCGGCGCCGAGGATGGCGGCGGGCGTCATCGGGGTCGCCTTGCCCGTCAGGACATCCCGGGCATCAAGAACATGACAGCGGTGGATGCCCGGGATCTTTGGCACCGAAGGGGAGGCCCCGGCGGCGAGGACAACCGCGTCGGGCCGTCCTGATTTTAAAAGCTCCGCATCGACCTCCCTTCCGCAATGAAGGATCACACCCCGCTCATTCGCCTGACGAACCGCCCAGTTCACCCAGTCCAGGAAAGCCTCCTTGTGGGGCGGTCGGCTGGCCGGCAGGATCTGGCCCCCCGGTGTCTCCTCCTTCTCGAAGACCTCCACCTTGAAACCCCGCTCCGCTGCGGCCAGGGCGGCGGAAAGTCCCGCCGGACCGGCGCCGATCACCCAGAGTCGCCGCCCCGGGGCGTCCGGGGCCGCCTGCTCGCGCTCATTCCCGCACTCGGGGTTGAATGTGCAGGTGACGGGCTGCATCTCGAACATCAGCCGCTCGATGCATCCCTGGTTGCAGGAGACGCACCAGCGGATGTCGTCCCACCGCCCTTCCCGGGCCTTGGCGAGGAAATCCGGATCCGCCAGGTGCTGGCGGCCGAAGCTCACCAGGTCGGCGTCGCCCGCCGCAATGGCCCGGTCGGCCAGCCGGGGGTCGTTGATCCGTCCCACGGCGATGACCGGCACCTCCACCTGCTCCCGGATTGCCCGGGCGCGGAAGAGGTTGAACCCGGCCTCCGTGTCCATGGACGCGATGCTCAGGTTGCCCGGCGTGGAATAGACGCCCACCGAGGCGTGGATTGCGTCGGCCCCGGCGGACACCAGGCGCGGCGCCAGCCGCTTCGCGAACTCCAGGTCGTAGCCGCCCTTGATCAGCTCATCCGCGGAGATCCGGACGAGGACCGGGAAACGGTCCCCCACGGCCCGCCTCACCGCCGCGACGACCTCCAGGACGAAGCGCATCCGGTTCTCCTCGGATCCTCCGTACCGGTCCGTCCGTGAATTGGAAAAGGGCGACAGGAACTGGGTCAGGAGATACCCGTGGGCGCCGTGGATCTCCACGGCATCCAGGCCCGCCTTCCGGGCCCGCACCGCCGCGGAGGCAAAGGCCTCGACCACCTCGGCGATCCGGTCGGCGCTCATCTCCTCGCAGGGCTGCCTCATGATGACGCTGGGAATGGGCGACGGCGCCTCGGGCGTTCCGCCGGCAGCGGCGGCAAAGGTCTCCCGGCCGGCATGGTGGATCTGGAGGGCGACCTTCACCCCTTCGCGGTGGACCGCCTCGGCCAGGCCCGCCAGGCCGGGGATGAAATCGTCGCTCCAGGCTCCGATCTCCCGGAGAAAGCCCTTTCCCCGGGGCGTAACCGCGCAGACCTCCGTGATGATGAGTCCCGCACCGCCCCTTGCCCTCCGGGCGAGATACCGGACCAGGCGGTCGCTGACGGTGCCGTCGGTGTTGCCGTAGCCGCTCCCCATGGCGGGCATGACGGCGCGGTTCCGAAGGATCATTCCGTTGATCGTGACGGGGGAAAAAAGGGTTTCCAGACTCATGGCTGCTCCATTTCCTCTTTGATGCGCCCCTCAACGAAGCCGGGCTTCGCGAAACTGGGCCCCGGGTAGGCATAGAAACCCCGCCCCGCTTTCTGGCCCAGTTCTCCCCTGTCCACTCGGCTTTTCAGGAAGGCGGCATTCTTCATCGCCTGCGGGTCCCGGGTCATGGATGCCCAGAAGTCCACGACCTTCCACACGGTGTCGAGTCCGACGCGGTCCATGAGGCCGAAGGGACCGATGGGCATGTTGAACACCCCCATCCAGGCGCGGTCGATTTCCTCCACGTCGGCGATCCCGCCGGCCGCCAGGGTCTGGGCCGCCCCCAGGAGGGCCATGAACATGGAATTGAAAAGGTAACCGGGATACTCCTTTTGCAGGACGATGGGGATCAGGTTCATCCGCTCGCAGAATTCCCGGACGACATGCACCGCCCCCTCATCCGTCCCGGGGTGAGGCATGACGTCCACGATCCGGTTGTAGGAAAGGTCGTGGAAGTGGAGGGCCAGGAACCGGTCCGGCCGGCCGGTCTCGGCGGCGAACATGGAGGGAACAAGCGAGGAGGTGTTGGTGGTGAAGAGGGTCCTATCCGGACAGAGGCCGTGGAAAAGGGAGAAGACCCTCCCCTTGAGGACCGGGTCTTCCGGGACGGACTCGCTGACCAGGTCGGCACCGTCTGCCGCCTTCGCGGCGTCGGTCGTCGCGAAGATCCGTCCGACGGCCTCACCGGCCTCCGTTTCCGTCACCCGTCCCTGACGGACGAGACCGGCGACGATTTTCCGGATGGACGCCACGGCCCGCTCCAGGACGGCGTCTTCCAGGTCATACAGGACGGAATCGCAGCCCCGGAGGGCGAAATACAGGGCGATCTGGCGCCCCATGGTGCCGGCGCCGAGAACCAGCACCCGGCGTATATCCGCTGCATTCATGGACCCGATTGTCTCCTTTCCGGCGCAATACCCGATCGCCTGCACCTGTGCGATCGGGGAAACGGTGGCCGTCGCCCCATCCGCACGCCTTTCCGATCCGCTTACAGGGACACGTCGTGCCCCATGCCGCGCAGATATTCCTTCACCTGCCGGATGCTGAACGTGCGGTAGTGGAACACCGAGGCCGCCAGGAGAACGCTCGCCCCGCCCTCGACGATCGCGGCGTGGAAGTCCTCAAGCTTGCCGGCACCACCGGAGGCGATGACGGGAACCCCGACCGCCGCCGATATGGCCCGGGTAAAGGCCAGGTCATACCCTTTCAGGGTGCCGTCGCCGTCCATGCTGGTCGGCAGGATCACACCGGCGCCGCGCTGCTCGCATTCCTTCGCCCAGGCCACGGCGTCCCTGCCGACGGGCTTCGTCCCGCCCGCCACGACCACCTCGAATCCCGAGGGCATGGCCGGGTTCCGGCACCCGTCCACGGCGACGGTGATGCATTCCGAACCGTATTCCTTCGCCGCCTCGCCGACCAGATCCGGGCGGCTCACCGCCGCACTGTTCATGGAGACCTTGGCGGCGCCGGCCTCCAGGAGAAGGCGGATATCCTCCAGCGAAGAGATTCCGCCTCCCACGGTGAGGGGAATCGCGATGACGGAGGCCACGCCCTTCACCCACTCCAGGCGGGTCTTGCGATTCTCCAGCGTTGCCGCGATGTCCAGCATGGCCAGCTCGTCGGCCCCTTCCCGGGAATAGAAAGCGGCGTTCTCCACGGGATTTCCCGCGTCCTTCAGGTCCACGAAGTGGATCCCCTTGACGACGCGGCCGTTCTTCATGTCCAGGCAGGGCATGATCTTGATCATGAAAATGTTCCTCCCGGTGTCATTCGCTTTCGATGATGGTGACCCGATCCATCCGGTCGCCCTGGCGGATCGCGTCGATGACGTCCAGTCCCGCCACGACTTTCCCGAATACCGTGTGCATTCCGTTCAGGTGGGGCTGCGGTGAGTGGGTGATGAAAAACTGGCTGCCGTTCGTGCCGGGGCCGGCATTGGCCATGGAGAGAACACCCCTCTCATGGATCAGTGGGTTTCCCTCACACTCGTCCTCGAAGCGGTATCCCGGTCCGCCCCGGCCGGTGCCGGTGGGATCGCCCCCCTGGATCACGAAATCGGGAATGACCCGGTGAAACACCACCCCGTCATAAAAGCCCTCGCGGGCCAGAAAGACGAAGTTGTTCACGGTGAGCGGGGCATGCTGCGGATAGAACTCAATCTCGATGACCCCCCGCGCGGTCTCGATCTTTCCACGGTATTTCCGGTCTGGGTCGATCAGCATCTCCGGCGGACGGTCCCATTGCTTCATGGCCATATTTTCCTCCTCTTCTGAAAATTCCGGCTACTCCTCCCGGATCGCCGGAGCGGGCTGGCGCCGTTTTCTTTGCGGCGCCCGCGGTTACGGCTGTATGCCCGAAACAGGCCCTCCTGTCACGATCATTTTCCGTCTGCCAGCATGCGCTGCATCCACACGGTGTCCACAAGGCGTCCCTTCTTCCGGAAGACCTCGCGAAACCGGCCGCACTCGGTGAACTCGTGGCTGCGGTGAAACCGGAGGCTCGGCTCGTTGACCGCCGCAACGGCCGCCAGGACGGTATGGATGCCCTTCAGCACGGCGGCATCCAGGAGATGGTTCAGCAGGATTCCACCGACGCCGCGGCCGCAGTGATCGGGATGCAGGAAATAGGAGATCTCCGCCGTCCCCGCCATGGTCGGGATCGGGCTGTGCGAACGCAGAAACCCGAATCCGATGACATCCCCCGTCTCCGTCTTCACGGCAGCGGAGGGATAGCCCTCCGCCGTCTTGAGCAGAACGTTGAAGAAGGCATAGGGAACCGGGTTTTCAAGGAACGCGGCAAAGGTGTGTTCGATGTAGTGATTGAAGATGTCGATGACCGGCCGGCCGTGATCCGGCGACAGGAGTTCCATTTCCAGCTTCATTTCAGGCACCTCACTCCTCCGTTGATTGAGGCAGGGATTCCTCCCGCCTTCGAGACACTCAGGACGCCGCCTTTCCGGCGGCCCGGACAAGCTCGTCCACAACCGACCGGAGCTCCCCCGCCAGCCTCGGGTATTTCCCGGTACGTTCGAAGGCCTCCACCAGGGCTTCATAATACCAGAGGGTCCCGTCCCGCCCGCCGCGGAACCGCTCCCACAGGTCCTCGCCAACGGACCGGTAGTCCCGCAGGATCGCCCGGGCATTGTGAAGCTTGTCCGCCAGGGAGACCAGGAGCACACCATCGGGAACGGCCGCCAGGTGCCCGATGTAGCGTTCTTTCCGCGCCCGCCACGGAGGCTTGGGCGTCTCGGTGGTATCCGAACAGGCCGCCACGACGGCCGCCACGGACTCTCCGTACAGGGAGCGGAGCCGCGCCAGAATCTCCTCACCGCCCTGGTCCTCCGCCGTGTCGTGAAGGAGCGCCGCGATGACGAGATCCTCGCTCCCCCCTTCCTCGATCACGGTGGCGGCCACAGTCAGCAGGTGCGCCACGTAGGGAATCCCCGATCCCTTGCGGACCTGGTCCGCGTGAAGAACGGCCGCCAGGCCGAGGGCGTCCCGGAAGCGGGCGGTCAGGACGGTCTTGTTGCGGTCGTACTTTCCCATTTCCATCACTTCCCCTTTCCCCTCTCCCGGAAAGACCTTGTCCTTCCTGTTCGGGATCGAAACGGTCCGGACGTTTCGATCGCCGGACCGGTGACATGTCTATATATCGTTCCCGGCCCTCAAGATCAACCGGCCTCGTCAAGACCGATGCACCCACGAAACAGCCGATTCCAGGACGGCATGATCATGAATAAATGCAGCCACATGCGATCCGTGATTGACTTCGGATCGGCAGTCGGCGTAAGAAAAACATGTTTATCGGGTTGAAACCGATAAACGGAAACAGGAGACAAGGGATTGTACGGGGGGGGAAATTACCCATCCATGCGAATGGAAATTCAGGAGGTATGACATGTCGGAAGAAACGAAAACCCCGAAAGCAATGACGAGAAGAACCTTTTTGAAAACGAGTGGCGCGGCTGCGGCTGCGGGCGTCGCAGCGGGCACACTCGCGATGAAGCCCTGGAATGCCGAGGCGGCTCCCATGCCGAAGAAGTGGCAGGAGACCTTCGACGTCGTCGTCATCGGCAGCGGTTTCGCCGGACTGGCGGCGGCCTATGAGGCCAAGAAGGCCGGCGCCTCCGTGGTGGTCCTCGAAAAAATGCCGACCCCGGGCGGCAACTCCATCATCAACGGCGGCGTCGTATCGGCGGCGGGTTCACCCATGGAGGAGAAGGAAGGAATCAAGGACTCCCCGGAGCTGCTCCTGAAGGACATGCTCGCGGCGGGACTGAACCTGAACCACGTGGAACTGGCCAAGATGGTGGCGGACCAGTCCGTCAGCACCGTGATGTGGACCATCAACGAGCTGGGTGTCAAGTACAAGGACAAGCTGACCCAGGAGGGCGGTCATTCCGTCCCGCGGATGTACAGCACCTACAACCAGAGCGGCTCAGCCATCGTGCAGCAGCAGCTCCTGAAGCTGAAAGAGCTGGGCGTCGTGCCCCGTACCCGGGCTTACCTGACGCAGATCTACCGGGACGCCGACGGTCGGGTGAAGGGCGTCCAGATCCGCGAAGGCTACACCTTCCCGAAGGCGGGAAGCGGCAAGGTGAAGGACATCAAGGCCCGCAAGGCCGTTGTCCTGGCCACGGGCGGTTTCGGCGCCGATGTGGCCTTCCGGACCCTTCAGGATCCCCGGCTGACGACGGAGATGCAGACGACCAACCAGCCCGGCGCCACCGCCGAGGCCCTGCGGGAGGCCTTCCGGATCGGCTGCACACCCATCCAGCTCTCCTGGATCCAGCTGGGTCCCTGGGGCAGCCCGGATGAAAAGGGAATGGGGCTCTCCCCCTTCTTCGCCCAGCTCTGCGCCGCCATGTACGGCCTCTGGATCGACACCAAGACGGGCAAGCGCTTCGTCAACGAGCTGGCAGACCGGAAAATCCGGGCCGACGCGATCATCAAGGCGGGGAACAAGTGCATCGCCATGACGGACGCGAACGGTTACGCCATCGGCAAGAAGCTCCTGGCGGAGTACATGCCGAAGCTGATGGAGCGGGGGGTCGTGAAGGAATACAAGACGCTGGAGGAGATGGCGGCGGCCTACAACGTCCCCATCGAGCCCTTGAAACAGTCGATCGACAAGTGGAACAAGAGCGTCCTGGCGGGCAAGGACGAGGAGTGGGGCCGCTACCTTCAGAAGAACCAGAAGCCCCTCGGCCCCGGCCCCTGGTATGCCCTGCGGCTCATGCCCAAGGTTCACCACACGATGGGCGGCATCAACATGAACACCAAGGCCCAGGCGACGGATGTCTCGACAGACAAGCCCATCGCTGGCCTTTACTGCGCCGGCGAGGTGACCGGCGGCGTCCACGGCGCTGTCCGTCTGGGCAGCTGCGCCACGCTGGACTGCCTCGTCTTCGGCCGGATCGCCGGCAAAAACGCGGCAGCGGAGAAAGCGTGGGGTTGATCGTTCCCAACCCGTGACAAGCGAGGGGGCGCCGATCCGGCGCCCCCTTTTCTAATCCGCTTCCATCCGGCCGATTCCCGAGACATCCTTGCATCGACCGCCACAATTTCGCCCCGATCTCCCGGAACGGGACAATATTGTCGAGTTCTTCTCCCCGCCGTCAACTCTTTCATGCGGACGTTTCTCCTGCGGAAACATAAGGTTACAGGACAAACAGCCCCGTGGCACAGTCCTTGAGAAATGCACTTCATTCTGTTCGCAAGGAGGAATGAATCATGTTCTACGGGAAAAGGATCTTCATCACCCTGTGCTGCGCCATCGCGGCGGTTTTCATGATCCAGACGGCAGCGACGGCGGAAGAAAAGCCGGCCGCAGCAGAAGCAGCGGCCCCTGCCGTGGAAGCGCCCACGGGCGACGTCTCGGTCTCCATCCTGAGCCAGTACATCTGGAGAGGCTATGAGCTGAGCCGGAACAGCATCGTCGTCCAGCCGTCCGCAACGGTCGGCTGGAAGGGATTTTCCGTCAACCTGTGGGGAAACATCGATACGAATCCCTACTACGGAGGCAGCGACGGGAAGAGCTACCACGGGACCTGGAACGAGACGGACCTGACGCTTTCGTACTCGAAGACAGTCGGTCCCGTGAACCTCGGCGTCGGCTACATCTATTACAGCCTGGCATCGCTGAACCGGGACGGGCTCGACCGGGCCGACGCCCAGGAGATCTTCGCCTCCGTCGGCCTCAACACGATCCTGTCGCCGACCCTCACGGTGTATAAGGAGATCGACCACTACCGGAACTGGTATTTCCTGCTCGGAATCTCCCACGTCTTTGAGCTGAACAAGATGGTGTCCCTGAAGCTCGCGGCATCGGCCAGCTATCTCCTGAGTACCTATGCGGATGCCACCCTGTTCAACGCGGGCGCCGGCTACGGCGGATACCCGAAGTTCGACGGCGACAGCCTGGCAACGGACGACAAGTTCAGCAATTTCCACGACGGCGTCGTCACCGCCAGCCTGCCCATCAAGGCCACGGACAGGATCACCGTCACGCCGACCCTGTCCTACGTGTTCCCCCTGTCCAACGACGCGCGGATGGAAATGAAGGGGCAGGGACTGAAGGGAACGGCGACACCGTCCGAACGAGACAGCTCCTACCTGTATGGCGGACTGACCATGAGCTTCTCCTTCTGAGGACATGCCTCCCTCTCCGGCGGTCCCGCTCCCCCCGCGGGGCGGGGCCGCCTCCCGTGCGGAAACAAGCCTGGACAGAGCCGCGAGGCGGAGGTGGATCCCGCTTGTTTCTCCCGCCCCTGCAACGTGCACGTCTGTCGGTTTTTCTTGAAAGTGTCGCTTTGTGCTGATATAGGGCGCGCCGGAACAGGCAAGGGGAACAATCATGGAGCTTGGAATCATTGGGCTTCCCCAGAGCGGGAAGAGCACATTGTTTGAAATCATGACCGGTACGAACAGCCGGGACGCCTTCGGGGAGACCTGCGTCCGCGGACAGGCCGTCGTGCCGGACGACCGGTTCGACCACCTCGTGTCCATCTTTCATCCGGCCAAGGTTTCCCCGGCCCGGGCTCCCTTCGTGGACGTTCACGCCGCCGGTGAAAAGGCCTGGCAGACGGTCCGCCAGAACCTGGCCGGCGTCGACGGGCTTCTGCACGTGGTGGATGGGTTTACCGCCGTGGACGTTCTCGAAATGGTTCAGCGGTGGCGTCAGTTGGAAGACGAACTGATCCTCTCCGATCTGATGGTCGTGGAAAACCGGGCAGAGCGGCTCCGGAAAATCCCCCGCAAGGCCCTGAATCCACAGGAACTGCTCCAGGCGGACCTGCTGCCCCGGCTCCAGGAGCATCTCGAGGGAAGCCAGCCGCTCCGCGAGTTGAACCTCGCTCCCGAGGAAATGGTCGCCCTCCGCAGTTTTTCCTTCTGGACCCTGCGACCGGAGCTGGTTGTCTTGAACACGGCCGAAGGAGACACACCTCCGGTCGAAGAATTCCGAACGGCGTCCGGGTTGAAGGATCCTGTCATCGGCATCTGCGGTAGGCTGGAAGCGGAAATGCTGGAGCTTCCTCCGGATGAGCAGTCGGATTTTCTCGATGCGCTCGGCCTGACGGAGCCGGCGTTCACCCGTGTCATCCGGGCCGCTTTCGAGATGCTCGGCCGGATCCAGTACTTCACCGTCGGCGAGGACGAGGTGAAGTCTTGGGTGATTCCCGCGGAATCGAGGGCTCCCAAGGCGGCCGCCGCCATCCACAAGGACTTCGAGCGGGGCTTCATCAAGGCGGAGGTCGTCGGATACGAGGACTTCATCGCCTGCGGCGGGGGCCTTGCCGCCGCGAAGGCCGCCGGACGCCTGCGCCTGGAGGGAAAGGAATACATCGTCCGGGACGGGGATATCGTGACCTTCCGCTTCAACGTATAATCAGGCAGTTGAAAAAGGATCGCCTGCCGCTTCCCCCTCGTCCTTCGCTGCTCGGCGTGCGAGGGAACGAACGGACAGGCCATCGAACAAGAAAATCAAAAGCAAACGGATTTCAAATCCGTTCCTCTTTCCTTTTTCTTAACTCCCTCTCCAAGCAGGATCGCCATTTCTTCTCTTTCAAGCATCGGGGCGCGGGGGCTGCCACGGGGGCTTCCGCTGTCGCGGCCGTTTTTCCCGCGACCCGTCGTCGACGGTTTGTCAGGCAAGAGGGATGGGAAAAACGTCCTGATTGCTCCTCTGGAAACCCCCGGTCGCGCCCCCGCGAACATCCGTCGGGGAGAGGGGGCTTCCCGGAGCGCGAATAGCGGCTTTTTCGGGGTACCCTGCCGTCGCAGCGAAGCGCCCGCAAAGTCATCTGTCTGAGCGCCCCTGGGCGCGAGTTATGACTTTGCAGCGGAGCG
The DNA here is from genome assembly GCA_035363115.1 of Syntrophales bacterium. NCBI lineage: Bacteria > Pseudomonadati > Thermodesulfobacteriota > Syntrophia > Syntrophales > Syntrophales bacterium. Next base: position 352,420 of record DAOSEM010000003.1, on the reverse strand, counting down.
AGACGTTGCAGGGTCGAAAAAACGCTTCTGAGCGCGAGGGAAGCCCCTCTCCCACATGCTGGCGTTTCATCCGCGTCATGGTTTCTTGGAAAAAGAAAAAAATAAGGAAAGAGGAACGGATTTGAAATCCGTTTCCCTTGTGCTTTTCCGGATCGCCCGCCGTGCTACCGGTTCTTCCAGACCCGCCGGAGGCGCAGGGAGTTGGTGACCACGGAGACGGAGCTGAAGGCCATGGCCGCGGCGGCGAACTCCGGGTTCAGGAGGACTCCGAAAAAGGGATAGAGAACGCCTGCCGCCACGGGGATGCCGATGACGTTGTAAATGAAGGCCCAGAAGAGGTTCTGGCGGATGACTCGCATTGTCGCCAGGGAAAGGCCGATGGACCGGGCTACAAGGGTCAGGTCGCTCCGCATGAGGGTCAGGTCGCTCGCCTCGACGGCCACGTCCGTTCCCGTACCGATGGCGATGCCGATGTCCGCCGCGGCCAGAGCCGGGGCGTCGTTTATCCCGTCTCCCACCATGGCCACCACCTCTCCCGCCTCCTGGAGTCGCCGGATCTCCTGTGCCTTGTCTCCCGGCAGGACTTCCGCCAGGACACGGTCGATCCCGAGGGCGCGTCCCGCCGCCTCCCCGGCCGCCCGGTTGTCCCCCGTGATCAGGGCGACCCGGAGTCCCATTTTCTTCAGGGCGACAACGGCGGCCCCTGACGTCTCCCGGGGGGTGTCCGCCAGGGCGATGATTCCGGCGGCGCGGCCTCCGGCGGCCAGGAAGACGGAGGTCTTCCCCTCCCCGGACAGCCGTTCCCCGACCTCCCGAAGCCCCGAGAGATCGATCCCCTCCTGCTCCATCAGGCGGAGGTTCCCGATGAGATGCCGGTCGCCTGCCAGCACGGCCCGCGCGCCCAGTCCGGGAAGGGCCTCAAATTCCTCCAGCGGCTGTGGAGCCAGTCCTTCCTCTTTTCCCCTGGCCAGGATCGCCGCCGCCAGGGGATGCTCCGATCCGACCTCCAGGGACATGGCCGCCTGCAGAACGTCCTCCCGGACAAAGCCGGGAGCGGGAATGATGTCCGTCACCTCCGGCTCCCCCTTCGTCAGGGTGCCCGTCTTGTCGAAGACGACCGTCGTCAGCCGGCCCGCCCGCTCCAGGCTCTCGCCGCCCTTGATGAGAATGCCGTTCTCCGCACCGAGGCCGGTGCCGACCATGACCGCCGTGGGGGTGGCCAGGCCGAGGGCGCAGGGGCAGGCAATGACGAGCACGGATACGAAGTTCAGAAGGGCCAGGCTGAAGAGCGGGTCCGGAACGAAAAACATCCACACGGCGAAGGTGACGAGGGCGATGGCGAACACGACGGGAACGAAAATCGATGCCACCCGATCGGCCAGGCGCTGGACCGGCGCCTTCGATCCCTGGGCAGCCTCCACAAGCCGGATGATCTGGGCCAGGACTGTCTCCCTCCCCACCCGGGTCGCCCGGAAGGTAAAGGTTCCCGTCCGGTTCAGCGTGGCGGCAAAGACCTCCGCCCCCTCCTCCTTGGATACGGGAAGGCTTTCACCGGTGAGCATCGATTCGTCCACGGCGGAGGCGCCCGAAAGCACGACACCGTCGACGGGGATCTTCTCGCCCGGCCGCACCCGGATTCGGTCTCCGGGAACGACGGCCTCCACGGGAAGGTCCGTTTCCTCCTCTCCCCGGAGGACCCGGGCCGTCTTCGGCTTCAGGCCCACGAGGCGCTGAATCGCCCGGGAAGTCCTTCCCTTGGCTCTTGCCTCCAGGAGCCGTCCCAGGAGGATGAGGGTCACGATAAATGCGGCGCCGTCGAAGTAGACGTGCGGCGCCACGCCGGCCGCGGCGAAAAAGCCGGGGAAGAACGTGGCTCCGGTGGAATAGAGGAACGCCGAAAGGGCCCCCACGGCCACCAGGGTGTTCATGTCGCTGGTCTTCTGGAGGGCGGCCTTCCAGGCGCCAACCAGAAACCGCTCCCCGACCCAGAAGATCACCGGAACGGTCAGGAAGAACAGGACCACCCGAAGAGGAGTATGGGGGATTTCCCTGAGAAAGGGGAACCAGTGCTGCATGGACCCCAGAAAAATCACAACGCTCAGGACGATCCCGACGGAGAAGCGGACCGTCAGGTCCCGGATCTCCCGCTCCCGGGCCTCCGTGATGGGGTCCTCCCGGTCTTCGTCGGGAACGCCCAGGTACTCGTAGCCGCTGTCGGTGACGACCTCCCGGACGGCCTCCACGCCTGCCCAGGCCCCCTCGTGAACAAGGGTGGCCCGGGCGGTGGCCAGGTTCACCGAGACGTCCGTCACGCCGGGGATCTCCTTCAGGGCGTTTTCCACCCGGCGGACGCAGGCGGCGCAGGTCATCCCGCCGACCGAGACGGTCGTCGATTCCATAATCCCTTACCCCGCTTTATAACCCGCTTTCCGGACGGCCTCGCGGATCGCCTCCGGATCGACAGCTCCCTTTTCCTCGTAGGTCGCCTCTCCCCGCGCCAGATCGACCTTCACGTTCCCGACGCCCGCAACGGCGCTCAAGGCCTTCGTGACGGCCATGACACAGTGCTGGCAGCTCATCCCTTCAATGCGAATCGTCTTCATGGCTTTTCGCCTCCTTTCACAAACGTCTGGAATCAAAAATAGGCCGCCACAGTCTCGTTGTAAAGGAAGAGATCCGCATTTGCCCTTTTCAGCGGTACTCCGGTCTGCTACAGGGATGGCACTTTACAGGGAGGTTTCTCATGAAGACCCATGAAGAGCTGGCTCCGGTATTCCGGGACGCCCTGCTCGTGAAAATGCGGACCGCCTCGCCGTACTGGGAACTCCTGGGCCTGGAACTGACGGACGTAAAAAAAGGATGGGCCCGGGTTCGACTCGCTTTCGACCGGAAGCTTGTCCACCCCCTGGGCATCGCCCACGGCGGGGCCGTCTTTTCTGCCGCGGACTCCGCGGTGGCCATGGCCCTCATCGGGCTGGTGGACCGCTCGGAGACATTCACCACCATTGAAATGAAACTGAACTACCTGAAGCCTTTCGAGCGGGGCGCCATCACGGCGGAGGCCGTCATCACCCACAAGGGCAGTCGGACGGCCCTGGGTGAGGTGGACGTCCGGGACGATGAGGGAAACCTCGTGGCGAAAGGCCTCGCCACGTACATGATTCTCGACGCCTCCTGGCGGACCGGGATGCCCGAACGGTAAAAGACTTCGGGAGCCGCGGGACCGGTTTTCGCTCCGGACCGGGGCGCCTGCGAGGGGCCGTTTCCGGTCCGCTCCATCTCCGCGTCCGCCTGGTATGAACCTGCCTTCCGGTTTCTCAAATGTAAGGAAACACGTTCCGGATCACGATCTCGAAGTTCCGCTTGACCGCCTCCGCCCCGTCCACGATGCCCATGTGCCCGGGCAGGAGGGCATCCAGATCCAGTCCCGCCAGGGAGCGAATGCTCTTTTTCAGGAGAGCCCCGTCGCCGCCGGGGAAATCGGTGCGTCCGACGTTCTGCTCGAAAATCACGTCGCCACAGAAGACGATCCTGCGCTCCGGGCTGTAGAGGCCGATGGATCCGGGCGAGTGCCCCGGCAGGAGGAGTACCTGGAACGTTTCCCCGCCCAGGACCAACTCCTCGCCGTCCAGCGGCAGATCGATCTGAGTCCGGGGCCGCGGCATCCCGAAGAGGGAATAGAGCTGCACGCCGGGGCCGTTCAGGAATTCGATCTCCTTCTGGTGCAGGGCGATCTTCACCTTCGATCCGGCAAAGAACGACGAACCCTCGAAATGGTCCGGGTGGGAGTGGGTGTTGACGATGTACCGGATGTCGTCCGGATCGATCCCGTCCAGGCGCATCTGCTCCAGGAGCTGGGGAACGTAGCGGGACAGGCCGGGATCGATGAGGGCCCCGACCTCGCCGCCGATGTAGAAACTGTTGCAATTATTGTCGAAATAGTCGGTCCACTCGTACGTGTAAACATCCTCGGAAAATCGCATCGTACCTCCTTCTATCGTTGATCGTCTCTATTCCGCGGCTCTGTGATGCGGGGGCGCGGCCGGATGTATCAAAAGGGGCAGGAAAAGCCTGCTCAGTCCACCATCCGAATGCTGTTCAAAAAGGGTTGAATGCAAGGCGCCCGAAATCCCGTACCGCGAGTCGTACTCTTTTGTACGTCGAGCGGGACGGGATGAGGGCAACGCAGCAGACGCCCTTTTTCAACAGCCTTCCGTCTTTACGGCTTTTCAGCCCACACCCAGGCCCTGAATCCCCCTCCCCGCTCGATGGCCGCCGTCATGCCATGGGACTCGATGCGCTCCCGGATCCTCTCCGGTGTCTCGAAGCGGCTCCTCATCAGGAACATCTTTTCCAGAACCGCCACGGCCTTCACGACGGGCAGCCTCAGGTCCGGCTCCTCGATGAGAATCCGGCCGCCGGGTCCGAGAACCCGGAGCAGGTCGGCAACCGCCTCCCCGGCATCACAGAAATGGTGCAGGGCATCAACCACCATGACGCGGTCGAAAGATCCGTCCCGGAAGGGGAGGCGTTCGGCATGGGCCCTCACGGGATGGATCGCCTTTTTCATGCCGGCCCGCTTCAGCATTCCCCAGGACAGGTCGCTGACCACGACCCCTCCTGTCCAGGGCCGCAGGTGAAATGCCACGCGCCCCGTCCCTCCCCCGGCATCCAGCAGCCATCCCGGCGCGGGCAGCCGAAGCAGCCGTTTCAGCCGATTGATGTCCGGCTTTCCCAGAAGCCGGTCGTAGGCGAAGGCGATCCAGTCGAAATGGTTGAGCATGCGCTTCCATCGAAACGGACTTCCGCCGGGAAGAACGACTTAGTCCGCCTGCAGCATCTCCGAGAGGATCCGGCGCTTTGCCTCACACCTCTTCCCGGCCCAGCAGGAACGGAATACCATCCGTTCCACCCCGTCCTTTAATATCCGAATCTCGTAAGGCTTCCTCATCATGACGCCATGAACGTAGGTGGCGAACGCCTCGGCAAAGTCGTCGTAGGGACTGGTCGCTCCGTAGAGAGTCGCGAAGTTCGTCGCCGCAAGTGCCCGGTAGACCTCCTGGGCGGCCGCCCCATCCAGCCTCGGTGTCCCATAGAAAACCACGTCTTTCCGGTATGGAAACTCTTTTTCATACCGGGACGCAAACTCCTTTCGCCCGGGGGCGACCGTCCAGGAGACGTCCAGGAAGGGATATTCCCCCTCTCTATGGACGGCCTGCGGACCCGCAAACCAGAAGGGATGGAAACGCTCCCCCACGGACAGGAGATGGCCGATCTCGTGGAGCAGGATGAACTGGATGGCGTTCTTGCGGTTGTCGCCGGCCCTGGTTTCGATCCTTCCTTCCAGGCGGTACTCTGGATCGGGCCGAAACGGCGTGTTTTCCCGCCAGATGAACCAGGCATTGGCCGTTTTTGTCAGGACGCTTTCATCCAGGACGATGAAACCCGCCGCCGGGGTGTCGCGCTCATCGAGAACGGCCTCCAGGTAGCCGGTGCCGCCGAGATTTCGTACGACGAAGATGCCGACAAGCTTCGGTTCCATGAGCCTGTGAACGACGGCCGGCAACTCCTCGAGGGCCGCCTTCAGATCGGCTTCGAATCCGGGAGAAACATCGACCGGTTCGGGGGTTTCCGCAAACCCGTTCAACCGGTTGTCCAGAACCAGGTAATCGATGAGCTCCGCCGGCGCCCTGCGGACCCGGTCCGCCGGCACACCCTTCATGAAGGGCCTCCAGAAAGCGATCCGGCGGACGGCATGCCCCTCCACCACCCGTCGCAGACAGGCTTGATCGGAATCCGCGCAGGGCAGCGCGAAGGACGAGGATGAAGCCAGGAGGGCCAGGAAGACGGCCAGCGGCCCGAAACGGGAAAGGATGATCCGGTTCATGCCAGGGCGCTCCCGGGTCGCCGGAGGATGGAGGGTCATTTCCGGGGATATCCGACGGACTGGGCAAGCAGGATCTTCTGTTCTGGTCGCAACCCCATGGCCGCGGCCAGGGTGGAGCGATCGATGGAGGCCCGGACGACCGTGGCCAGTCCCTCGGAAGCGCAATACAGATAGACGTTCTCGGCCATGGCGCCGGCTGTTACGGAAGAGAGCAGATCGCGTTCCTCCGGTGCCACGCCTTCCATTCTCCGGCCGTCGGACACAAAGACGAGGTTTAGGGCGGCATCCCTGACATACGGCTGCGTACCCGTGAGAGCCCGGATGTCCCGTTCCGACACGAGGTTCAGGATATGGTTCTTCCCGTCATACAGGTAAACCCCCTTGGGAAGCGCCACGTAGACGTCCACTTCCTGCATGTTTCTGGCCGACGGGACCGTTCTGCCGTCCGTACCCGGACGGTTGACGCCGTTGGCGGCCCACAGGAGTCCGGAAAGAACGCGGATGGGAAGTTTTGCCTTGCTGAAAGACCGGGAAGATTTGCGCTCCTTCAGGACGTGCATGAGGAGCCGTCCGCTGTCCATCTGGGGCTTGAGCAGGGATATCGACTTTTTCTCCTCGGCCCCGGCTGCACCGGCCAGGAACATGACGATCGCGGCGGCAAGGACCCATCGCCCGGAACCCTTCATCAGGTCTTTTCCTCCCCTCTGCAGGCTTCGGCCCCACCTCGGTCTGCATGGCGCGCGGCCGGCAGAATCAGCCTACTTGCTCGGGCCACGACGGTCAAGAAGAAACCGGAATCCGTAGTTACAGGAAATCCATCGGATCCACGTCTATTTTCAATTCCACACCCTTGAACCGACGGGCCAGCAGCGCCTCCGCGACGGCATGGACGGCCCGGCTGTCCTTCCCCTTCAGCAGGATCTGCCAACGGTGCCGGTTCCTGACCCGGGCTACGGGAGCCTCCGCGGGTCCCAGGATTTCAACCCTTCCCGACAGGCCCTGTCCGGCCGTGAAACGGTATGCAAAGGAGGCCGCCGCCCCGGCTTCCGCCCGGGTCCTCTGCGGATCCAGTCCCGAGAGCCTCACCTGGGCCAGCCGGGAAAAAGGCGGATAGGACAGGGATTGCCGCTGGGGGATCTCCTCGCGGTAAAAGGCTTCAAAATCGTGACTGCGGGCATGCCGGACCGCGTAATGTCCCGGGTTGTAGGTCTGAATGACCACCCGGCCCGGCTTTTCTCCGCGGCCGCTGCGCCCGGACACCTGCGTGAGGAGCTGAAAGGTCCGCTCGGCGGCCCGGAAATCGGCCGTGTGCAGACTCGTATCGGCGGAGACAACCCCCACGAGGGTAATGCCCGGGATGTCATGGCCCTTGGTGATCATCTGGGTTCCCACGAGAATGTCGATCTCTCCTCGCAGGAGCCGCCGCAGGATATCGGCGGAAGCGCCCTTCCGTGACGTTGTGTCGCTGTCCATGCGCCCCACCCGCGCCTGCGGGAACAGGGTCCGGACGGCCCCCTCGACCCGCTCCGTTCCAAGACCGTGGCGAACGAGGCCGGGACTGCCGCAGGCGGGACAGGCGGCGGGCGAAGGCATGGTGAAATCGCAGGCATGACAGCGGAGAACATTTGCCCGAGCATGCGAGATCAGTGAAAGGCTGCAGTTCCTGCAGGCAAAGACGTGGCCGCAGGAGGCACAAAACAGGTGCGTGTGGAAACCCCGCCTGTTCAGGAAGAGGAGGGTCTGTCCCCGGGTGGTGAGGTTGTCCCGCAATGCTTCCTGAAGTGTATAGGAGAGAATCGGCAATTCGCCGGCCCTCAATCCTTCCACCCTCATGTCCACAATCTCCACGGTTGGCAGATCCCGGTCCTCCACCCGGAGGGGCAGGGTCCGGCGCAGGTATCGTCCCGATTCGGCATTGAAATACGTCTGGATGGAAGGAGTCGCAGATCCCAGGATCACCGTGGCGGCGGCCACCTTCCCCCGGACGACGGCCATGTCCCGGGCGGAGTAGCACAACCGCTCGTCCTGCTTATAAGAGGGATCGTGCTCCTCGTCCACGATGATGAGCTTCAGGTTTTTCAGGGGTGCAAAGAGGGCCGAGCGGGCACCCACGACGACGTCCACGTCTCCCCGCTGGATGCGCCGCCATTGGGAATAACGGTCGGCCCGCGAGACTCCGCTGTGGAGAACGGCGATCCGGCCCGCATCGAAGAAGGATGCCACCCGGTTCAAAAGCTGTGGAGTCAGGGCGATCTCCGGCACCAGGAAAAGGACGCTCCCCCCCCTCTCAAGCACCTCGGCGGCGGCCCGGAGATACACTTCCGTCTTTCCGCTGCCGGTCACCCCGTGAAGCAGGACAACGGATGCTGAGTTCCCGGCAAGGTCCGAGCGCACGGTCTCCAGGGCGGAGGCCTGATCCGGGCTGAGCGAGAGATCGATCCGAGGCCCCTCGATAAGGGGAATCAGACCAGGCAGGTGGACAAGCGGCCTCTCCTCGACAAGGACGATCCCCTTCTTTTTCAGGCCGGCGAGGACGGTCCCGCTTCCCGGGAGAATCCGGGAGAATTCGGCGGCAGGCACGGCGCCGAGCCCCCGGAGAATCCGGACGGCCTCCTCCTGTCGCGGCGACAGCCCTTCCAGGCTTCCCGACGCCAGGGACAACACCCGTTCCGTGCGATGTCGGATGGCCGGCCCGCGGGCACCCTCGGAGAGACGGATCCACCCTTGATCTTCCATCTCTTCCAGGAGCTTCGCAATCTCCCGGATCTTCACCATCTCCTTCAGCCGCTGTACGCTCAGCCCACGGGGAGATTCCCGGAGGATCTGCAGGATTTGCTCTTCCTGGGGGGAGATGGTTCCGGTATCTGCCGGGGAAAATCCGCGGGTGAGGGTCACCCGGGTGCGGTCCCGCGCGGGAATGCTGCCGGGAAGAATCTCTCCCAGTGCTCTTCCGACGGGATACAAGTAATAATCGGCAACCCAGGCATAGAACAGGAAATCCTCCCGGGAGAAGAGAGGGTCCTCATCAAGGATCTCAAGGACATCCCGGACGGAGTCGCAATCAGGTGCCGTCAGGATCCCGACGATGTATCCCGTCAGCCTTCTGCGGCCCAGGGGGACCAGAACGCGCTTGCCCACGGCGGCGAAGGGGTCCATTCCCTCCGGCACCCGGTACGTAAACGTCTGCCGTGCCGGAACGTTGAGTGCCACCTGAACAAAGGACATGATTCATTCCCGGAGATGAAATCCCAGAAGGATTTCAAGGACAGGATCGGAGGGAGGGAAACGGCTCGAAGGCTCCGTTCTGAAGCCGCCGCATCACAATACCGGATCGTCCAGGCCGTTCCGCCGCCCGGCTATCGATCGAGCCTGAAGACGGACGCTACTCGCCCTTGAGCTTTTCGAGACGTTCCTGCTTCGTCTTGCAGTCGATGCAGGAGGTCGTGACCGGCCTGGCCTGGAGGCGTTTTTCGGAGATGGGATTGCCACACATCTCGCAGATGCCGTACGTGCCATCATCGATCCGCTTGATGGCTTCCTGCATCTTGGCGATGAGCTTCCGCTCCCGGTCCCGGATTCGCAACTCAAAATTCCGGTCCGCTTCCAGGGAAGCCCGGTCTGTGGGATCTGGATAGTTTTCCTTGCCGTCGGTCATTTCAGAAACGGTTTTTTCCGCTTCATTGAGAAGCTCGTTGATTTTCGATATCAACAAGTTCCTGAAATATAACAGTTTATCCGGCTTCAGGGAAGACATTGGCAACACCTCACGCTAATGGAACCCAAAAGGGGAATTCGTCATACATAAACGGTGATTCTTTGTAAAGAAAAAACTGGATGACGGGGTCGTGCATCTCTGCCTTCCTGTCGATATCCAATGAATAAAAAAATGCTTGCCGAACGGAAACGATTCGATTAGGTGTAAATACTTTATTGAAACATGCTCCCGGATGGCTTGGAGGTCCCTGGTGACGGAACCTGATTTTGACAAAGGGCAAGGATTGGTCCCGGCGGTGGTCCAGGATGCGTCCACCGGTGAAGTCCTGATGATGGCCTACATGAATCGCCTGGCCTGGCAGAAAACCCTGGAGACGGGCATTGCCACCTACTGGAGCCGGTCGCGGAACTCCCTGTGGGTGAAAGGCGAAACGTCCGGCAACACGCAGAAAGTGCATGCCGTCTATATCGACTGCGACAGCGACACGGTCCTCCTGAAGGTCGACCAGGTGGGAGGAGCGGCCTGCCACACGGGATACCGCTCCTGTTTCTACCGCCGCGTCTTCCCCGACGGCGAGGAAATCGTAGGTGAGCGCGTGTTCAACCCGGAAGAGGTCTACCGATGAGGACGCTGAAGCTCGGGATCCCGAAGGGAAGCCTGGAGGCAAGCACAGTCGACCTGTTCCGGAAGGCGGGCTGGCGGATCACCTACGACGGCCGCAGTTATTTCCCCGATATCGATGACGACGAGATTTCCTGCTCCCTGGTCCGGGCGCAGGAGATGTCCCGTTACATTGAAAGCGGGGTTCTCGATCTCGGCCTCACGGGTCGGGACTGGATCCTCGAAAACGAGTCGGATGTTGTTGTCGTTGAAAACCTTGTCTATTCAAAGGTATCCGCACGCCAGGCCCGCTGGGTGCTGGTCGTCCGGGAGGATTCGCCCATTCGCTCCATCGAGGATCTGGAGGGAAAACGCATCTCAACCGAGTTGGTGAACTTCACAAAGAAATATTTCCAGGAACGGAACATCCGCGTCCATGTCGAATTCTCCTGGGGTGCCACAGAGGCCAAGGTGGCTGACGGTCTCGTGGACGCCATCGTGGAGGTGACGGAGACGGGTTCCACCCTGCGGGCCAACAAACTGCGTATCGTCGAGGAAATGATGAGAACCAATACGCAGCTTGTGGCCAATCGGGATGCCTTCGAGGATTCATGGAAGCGACAGAAAATCGAACAGATCCGGACGCTTCTCGTTGGATCGCTGCTGGCCATGGGAAAGGTGGGCATCAAGCTGAACGTATCAAAAGAAAACCTGGGACGGGTGATCCTTCTCCTCCCGTCCCTAAAGGCTCCCACCATTTCGAGCCTGTTTTCCGAAGAATGGCATGCCGTGGAAACGATCGTGGACGCGGGCATCGTCCGGGACCTGATTCCGCTTCTCAAGGAAGCCGGGGCGGAGGGAATCATCGAATATTCTCTCAACAAGGTCATCTGACCGGAAGGGATTCCCATGGCGAGGAAGGCGAAGATCAAGCGGAAAACCACGGAGACCGACATCGCCCTGGAACTGGGGCTGGATGGATCGGGGGAAGGGACTCTCTCCACCTCCATCCCTTTTCTGGACCATATGCTGAACCTTTTCAGCCGGCACGGCCTGTTCGACCTGACCATACGGGGAAAAGGGGACCGCGAAGTCGACGACCATCACCTCGTGGAAGATCTCGGCATTTGCATGGGAGAGGCCCTGAAGCAGTCCCTTGGAAATAAGCGCGGCCTGGAACGCTTCGGCGAGGCCACCGTGCCCATGGATGAGAGCCTGTGCAGGGTCGTGATGGACCTGTCGGGCCGGCCCTTCCTGGTTTTCGAAGCCGATTTCGGAGACGGCCGGATCGGGGATTTCGATCCCTCGCTCCTCCGCGAATTCTTCAAGGCGTTTGCAGACCACAGCGGAACGACGCTTCACATCCAGATTATCCACGGCGGAAACAGCCACCATATGGCCGAGGCGATCTTCAAGGCGTTCGCCCGTGCCCTGAGAAAGGCCGTTACCCCCAACGAACGGATCCAAGGGATTCCGTCCACAAAGGGCAGCCTCTGACCGGTCCCGACCGTCGGACTTGCCCGTCCGTAAGGAGGTGACCTTTTGCACAGATCAACCATCGCGGAGCGGTTTGCCCGTATCCTGATCGCGATTATCCCGGTACTAGTGATCGCCGGCTGCGCCTCTTCCCGGACCTCCGTCCCGGCAGCGGGAGGGGAGATCACCGTCCACCGGATCGCCGTGCTGCCGTTCCAGAAGGCCTCTCCGTCGGAAGTGGCAGTCCGGGTGGCAAGAGAGCCGGTCATCCTGGGAGACATGGGAGCCGACCGGCCGGAAGACTCACCGGAACGAATCACAGAACGGATTTTCCTCGACCGCCAGAAAGCCCTGGGCAGAATCCAGATCGTATATCCGGATCGGGCGGGTGCCGCTTACCAGAGCGCATCGTCCGGTTCTTTCACAATGAAAGCCGCCGAGATCCTTCGCAAGATGGGCAGCGACCTGGAAGTTGACGGCATCGTTGTGGGTTACATATATCGCTGGCGCGAGCGGAAAGGTCTCGCCTACTCCGTCGAGAAACCGGCCTCCGTCGCCTTCGACATCCACCTGTACCGGGCCGGTGACGGCGCCCTTCTCTGGCGCGGCCTCTTCGACCAGACCCAGGCGTCGCTGATGGAGGACATGCTTCAGATTCCCTTCTTCTTCAAGGAAAAGGGGAGGTGGCTCACCGCCGAAGAGCTGACCGCAGCCGGCATGGAGGAAGTGTGCAAGACATTCCCGGCAACGCCTTGAGCAAGGCGCGGTTGGGCGCGATAAGGGATCGGCTCCGGCGTCCGGAAGGGAGATTTCATTTTGATCATCATTCCCGCCATTGATCTGAAAGACGGCCGCTGCGTCCGGCTGGCCCAGGGAGACTTCCAGCGGGTAACCGTGTACGGGGAAGATCCCGCCCAGGTGGCCCGGATGTGGAAGGACGGAGGAGCCTCCCGGCTGCACATGGTCGATCTGGACGGGTCCCTGGCGGGAAAGCCCAGGAACGGTGAAGCCGTCGAGGCCGTCGTCAAAGCCACCGGGCTTCCGGTTCAGGTCGGCGGCGGCATTCGCAGCATGGAAACCATCGTTTCCTACATCGAGGCCGGTGTTGCCTGGGTCATTCTGGGTAGCGCGCTCCTGAAAGATGAATCCCTGGTCCGGGAAGCCTGCCGGCGCTATCCGGGCCGGATCATCCTGGGGATCGACGCCCGCGGAGGCCGGGTCTCCGTCGAAGGCTGGACGGAACAATCGGACATTCCTGCCGTCGAGTTGGCGAACCGGTATAGGCAGGAGGCCCTGCATGCCATCGTCTACACGGACATTCACCGGGACGGCATGGAACAGGGAGTCAACGTCGAGGCCACGCGCGCCTTGGCGGATGAGACGGGTCTCCCGGTCATCGCCTCCGGGGGCGTATCCGGGATGAAGGACATCCAGCGACTGCTGGCATCCGGAGGTCCCGGCATCCTGGGGGTTATCGTGGGCCGGGCACTTTATACAGGCGCCCTGCGCCTGGAGGACGCCATCGCCGAGACGCTCAAAACCAACGCCGCAGAAGCCAGGAAGGAGGATTGAAGCCATGGACGACTGCATTTTCTGCAAAATCATCGCCGGATCGATCCCCTGCACCAAGGTCTACGAGGACGAATGGGTCCTCGCCTTCGACGACATCCATCCGGTAGCCCCGGCTCATGTCGTGATCGTCCCGAAGAAACACGTTCCCACCCTCCTCGACGTAAAGGACGAAAACACAAAGCTGCTCCCGCATCTTATCCATGCGGTTCAGGAAGTAGCCCGGCTCAAGGGAATCGACCAGCGGGGTTTCAAGACCGTCATCAATACCAATAAGGAAGGCGGACAGGTCATCTTTCACCTCCATGTCCACGTTGTAGGAGGCGGACCGATCCGCATGAAGGATATGTAAGGAACCATCCGGCCCCTGTTGACAACCGGGGCAACGGGAAACAAATTTAAGAAACAGGTGCGTGCGATGACAATGAAAAAGCAGGTGGAACAGGGAATGATCGAGGCCGCGAAAGCCAGGGACAAGATCCGGCTTTCCGCGCTGCGCCTGATCAAGACGGCCATGCATAACCGGGAGATCGACCTCAGGCGTGAACTGAACGAAACCGAGATCCTGCAGGTTCTCTCCGGAATGGCGAAGCAGAGGAAAGACTCGATCGAGCAGTTTGCCAAGGGCGGACGGATGGACTTGGTGGCCCAGGAAGAGGCTGAGCTCGCGATCATCCAGTCCTTCATGCCCCAGCAGCTATCCCGGGAGGAGCTCGAGGTGGAAATCGACAAGGCGGTCGGTGAAGCGGGGGCTTCGTCCGTCAAGGATATGGGCAAGGTCATGAAGGTCCTGATGCCCCGAATCACCGGCAAGGCGGACGGCAAATTGGTGGGAGACCTGGTCAAGGCCAGGCTGGCCGGTTAGCCCACGGGCCGTTGAAAACGTGATTCTGTCCGCGGGGCGTACACCGGTGACGGACTGCACGAAGGAGAGGCTCCTGCCGAAGAGGATCGATCGGCAACAGGGATTCAAGCAAGGGGCGAAACATATCCATGGGCTTGATACCCGAAGAGAAAGTGGAGGAAATCAAAAGCCGCGCGGACATCGTGGAGGTCGTATCGGATTTTGTGACCCTGCGGAAGGCCGGTCGGAACTATGTGGGCCTGTGCCCTTTCCACCAGGAGAAAACCCCGTCCTTCACGGTCAATCCGGAAAAACAGATCTTTCATTGCTTCGGTTGCGGTGAGGGAGGAAACGCCGTCACCTTCCTGATGAAGGTGAACGCCATGACCTACCCGGAGGCCCTGCGGCACCTGGCGGGCAAGATGGGGATCCAGATCCCCCGAAAGCCTCCGCCCCCCGGGGAAAACCGGGGGTTGCGCAGCGCCATCCTGGACATGAACGAGAAGGCCGCCGCCTTCTTTACGGGCAACCTTCAAAGTCCGGGAGGGATGGATGCCCGCAAGTACCTTGAAAGAAGGGGGATCCGCGAGGAGACGCGGAAGGCCTTTCGCCTCGGCTTCGCAAGAAACGAGTGGACGGGTCTTCGCAAAGCTCTTGAGAGGGAGGGGGTCTCCCTGGATGTAGCGAAGCAGGCGGGACTGCTTCTATCCCGGGAAGACGGCGGTTCCTACGACCGCTTCCGGGGACGCGTCATGTTTCCGATCGAAGATGCCTCGGGCCGCGTGATCGCCTTCGGCGGCCGCATGATTGGCGACGGTGAGCCAAAGTATCTGAATTCACCGGAGACGGCCGTCTTCATCAAGGGGCGCAACCTGTTCGGGATCCGGCAGGCAAAGGAGACGATCCGACGCAAAAGTTGCGCTGTTCTCGTGGAAGGATACTTCGACGTCATCTCCCTTTGGAACGCCGGAGTACGGAACGCCCTTGCCTCTCTGGGTACGGCCCTGACATCGGATCAGGTTCACCTGCTCAAGCGCTATACAAGGGACGTTGCCGTGATATTCGATTCCGATCCGGCGGGCCGCAAGGCCCTGGACCGGAGCCTGGAATTGTTTCTGGCGGCCGACGTGGAGGCCCGGGCCGTGTTTCTGCCCGACGGAGCGGATCCGGACGACTTCGTCCGGGCTTCCGGGGCGGAGGCGCTGGAAGAACTGGTGCAGCGATCCCCGACGTTCATGGATTACTACCTGGAGACGCTGGCCGGCAGCGGAAGCACCGTCAGCGCAAGGACGGCGGCGGCACAGGGCGCCGTGGCCATGCTGGCCAAAGTGGATGATCCCATCAAGCGGAACCTGCTTTTGAAACGGGTGTCCGAAAAGACGGGCCTCGACCAGTCGGTGTTGAAAAGGCAGGTCGGAAAAACCGTGGGCACCCGGGAAACGACCGTATCCGGAGGGAATCCAAAGGACCCGCGACCTGAATCGGACCCGCTGGAGTTGAATCTGGTTCTGCTCATGATCGAGCATCCGTTCCGGATTCCCGACGTGATCGGATCGGGCGTTCTGGACCACTTTGCCGACGGAGCCTTGCATGCCTTTGCGGAGACCCTTTCCAACGCTTTCAGCAGAGACGGACGGATCGACGTGGCCACGCTGGCCATGGAAATCCCCGAGGAAGGGGTCCGACAGAACATATTGAAATCGCTCGTCCAGAAGCAGCCGCTGGATGAAACCCTGGTGGAACGGTTCCTCAGGGACAGCATCGGACAGATTCACCGGAAATGGTTCCGCAGGCAGCACGAACAGTTAAGGCAACGCCTGCTCGGCGCTCAGGAACGGCAAGACGGAGTCCTTTGTGAAGCCCTGCTCCGGGAGAAAGAGCGGCTGCTGAACATGGAAAGGAATCTGCGGAAGGGAATCTGACGGCTCGTTTCCCTCCAGTTTGATGATCCGTAAAAAAACAGGGAGAGAACATATGGCGAAAGACATTCAGTCCGATGAGTTCAAAAAGCTGATTTCCCTCGGCGAGGAGAAGGGTTTTCTCACATACGACGACGTGAACGATCTGTTGCCGTCGGATATCGTCTCCTCCGATCAGATCGATGACATCATTATGCTTTTTGGAGAAAAGAACATCGATATCATCGATACGGACAAGGGCGACAAGCTGATTGTCAAGAAGGCAGCCGAAGAAAACATCGAAACGAAGGAGGAAGACGTTCTCACCCTGATGCCGATCGCCGGGAAGACCGGTGACCCGGTAAAAATGTATCTTCGGGAGATGGGAATGGTGTCCCTGCTCAGCCGCGAGGGTGAGGTTGAGATCGCCAAGAAGATTGAGGCGGGCGACAAGGTCGTCATGGACTCGGTCTTCAGCGTGGACTGTTGCATCAAATATGTGGTCGAGCTGGGCGCAAAACTGAAACGGGACGAGATCCGCATCAAAAGCGTCATCGACAATCTGGAAGATGAGGACGGTTTCGTCGAGGAAGACCTACACAAACAGAGAGTCGTCAAGCTGATCGACCGGGTCGCCACCGTGGACCGGAAAAATGACCAGATTCACAAACGACTCAAGGAAAAGGGTCTCGAGGAGGAAATCCGCAAAGAACTCCGCGACGATCTGGAGAAGAACAGGAAGAACATCGTTCGCCTCTGCCGTAAGGTCCGGTTCAGCAAAAGGCAGACCCATTCCATGGTTGCCATGCTGAAGGAGTATATCGCCGGAGTGGAGGAGGCTGACTGGATGATCCGCCAGTGCAAGGAAAGAACGGGTCTTCCTGTCAAGGAAATGGAGAAGACCTGGTCCCGCCTGCGGCAATCCCCTAAGGAGGCCAAGGCCATCGCAAAGAGCCTGCGGATTTCGCAGGAGCGCCTCAGGGAGTGCGAGGAGCAGTACCGGGAAGCGGCCCGGAAGATCAAGGCCGTGACCCTGGCGACGGGCCTCCCGGCGGCTACGCTGAAGAAGGTTGTCTACCTGATCGAAACGGGAGAATTTGATGCGGAGATCGCCAAGCGGAAACTCGTTGAGGCGAATCTCCGGCTTGTGGTCAGCATTGCGAAGAAGTACACGAATCGGGGCCTTCAGTTTCTGGATCTGATCCAGGAAGGAAACATCGGCCTCATGAAGGCTGTGGACAAGTTCGAATACCAGCGGGGCTACAAGTTCTCCACATATGCCACCTGGTGGATCCGCCAGGCCATTACGAGGGCCATCGCGGACCAGGCCCGAACGATCCGGATCCCGGTGCATATGATCGAGACGATCAACAAGCTGATCCGCACCTCCCGGTACCTTGTGCAGGAACTGGGTCGGGAACCCACACCCGAGGAAATCGCCAACAAGATGGAGTACCCGCTGGAAAAGGTCCGCAAGGTATTGAAAATTGCCAAGGAGCCCATCTCCCTGGAGACTCCCATCGGAGAGGAGGAGGACAGCCATCTCGGTGACTTCATCGAGGACAAGAAGATCATGTCCCCTTCCGAGGCAACCATCAGCATGGACCTCGCGGAGCAGACAAGAAAAATCCTGGCGACCCTGACCCCGCGGGAAGAGAAGGTGCTCCGCATGCGGTTCGGCATCAGTGAGCGCATGGACTATACCGACGAGGAAACCCGAGAGCTTCTCGAATCCTCGCGGCGTGAGACACCGCGTCCGCTGCCGGCATCTACGGGGAAGAAAATGATCAACCCGCCCCGGAGACGAGTCCTCAAGCTTGTGACAAAATAGACCATTGACAGCGCCAACCATCGGGTATAGCAAACAGACGCGCCGTGGACGGATGGACCATACGTTCACGGACGCAGAGTAAATTGAGAGGGCCCATAGCTCAACTGGTAGAGCCACCGGCTCATAACCGGTCGGTCCCTGGTTCGATCCCAGGTGGGCCCACCATTCGTTTATTCAAGGCCATGAAGATACCAGAACACTCATCGGCGGTTTCAACCGCAAGCGGCAGGAAGGGGCGGACCAGTCGGTCGACAATCGCCGGCGGTGCAAGTTCCCGACAGGGAACCTCCGTCCCGCAAGAATAAATCAATGCACCGGCTCCGGTGCATTTTTTTTTGACTCTTTGTTTGAAAGGGGAATGATCCTTGAAAGAACTGCTTTCTCTCTTAAGAGATCTGCAGAAAGTCGATTCCGCAATCGAGAAGATTCAGGGTCGTAAGACCCAATTACCCAGCCTGCTGGAGGCGCTGGATGGGATATTCACGGCGTCCCAGACGGAGATGGTCGAACAGAAAGAAAGGCTTCAGGAAGCAACAAAAAAACACAGGGAAAAGGAAGAACTCCTTCGTAGAGGGCAGGATTCCCTGAAGAAAGCCAAGGCTCGCCAGTTTGAAGTCAAGACCAATAAGGAGTACGAGGCCATCCTGAAGGAAGTCGAGACCCTGGAAATGAGAAACAGCCAGATCGAGGACGAGATTCTCGAGGCGATGGAAGAAATGGACCGGGTACGCGGCCTCGTACAGAACATCGAGCGGGACTTCGATCAGGCCAGGTTGCGCTACGAGGGGGAGCGGAAAGAACGGACCGAGGAACTCGCCCTTGCCGATGAAGATCTGCGTGCGACCAGAGAAAAGAGCCAGGCATTGCGAGAAAAGGTCCCCCCTGACATCCTCAAAAGGTACGAAACGATCCGCAACGCCAGTGCCGGCGTAGCTGTCATCGGCGTCTGGAAGGAAGTCTGCCAGGGATGCCGGATGAATCTCCCTCCCCAACTCTACAACGAGATACAGAGAGAGGAAGAGATCCGGTTCTGTCCCAATTGCAACCGGATCCTCTACTGGGACGACCAGAGCAACGGGAATCATGACAAGAACAATCGGGGCTCTTGATTCCGCCTTCCTGATGGGATATTTTACGGAACAGGCTTATTCCGCATGTTGAAGCGGAGCAGGAAGGGATCTTTGAAAAGGTGCCGGAGCAGATCAGGTGGTCGCCGTTCCCCTGAGGGAACGGAGGAAAGTCCGAGCTCCACAGGGCAGGATGGTCGCTAACGGCGACTGGGGGCAACCCTAAGGAAAGTGCCACAGAAAATATACCGCCTGCATTGCAGGTAAGGGTGAAAAGGCGAGGTAAGAGCTCACCAGTTTCCCGGGTGACCGGGAAAGCTTGGTAAACCCCATCCGGAGCAAGACCGAATAGGAGAACGCTTGAGGACGGCCCGTCCGAGGTTCTCGGGTAGCGTCGCTTGAGGCGGCAGGCAACTGCCGTCCCAGATGAATGGCCACCACCGCCCGGCCGGCAACGGCCGTACGGAACAGAACTCGGCTTACGATCTGGTCCGGCACCCTCTTTTCTACCAGAGACCGTCAAAGGCATCCCGGAAAACCTCAATCCGGGTCCCCGAGACATCCATCTTGACCGATACGACGTCAAAACGGCACTTCTCGTTCACGAGTCCCTTCCAGTTCAGGTAATGAAGGGAAATCCTCGTCAGCCTCCGCTGTTTTTCCGGCCCCACGGACTCCTCCGGCTCCCCGAAGGCCCCGGAGCGCCGTGTTTTCACCTCCACGAAAACAAGAACATCGCCTTCCCTGGCGATGATATCCATCTCGCCGGCTGAACACCGATAATTTCTCTCGACGATCACATATCCGGCTTTTTTCAGATGAGCTGCCGCCAGTTCTTCCCCAATGGCGCCTCTTCGCGGAGTCGGCGCCTCTTTTTTCGTTTCCGACTGGCGCCTCATGAAAAGGGGAGAAGCTCCGAGGGAGAGGAAGAGGCCTTCCCCTTCAGGTGAAAGGATTTGCGGTGAATCTTGGAGGCCCCGTAAACCTGGATGGCGTTCCGGTGTTCCTCCGTTCCGTATCCCTTGTTCCGGAGAAAATTGTACTGCGGAAACTGGTGATGATAGATTTCCATGATCTTGTCGCGGGAGACCTTGGCCACAATGGAAGCCGCGGCAATGGACACGCTCAGGCGGTCTCCTCCGACGATGACCTTCTGATGAAAGTCCAGGGGAATTGCATTCCGGCCGTCGATCAGGAGGTAATCCGGCCGCCGGGACAGGCTGAGGACGGCATCCTTCATCGCGGCCAGCGTCGCCTGCAGGATGTTGATCCGGTCGATCACCTGCGCTTCGATCACTCCAATGCCGACCGCCAGAGCGTCCTGGTGGATCCGGTCATGGAGAGTTTCCCGGACCTGCGGGCGAAGCAGCTTGGAGTCTTTAATGTCGGGATTCCTGTATCCGGAAGGAAAAATGACGGCGGCGGCAACGACGGGTCCGCAAAGAGCCCCCCGACCGGCCTCGTCAACGCCGGCAATGGAGAAAAAACCCTCCTGAAGAGCCTTGCGTTCGAAATGATCCATCGCTCCCTTCGGCGGAGGTCCCCGTAAGAGACCCCGCCGCCGCGGGATGGAGTGCGCCTGTCCCGCTGTTTCAGATCCTGCTTGCGTCCTTGATCCGGGCCTTCTTCCCTCTCAGGCCCCTCAGGTAGTAGAGCCGGGACCGGCGGACCTTGCCGCGGCTGATCACCTCGATTCGGTCGATGACGGGGGAATGAAGCGGAAACGTTCGTTCGACTCCGATACCGTAGGAGATCTTCCGGACGGTGAAGCTGGAACGGTTGCTTCCACGCCTTTTCCGGATCACAACTCCTTCGAAGGCCTGAATTCGCTGTTTCTGGCCTTCCACGATCCGGACGTACACTTTCACCGTATCACCGGACTTGAACTCGGGGATGTCGCCCCGCATTTGTTCCTTTTCAATCATATCCAATACATTCATGGCTAAAACCTCCTTCTATCCCTTCAAGGCAATCCCTGTAATAAGCCTTTGGTCGACCTGTCTCTCTCTTGCTCTCTGCCCGCCGTCATGGAATCGAAAACCGGCGTTACAGACCTTCCCGCTCCTTCTCCAGGACCAGGCTCTGCAGCATTTCCCGGTCTTCGTCCCGCAGCGGTGCTGATTCAAGGAGGTCCCTGCGCCTCTGCCAGGTCCTCTTCAACGCTTCCCTTCTCCTCCAGTCTTCAATGGCCTTGTGATGGCCCGACAACAGAACGTCCGGGACTTTCCATTCCCGGAAATTCTCCGGTCTCGTATACTGCGGGTATTCTAGAAGCCCGTCGGAAAAGGAGTCGGCCTGGGGAGACGTGCTGTTTCCCAGAACACCGGGAACCAGGCGGGCAACGGCATCCACAAGGACCATGGCCGCCAGTTCCCCTCCCGTCAGGATATAGTCACCGATGGAGATCTCCCGGTCGACCAGATGCGTCCGGATGCGCTCGTCCACCCCCTCGTAATGCCCGCAGATCATGACCAGCCTGGACCACGAGGCCAGTTCCCGAACCAGTTCCTGCCGAAGCGGCTCTCCCTGGGGAGTGAGGAGCACGACGAGAGCCCCTTCCCGGTCCGGCACAACGGCTTCCAGCGCCCGAGCCACCGGCTCCACCTTCATGACCATCCCGCCGCCACCGCCATATGGATAGTCATCGGTCATCCGGTGTTTTCCCTCGGCGTAATCCCGGATGTCATGCAGGTGGATCTGGATTATCCCCTTATCCCTGGCCTTCCCGATGAGGCTGGCATCGAAGGGAGATTGAAACATCTCGGGGAAAATCGACAGGACATCGAAGCGGAGCATGGTGGATCAAAGTCCCTCGAGGATCCGGACGCTCATGAATCCTCTTTCCATGTCAATCTCCCGAATCACGTCTGCAATGGCCGGGAGCAGGATCTCCCTTTCACCCCCCCGGCAGACGTAAACATCGTTGCTGCCCGTGGGAAGGATCTCTTCGATGAATCCTAGAAATCGGCCTTCTTCCGATCGGACCTCCAGGCCGATGAGCTGCCACCAGTAATACTCACCCTCGGGCAGTTTCTCCAGGCGATCCGCCGGTATCCAGACGCTGCATCCCAGAAGGGAATCCGCCTGTTCAATCCGGGCAACTCCCTCCACGGCAAGCAAAAATGCCCGCTTGAGCGGGTCTATCGTCTTGATCCGGTACAGAACGGCCGATGCGTCATCCTTCCCGATATACACTTCACGGATGACTTCCAGTGTCCGCTTTCCCTCCAGGAAGGAGAGTACCTTCACGGCTCCCTGCAGCCCGTGACATTTGACGATGCGTCCTATTTCCAGCAGCTTCATGCATCATTCGATGATCTCTAGGACCGTTCTCTTGCGGATTTTCGTGGACGCGGCGCTCAATATGGCCCGCATTGCCTTGGCGGTTCGTCCCTGTTTTCCGATGACTTTCCCCAAGTCCTCCTTGGCCACTCTCAATTCGATCACCGAGGTTTGTTCGCCAACGATTTCATTCACTTCCACCTGATCAGGATGATCCACCAAAGCCTGCGCCATGTACTTGATGAGCTCCTTCATCGTTCCCACCTCCGTGATGTCTGCAAAGATTGAAGCGTCACGAATATCGATTCTCGCCGGCTGCCCATCGGCAGCCTGGGATCTCCTGCGTGCACGATCGATCGTGGGTCGGAAGCGCCCGAAACATGCCGTTGGTCCGGGGATAACGGGCAGCAACTATCCTTTCAGTGGGATTCCCTTTTTCTTCAGCAGCTGGGAAACGGTAAGCGTCGGTTTCGCTCCCTTGGAAAGCCAATCCCGGACGCGCTCATCCTTTACGGTTACTTCGGCCGGCTCTTTTTTCGGGTCGTAGTGACCGACGATCTCAATGAATCTCCCGTCTCTGGGAAATTCGGAATCGGCTACTACGATACGGTAGAAAGGCCTGCTCCGTGATCCCATGCGTGCCAGTCTTATCTTTGTCGCCATCCTATCTGCTTGTAACCTCCTCCGAAAATGGTTTTGCCAACGAAAAGGGTGATTGATTAACATATCTTTTTCAGAATGAAAAGGGAAAATTCCCCCTTCGGAGGGCCTTCATCCCGTCCTTGGAGGTCATCCGTTTCATCATTTTTCTCATCTCAATGTAATTTTTCAACAGCCGGTTCACGTCCTGTACGGAGGTCCCGCTTCCCCGGGCAATCCTTTTGCGCCTTGAGCCTTCGATGATAAGGTAGTTCGCCCTTTCCTGCCGGGTCATGGAATCGATGATGGCAGAGATCCGTACGAGTTCCTTTTCATCGGGCATGGTATCCTTCATCGCCTTCATTCGCCCCAGGCCAGGAATCATGCCCAGAATGTCCTGGAGCGATCCCATCTTTCGGATCTGAGACAACTGGTCGCGGAAATCTTCAAGGGTGAATTCATTCTTACGGATTTTCCGCTCCAGTTCAAGGGCCTTCTTCTGATCGACGACCGTCTGGGCCTTCTCCACCAGGGTCAGAATATCGCCCATCCCGAGGATCCGGGAAGCCATCCGCTCCGGGTGGAACGGCTCCAGCGCGTCCACCTTCTCCCCGACACCGACAAATTTGATCGGCTTTCCAATGACCGCGCGCAGCGAAAGGGCCGCACCGCCCCTTGCATCCCCGTCCATCTTCGTCATGATGACACCGTCGATGCCGAGGCTCTCGTTGAACTTTGCCGCCACGTTTACCGCTTCCTGACCGGTCATCGCATCGGCCACGAAAAGAATCTCCCCGGGTTGGACGGCCTCCTTGATGCGCCGCAGCTCGTCCATCATTTCCTCGTCGATGTGCAGTCGACCCGCGGTGTCGATGATCAGGACTTCATACCCTTTCGAACGGGCCTCATCGACGGCGTTCAGGCAGATTTTCACGGGATCCTTCATGTCATCCGCCCGGTGGAAACCGGCACCGATGGACCCAGTAAGGACCCGCAGCTGTTCGATGGCAGCGGGCCGATAGACGTCGGCGGAAACGAGGGATACCCGTTTCCCCTGAGCCGCCAGGAAACGGGCCAGTTTCACGGACGTTGTCGTCTTTCCGCACCCCTGGAGACCCACCATCATGACCGGCGTTGGGATCCTGTTCCCGAAGCGCATCGCGCTTCCCGTTGTGCCCATGAGCTCCACGAGGCGGTCGTGGACGATCTTGACGACCTGCTGCCCCGGTGACAGGCTTTCCAGAACGTGCTGGCCGACCGCGCGGGTGCGGACGTCCTCAACGAAATCGCGAACGACCCGGAAGTTTACATCCGCTTCGAGAAGAGCCATGCGGATCTCCCGCATGGCCTCCTGGATGTTCTCCTCCGTCAATACGCCGCGGCCCCTGAGCTTCTTGAAGATTCCTTCCAGCTTTTCCGTCAGATTTTCGAACATGATCGTCAGCCTTCGCTGCATGCTTTCGGCACTTTTGTTCCGGAATGCATGCGACACGGCACGCAACCGTCTCCGGACCTTCGCAGAGACAGCCCGTCACCCTGAAAAAATCAGATTTTGCGGATGATGCAGCTTGCTCCTTGGATCTTCTTCGCGATCCGATCAGCGGCCTTTTGCGCCGCCTCCCTGGACTCAAATCCACCGACGACGATACGGTACCAGCGCCCTTTCGCCGGCAGGTCAACAGCCAGAACGCGCGGCTTGAATCCGAGGGACCCCAGTTTTTTCGCCGTCTCGTCAGCCTTCGCTTTTTCCTTGTAGGAGGCGACCTGCAGGCTGAAGGATTCTTTCCCCTTCCCGGTCTCCTTCGCCGGTTCTGACGATTTTCCGGGAGTCACGCTCCCCGTCGTCGCCCCAGGGGCAGGTGCAGGCGGCGCAATCGCCTTTGCGGCCTTTTTCTCCGCAGCCGCATCCTTCGAACCCGCCGCTGCACGTTCCGTCGCACTCGTCGATGGGGCCGCCCCTTTCTGCGCTGCCGCAGCACCTGACGGTGGAGAGGGTACGGCAGCCGGCAAGGGCACCGGCGGCCGGCCGGCCGGCTGAGCCGCCTGGGCCGGTGGAGGAACCGCACCGGATGATGCCGCCTGCCCCACCGGGGTGATACCGGGTGACACTGCTGCAGCCTTCTCCCCTCCCATGGGCGGTGTCTCAACGGCTTTTGCCGGAGCCGTCGCCGTCGTTCCTACCTTTTCTGCCCCGGCCGGGGATGAGCGGCTGATCCGGATGGCCGGATTCTCCATATCCCGGCCCATCTGCAGTCCCACCCAGAAGGAGGCGAAGATGAGAACCGACATTCCCGCGGCAAAGAGCAGCAATCCGCGCTTTCCCAGCCGGAATTCGAATCGCTTTTCGTTCCTCGGGGGCATGCCGCCGTTCTCCTTGCCGCTGCGGGAAAAACCGGATGTTACATCGCTTCGGGCGCCGCCACACCGAGCAGGTTCAATCCGTTTTGGATCACCGTCTGGATACAGGCGACCAGGAAGAGACGCGCCCTGCTCAGGGACTCGTCCTCGGAAAGCACCTTGTTCCGGTTGTAGTAACTGTGAAACAACCCTGCGAGATCGTTCAGATAAAAGGTCAGGCGGTGCGGTTCCAGGGTCAGGGACGCCGCTTCCACGACCTCCGGATAGCGGACAATCGTCTTGATGAGGGCAATTTCCTCGTCCAGATTCAGGGCCGACGGATCCACCTCCCGGCGCACGGGCCTGACGACATTCCGTTCCACCGCGGTCCTGAAGATGCTACAGATCCGGGCATGGGCGTACTGGACGTAATAAACGGGGTTCTCGTTGGACTGGCGCTTCGCCACTTCCAGATCGAAATCAAGGTGGCTGTCGGAGCGGCGCATGAGGAAATTGTACCGGGCCGCGTCCTTCCCCACCTCGTCGACAACCTGCCTGAGCGTAACGAACTCGCCGGCCCGGGTGGACATGGCCACCGGTTTCCCGTCGCGGAGCAGGTTGACGAGTTGCACGAGGATCACCTGTAGTGCTTCGCGCTCGTGACCGATGGCCTGGACGCCAGCCATCATCCGTGGAATGTATCCGTGGTGATCGGCACCCCAGATGTCGATGACCGTATCGAACCCCCGGGCGAACTTGTTCCTGTGATAGGCGATGTCGGCGGCAAAATACGTCGGCTCGCCGTTCTGACGCACCACCACCCGGTCCTTCTCATCTCCATACGAGGTCGTCCGGAACCAAAGGGTGCCTTCCTCTTCGTAGATGAATCCCTTTTGCTTCAACTCCTCAAGAAGTCTTGCAACACCATCGTCCTTGTAGAGTTCCCGTTCGCTGAAATAGAGATCGAAAACCACGCCGAAGGCCTTCAGGTCGTCCTTGATCCCCTCCAGGATCACGCCACCGGCGTCGGAAGACAGGAGCGGCACGGACTCCTGTTCTCCCAAGGTCCGGTAGCGATCGCCGTCCCGGTCCAGGATCTCCCGGGCGAGTTCCGTGATGTAATCTCCCTGGTACCCGTTTTCCGGGAATATGACGTCCTCTCCCAGGAGTTGCAGGTATCGGTAATAAACGGAGCGCCCCAGGTTGTTCATCTGGTTGCCCGCATCGTTGATGTAGTACTCCCGGAAAACCGAGTGCCCGGTGGCGGCAAGGATGTTTGCGACGACGTCACCCACCACGGCACCGCGGGCATGCCCGATGTGCAGGGGCCCGGTCGGATTGGCACTGACGAATTCAACCTGCATTCTCCGGTTCCGTCCGAGGTCCGACATTCCGTACCGTTCACCCCTCTCCTCAACCTCCCCGAGCTTCTGGTACCATTGGACCGGCGCAACGAAAAAGTTGATGAAACCGGGACCGGCGATTTCCATCTTCTGAATGACACCCCCGGAATCGCCGAGCTTCGCCACGAGGATCTCCGCGATCTGGCGCGGCTTTCTCTTCAGGCGGGAGGCCAGGACCATGGCCGCGTTGGAGGCATAGTCACCGTGGACGGGGTCTTTCGTCCAGTCCACTTCAAGGACGGGAACGTCACACGACGGCAGGAGCCCTTCCCGGAAAGAGGCCGTCAGGGCCTCGGAGAGCATGTTTTGCAGCGTTCGTTTCATACCGGTTTTTAAATAATATCCCCTTCAGGACAGCAAAAAGGCTGGCACGGGGCCAACCTTTTCAAAACTGCTGGTTCAGAAACTCACCATTGGGATCCGCATCGAGAAATCCAATGCTTTCAGGCCCGGATCCCGCCGGGGGTCCGTTCCTATCCGTCGAATTTCTTCTTCGCCGTTTCGATATCCTGGTCCTTGATCGCCAGATCCCTCGTGTAATCGGGACAATGCACGTTCCCCGAGGAATCCGTCGAGACGCTGAACCGCTTCTGGCAGGTGCCTCGCCACGCACAGATCGCACAGTATTTTTTATCCGTTCCCATTGAGATCCCCCTTTTCAGCCTTCGATCAACTTCGCGTCCGGAAATCAACCCGCAACAGGCGCCGATTCCTTACCGCTCGGGCGATACATCTATCCGCACCACCCGATGAAGTCAAGCCTTTTTGAGCCTTACGCGCGCGTCAGGAGCCAGCGCAGAAAAGGCTCCCCGGCAAAAAGATAACCCAGGGCCCCAAGGCAGAGGAAAGGGCCGAACGGGATGGGAGTCTCCCGGCCCTTCTTTTTCAGCAGGATGTATCCTACCCCGGCCAGCGCTCCGGTGAAGGAACTCGCCAGAATAATGAAGAGCAATGATTTCCAGCCGAAAAAAGCGCCCAGCATGGCCAGCAGGTTGACGTCTCCGCCGCCCATGCCCTCTTTTCCCGTAATGGCCTCAAAGTACACCGCCACGAAATAGAGGGTGCCCGCTCCGATCATGATCCCCAGAAACGAATCCACCACCGGGACCCGCATGATGAAGACGGCCGCCAGGAGACAGAGCGGAATCCCGGGCAGGGTGATCGCATGGGGGATGATCTGGTGGTCCAGGTCGATGAAGGTGATGACGATGAGGGCACAGACAAACACGAAGGCAGCCAGAAAGGGGAGGCCGAGGCCGAACATGTTGAAAAGCAGCCACCCCAGCAGGGCCGTCAACGCCTCCACCAGGGGATACCGGAAGGAGATGGGCTCTCCGCAGTCCCGGCATTTCCCCCTCAAAATCAGCCAGCTGATGATCGGGATGTTATCGTAGATGCGAATCGGGTGCCCGCACCGGGGGCACCGCGACGCGGGCTTCACGATGGACTGTCCTTCGACGGGCATCCGGGCGATGCAGACGTTGAGAAAGCTGCCGATGCAGGCTGCCGCGACCGTGATGAAGATGTCCATGAATACGGCCATGGTCGCCTTTCGCTATCCGTCCTTCCGGTCCCAGCTGTACGGAATGTCGTTGTTATGGGGATCGGCCCGGTATTCATCCGGGTCGTCGTAGCGGTACACCCGGTCGGGCACGTTCACCACGATCGCTTCCTCCCCGGAGATGCACTTGAAGCCGTGGTAGACGTAAGGTGGAATGTGGACCAGGATGGGGTTGTGCTCCCCGGCAAAGAACTGATTCACTTCCCCGCAGGTCGGGGAATCCTTTCGGGAATCGTAGAGAACGATCTTCATCATCCCTCGGACGACGGCCATGTTGTCCGACTGCTCCTTGTGATAATGCCAGCCTTTGACAACCCCGGGATAGGCGGTGGTCATGTAGACCTGTCCGAAGGTCCGGAACATATCGTCGTCCGCACGGAGGATCTCCATGAGCCGTCCCCGCTCGTCGGGGATCACCTTGAGCTTCTTGATCTTGACGCCGTCGATCATGACGCCTCTCCATTCACTTTCCATCCCACCCCTTCACGCAAGGCGGTTCGCCCCCGTCTTGGCCACCATATTGGAGGCATAGAGAAGGGATTCGAAGGTACCCGCATCGGACCACCAGCCGTCCAGGATGTTCCACTCCATCTTTCCTTCCCGGATGTAGAAGTTGTTCACGTCGGTGATCTCCAGCTCCCCCCGCTGGGAAGGCTTCAGGGTCTTGATGAAATCAAACACGCGGCGGTCGTACATATAAATGCCGATGACGGCATACGAAGAAGCCGGATTCGCCGGCTTCTCTTCCACTCGGACGATGCGGTCCCCTTCGAACACGGGAACCCCGAACCGCTGGGGATCGGAAACTTCCTTGAGCAGGATCCGGGCACCTTCCTTCTGCTCCCGGAAGGCCTGTACGGCCTGGTGGATGTTTTTCTCAATGACGTTGTCGCCCAGGATGACGATGATGCGGTCATCATCGGCAAAGTACTCCGCCAGGCTCAGGGCGGCGGCAATGCCCCCTTCTCCTTCCTGGTAGGTATAGTTGATGTGCCTGAGTCCGAAGTCCTTGCCGTTGCCCAGCAGCCTGAGAAAATCGCCTGAATTCCCGCCGCCTGTCACGATCAGGATCTCGTCGATGCCCGCATTGACGAGGGTCTTGATGGGATAATAAATCATCGGTTCGTTATAGACGGGCAGGAGATGCTTGTTGGTCACCTTGGTCAGGGGAAACATCCGGGTCCCCAGCCCTCCCGCCAGGACAATCCCTTTCATGCAGAGTCTCCTTTCATTACACCGGTTCTTTCAATGGCGCGGGATGTATACCATAAATCCCCCGGATGCCCAACAAAAAGCATTTTTCCTTCCAGGCCGCGCGTGATATAGGTCGGCGACCGCGGCAGCGAAGGAGAAGATCCGGATGAACAGCGACGAACGTTATATGCAGAGAGCCCTTTCCCTTGCAGGGAGAGGCGAATGCCGGGTCACTCCAAATCCGATGGTGGGCGCCGTCATCGTCCGGGGCGGCCGGATCATCGGAGAAGGGTACCACCGATGCTGCGGCAGAGAACATGCGGAGATCAACGCTCTTCAAGCGGCCTCGGAGCCTGTCGAGGGGGCGACCGTCTATGTCACGCTGGAACCATGCAGTCATTACGGCCGGACCCCACCGTGCGTTGAAGCTCTGACAAAACACAAACCGGCCCGCGTCGTCATCGGCACGAAGGATCCGAATCCCCTTGTTGCAGGCGCCGGAATCGCCGCCCTGGAGCGGGCCGGCATCCGGACAACCGTGGGTGTCCTGGAATCCCGATGCCGCGCGCTGAACGAGCGCTTCTTCAAGTATATGGAAACGGGGCAACCCTTCGTCACGCTGAAATTCGCCCAGACGCTGGACGGCCGGATCGCCACCTGTACCGGCCATTCGCGCTGGATCAGCTCTCCCCCCTCCCTCGCATTCGCCCATCGCCTGCGCAGCGTCCACGATGCGATTCTCGTCGGAGCCGGAACCGTCCTGGCGGACGATCCGGAACTGACAGTCCGCCTGGTGAGGGGACGCAACCCTCTCCGGATCGTTGTCGACGGCTCCCTGCGTATTCCCTCTGAGGCCCGGATTCTTCAGGATCTGAGCACCGCAGGGACCCTCGTCGCCGTTACCGAACGTGCCTCCCGACGGAAGATCGATCAGATCAGGCGGAAGGGCGCTGATGTTTTGCAGGTTTCAAAAGATGCGGCGGGCCATGTCGATCTGTACAATCTCTTTATGGCTCTGGGACGCAAGGGAATCACGTCGGTGCTCGTGGAGGGCGGAGCGGGGGTGATCACGTCGGTCCTTCGGGAACGCTTGGCAGACCGGATTGTCGTCGTGGTCGCTCCGAAGATCGTAGGCAGGGGGATCGAAGCGGTGGGAGACCTGGGCATTAAAAAGATGGAGGATTCCCTCGGGCTCACCTGGCGAAGGATCTTCCGGCGGGGAGACGACATGATCTTCGACGGCCGCCTCCGGGACCGTCCGATGCCGCCGAGAACTCCGGACGTTCTCTCCGGCAATTCTGAAAACTTACAAAAATAAGGACTCCCAGGACATGCCCTGGTATGCCATCCATACCAAAAGCCGGCACGAAGACAAGGTCCTCCTGGGGCTGACCCAGAAGGCAATCCACGCCTTTCTGCCGAAAATGGAGGTATGGAGCAAACGCAAAGACCGGCGGAAAAAGATCCATATCCCCATGTTTTCGGGATACATCTTTGCCGAAACAGCCGAGATGGACAACCAGACCCGCCTCGACATCCTCAAGACGGCCGGCGTCGTGCGCATCCTCGGCCGGCCGAACGGCCAGGATCCGATCCCCGTTCCAGACGACAAGATCGACGCCATCCAGCGCCTGGTTACCTCCCGCGTGGAAATCCGGCAGATCCAGTACCCGAAGGTGGGAGAGCGGGCCTGCATTGTCGACGGCCCTTTCCTAGGCATCGAGGGCGTCGTCCTGAAGGCCGACTACCAGCAGGAGATGTTCGTGGTTTCCATTGAGCTCCTTCAGCGTTCCGTGGCAATCCGGCTGGAGGGCTTCCAGGTGGCAAGGATCTGATCCGAAGTTTCGCCTTGACTTTCGGGCCGGTTTTTGAATAAAGGCCCTCCTGTTTTGTACCTATTCTCCCCCCTACAGGAGACGGAATGGCACCGAAGGGAAAGATCGTCATTGACCGGAACCTGTGCAAGGAATGCCACCTCTGCATCCAGGCCTGCAAGCAGGGAAACATACATCCGGGCAAGGAATTCAACCAGAAAGGGTACCGCCCCGTGGAGGCGGTGGAGGACGGTAAATGCACCGGCTGCGCCCTGTGCGGCGTGATCTGTCCGGAGGTGGCCATCGAGGTGTACCGTGAATAAGGTCCTGATGCAGGGAAACTGCGTGATCGGCGAGGCCGCCATCCGTGCGGGCTGCTGCTTCTATGCCGGTTATCCCATCACCCCCCAGAACGAGTTGACGGAGTACATGGCGGAGAACCTCCGCAAGGCGGATGGCGGTGTTTTCATCCAGTCGGAGAGCGAGATCGCCGCGATCAACATGATCGCCGGAGCCAGCGCCGCCGGAGCCCGGGCGATGACATCGTCCTCCAGCCCTGGCATATCCCTCAAGCAGGAAGGCATCTCCTCCATGGCCGCCTGCGAACTTCCCGGCGTGATCGTCAACATGATGCGCGGCGGCCCCGGTCTGGGGAACATCCGACCCTCCCAGGGTGACTATTTCCAGGCCACCCGCGGGGGCGGTCATGGCGACTACCGGACGATCGTCCTGGCACCCGCCACGGGCCAGGAATTGGCGGACCTGACCATGGACGCCTTCGACCTGGCGGACAAGTACCGGACGCCGGTCATGATCCTCGCCGACGGAATGATGGGCCAGATGATGGAGCCCGTGGTGTTCCGGAAACCCAAGCCCCGGCAGTACCCGGATTGCTATGTCCTGAAGGGGGCGGGCGACGGAAAGAGCAAGTTCATCCGTGGACTCATTCTGGACGCCATCGAGATGGAGGAGCACAACTGGAAGCTGGCCCGGAAATACAACCTGATCAGCCGACAGGAGACCCGCTGTGAAATCCACGAGGCGAAGGACGCGGAGATGATGATCGTCGCCTATGGAACCGCCGCCCGGGTCGCCAAGGGCGCCATCCGTCGCCTCCGCGGCATGGACCTGAAGGTGGGGCTGTTCCGCCCCATCAGCCTGTGGCCTTTTCCCACCCGCGAACTCCGGGAGCTGTCGGAGCATATCAAGCACTTCATCGTCTTCGAGATGAGCACGGGACAGATGCTGGACGACGTCCGCCTTGCCCTCCAGGGATTCGCCAACATCGATTTCTTCGGTCGTCCCGGCGGTGTCGTCCCGACTCCGGCGGAACTGTCCAACGTCGTATCCCGCCGGTATCCGCAGAAGGATGCCTACGTGGATCGCTTCCTCCGATTCAAGGTTGTGGAAGGTCCGTTCGGACCATAATCCCGGACCAGCCTGTCAAGGATCCGACAAGTCATGAAAAAGATCTTCGGAAGACCCAGAAGCCTCAAAGCCGCCCCCTACCATTACTGTCCGGGGTGCGGGCACAGCATCGTCCATCGTCTGGTGGCCGAAGTCATCGACGAAATGGACATGCGCGGCAGTTCCATCGGCGTTCCCCCGGCGGGATGTGCCGTTCTGGCATACTTCTACTTTGATATCGACATGATCGAGGCTCCCCACGGCCGCGGACCGGCCCTGGCCACGGGGGTCAAGCGAGTCCTGCCGAAACACCTCGTCTTTTCGTACCAGGGCGACGGCGACCTCGCGGCCATCGGCACCGCCGAGAGCTTCCATGCCGCCAACCGGGGAGAAAACATCACCATCATTTTCATCAACAACGCGGTCTACGGGATGACGGGCGGCCAGATGGCCCCTACAACCATCCTCGGACAGAAGACCACGACGTCCCCCCCGGGCCGGACCCCGCTGCTGGACGGATACCCCGTACGGATCAGCGAGATCCTTGCCCAGCTCAGGGGGTCGGCCTACATAGAGCGCTGCGCCGTCAACAGTCCCGCCGCGGTCATGAAGACCAAACGGTCCATTCGGAAGGCCTTCCAGTATCAGATGGACAACCGCGGTTTCAGCATGGTGGAAATCCTCTCCCCCTGCCCCACGAACTGGAAGATGAGCGCCGTTGACGCCTGCAAGTGGATCGACGAGGTCATGACGAAGGAATTCCCCCTGGGTGTCCTCAAGGACATCGGCGCCAAAGAAGCCGGGAAGGAGAAGCAGTCATGAACGTCAAGACCATCTTCTCGGGTTTCGGCGGCCAGGGCGTACTCATGATGGGCTACAGCCTCGCCCATGGGGCCATGTCGCAAGGTTTTCACGTAACCTACCTGCCCGCCTATGGCGCCGAGATGCGAGGCGGAACGGCCAACTGTACGATCTCCCTGGGGGATGAGGAAATCGCCTCCCCCATCGCCTCGGAGCCGGATTACCTGGTCGTCATGAACGCGCCATCCCTTTACACGTTCCAGAACCGACTGGCCAAGGGCGGCATCCTGTTCCTGAACGCATCCATCATCGAGACCCGGCCGACCCGCCGGGACATCACCTTCTACGCCGTTCCCTGCGCGGAGATGGCGGAGGAAGTCGGCAACCCGAGGGCCGCCAATGTCGTCATGATGGGGGCTTTCCTGCAGAAGACGGGGATCATCCGGCCGGAGACATACATGAAGAGCCTGGAGACCATCATGGGAAGCAAGAAGAAGGCGATGCACGATTCGAACCGGAAAGCCTTTGATGCCGGGTTCCGCTTTCTCGAATCCGTCGACGGGGGGGCCGGCCGATGAAGATCGTCAACCAGATCTCGGTTCTGCTGGACAATGTCCCGGGAACGCTTCTGAAGCTCTCGAACATCCTGGACAACGAAGGCGTCAGCGCCAAGGCGCTGCTCACGGCCAGTACGGCCGAAAGCAGCATGGTCCGGCTGGTGGTGAACGAGCCGGAACGGGCCGCCGCCATCCTGACGACATTCGGGTACAATTATGAAGTAACGGCGGTTCTGGCGGCGGAGGTACCCGACCACCCGGGAGGAATGAACGCCATCCTCAAACCCCTGGCCGGCAGCGACGTCAACGTCCATTACCTCTATACGACCATCAACCGAATCGGCCGGGAGACCATTGTGATCCTGGGCGTGGACAAGATCGAAGAAGCGGCCCGAATCCTGAAGCAGAACTGGGTGCGCATCGTGGGCGAAGAGATATACTCCCTGTGACGGGACGCTGAAAAACGTCCGCTTCAACGCCCCGGCTCCACCCCGGTCGACACGGGAAACACACTACATACTTCCGCATCATAAAAAAGGGAACGATTCGGAATCCGTTCCCTTTTGTTCTTTGTGCCACGGCGTGGGGTTCGTCGCGGAACCCTCAGCATCGTTTCAGAAGGCAGGCCCGCCTTTTTCGCACCCCAAAGGGAAAATCCATTTTCTGCAGCAACGTTCAGAGCGCCCGCCGGCGGATTTCTCCCCACAGGGCGTTCTTGCCGGCTCCCGTCCGGGCTGAAACCATCGGGAGAGGATCCGCCCATCCAATCGCAGAGCGGATCAATCGCTCCCGCGCCAGCTGTTGTGTTCGCGAAAGGGTGTCGACTTTCGTCAGGACGACCAGCGTTGGATTCTTCATGAGAGCGAGCCACTCCAATAACGCCTGATCGTCGGGGGTGACGTCGCGGCGGATATCCAGCAGGAGAATAAGGAGTTTCAAGGGTCCCCTGTCCGTCAGGTACCCCTCGATCAGGGGACCCCAGTCCTCCCGAATGGACCGGGCGACCCGGGCGAAGCCATACCCGGGAAGGTCCGCAAACAGCAACTCGCTGTCGACGCGGAAAAACTGGATCGCCCTTGTCTTCCCGGGTGCCTTGCTCGTTCTGGCCAGGCCCCGGCGATTCAGAAGAGCGTTGATCAGGGATGATTTCCCGACATTGGAGCGGCCGGCAAATGCGATCTCGGGGAGCCCCTCCCGGGGGAACTGAGAAGGATCGGCGGCGGTTCCTGCAAAAACGGCCTGGGTCATTCTGAAAGACTTTCCAGTTTGGATCGGCCGGCTCTTGAGCCTCCCGAATCATTCCTTTTCAAAGTTGATGCCGTACTTCTCGAGCTTCCGCTCGAATGTGGGCCGGGAGATGCCGAGGCTTTCACAGATTTCCCCCTTGTTCCGGCCTCCGTCGGCCAGAATCCTCCGGATCTGGTCCTCCTCCAGTTCATCCAGGGTCATGATCTTCCCCGAAAAACTCCGGTACGGCAGCTTTGCTTTCTCCGCTTTTTCTCCGGGGCCCGCCCCGGCCTTCTCGTCCTCCAGGAGTTCCGGGAAATCGCTCTTTCCCAGGACCTGCCCCTTGGCAACAACCGCCGCCCGGACCAGCAGGTTTTCCAGCTCCCGGACGTTGCCGGGCCAGTCATACTTCATGAAGACGTCCATCATTTCCTCGGACACGCTCACGATTCGCTTGTGGAGGTCCACATTGATCTTCGCCAGGAGGTAGTCGACGAGGGAGGGGATATCCTCCCTGCGCTCTCGCAGGGCGGGAATACGGATCGACACGATGTTCAGCCGGTAATAGAGATCCTCCCGGAATTTCCCCTCCTCCACCAGGGTCTTCAGATCCCGGTTGGTCGCGGCGATGACCCGGGCGTGGACGGCCACCCGGTCCTTTCCCCCGACCCGCTCGAACTCCATCTCCTGAAGGACCCGGAGGAGCTTGGCCTGAAGATTGAGGGACATCTCGCTGATCTCGTCGAGGAAAACCGTTCCCTGCCTGGCCAACTCAAATTTCCCGAGTTTGCGCGTGAACGCGCCTGTGAAGGATCCCTTCTCGTGGCCGAAGAGCTCCGATTCCAGCAGGGTCTCGACGATGGCGGAACAGTTGATGGCGATATACGGTTCGTCGGGCGACGTATTGTTGTGTATGACCCGGGCGATCAGCTCCTTGCCGGTACCGCTCTCGCCCTGGACCATCACCGTGGTCTTGCTCTGGGAGACCACGCCGATGGTCTTGAAAATCTCCCTCATCAGCCGTCCCGCGCCGATGATGTCTCCCACCTTGAAGCGCCGGGAGGGCTCCATGAGGAGGCCGTCGATCTTCTTTTCCATCTCGTTGGTCTTGAGGGCCTTTTTGATGGCCACGTCCAGTTCGTCGACATTAACCGGCTTGTGGATGTAATCGAAGGCGCCGCCCTTCATGGCCTTGATGGTCGAGTCCATGTCGTGGTGGGCCGTGATCATGATGACTTTCACATTCTCGTTTTCTTCCCGGAGATCCTCCAGGACGGTGAAGCCGTCAATGTCCGGCAGACGGATGTCCAGGATCACCACATCGGTGGGACCCTCCACGTATCGGTTGAGACCGGACGTCCCGGTATTGGCCGTCACCACTTCATATCCCTCTTCCGAGAGGTACATCTCGAGGGTTTCACAGATGGATTCGTCGTCATCGATGACAAGAATCTTGGCCATTCCGTCGCTCCTCTGGATCCGGCTCAATTCCCGTTCCTCTCAACCGCAGCGCCGGCCGCTTTGCCGTTTCCCATGCCAAGCGGAAGCGTCACGATCACCCGGGTCCCCTCTCCCCTGCGGCTCCGGATCTCAATGTTTCCCCGATGAAGATCCACGATCTTCTTGACCTGTGTCAGCCCCAACCCCGTTCCGTAGCTTTTCCGGGTAAAAAAGGGATTGAACACATGCGGCATCGCTTCCTCATCGATCCCGCAGCCGTTGTCTTCCACCTCCACGACCAGCACGGGTTGTCCTTCCTCTGCCCGCATCATTGTGCTTACGACCAGCCTGCCGTCAGCCTCCATGGCATCGATTGCATTCCGGTACAGGTTTTGGAAAAGCTGCTCCAGCATGGCCCCATCGACGGCGGCGACGGGAACATCCTCGGCGAAGCGGTATTCGACCTGTATATTCTTGTCCGCCAGGGATTTTTCCACCATCTCCATGGCATTTTCCAGAACCCGGCGGATGTCGGTCATCCTCTTTCTCGGCTCCTCCGGGCGCGCGAAAATGAGCACGTCGTTCACCAGGTGTTCCAGGTGCTCCACTTCCCGCTGCGCGATTTTGAAGCGTTTGAGATCGTTTCCGGTAGGCTGCAGCCTCTTTTCGAGAATCTGCAGGCTCATCTTGATGGAAGAAAGGGGATTCCGGACTTCGTGGGCAATGCCGGCCGAAAGCTGGCCGACAGCCGCCAGTTTCTGGCTCTCGTAGAACTTCTCCTCCAGCTCCTTGAACTCCGTAATGTCCCGCTCGACCACCACGAGCCGTTCCGTTCCGCGGAGAGGACGTGCGGTGAGAAGAAGGTTCCGGCGGGTTCCGTCACTCAGGGCCACCTCCATTTCAAACGGTGTGAATACCCCTCTTTTGGCATCCTCGAACCGGGCCAGCAGATCGTCCCGATGTTCGGATCCCACAAAATCCGTGAAGTGCCGGCCCTTCATTTCTTCGGCTGTCAGTCCATTCATGAACTTCGGGATGCGGCTGATGAAGTTGACCGTTCCATCGGGTCCCAGATCAAAGAGGTTATCCGGAGAGCTTTCAACAATGGACCGCAGATAATTATGGACCGCTTCGATCTGATGGCGGAGGTTGACGTTCTCCGTGACCTCGTTCTCCAGGGTCTCGGCGTATTCTTTCATGTTGTTGGACATCTCCACTTCGCGGGTGACGTCCTGAAGCGTTTCGATGGCCGCGATGACCTGTCCCTTTTCGTCGAAGATCGGCGCCGCCAGGAAATACAGGTGGCGCGGCTTGCCGCCGAGATCCTCGTAGTAATCCCGGGCCTCGTAAGCGCCCTTGACCACGGTGGAGGGACGGACCATTTTTTTTGCGTAATAACGATCCAGCTCCGCAATATTGTTATCCACGATCAGGTCGGCAATGAGCGGACGCTTTTCCTTGTAAAACGGGAGGTACTGCTTGTCCGTCCCGATCATTTCATTGACACCGTAACCGCTCATTTCCGTCAGTGCACGATTCCAGAAGATGATTCGATGGGAGCGGTCGATAACGAACATCGGGATGGGTGAGCCCTCGATGACTCCCTCAACGGTTTTCTTTTCCCTGGCCAGCTGCTCCTGCGAATCCCTGAGGTGCTGTGCCATCTCCACTTCCGGGGTTACATCCTGAAGGGTCTCAATGGCGGCGATGATCTGGCCCTTCTCGTCAAAGATCGGCGCGGCAAGAAAATAGAGGTGCCGGGGCTTGCCTCCCAGATTGTTATAATAGTCTCTGGCTTCGTAGGCTCCCTCCACCTGTTTGGACGGCTGAACTTTCTTCGTGCCATAAAATTGCTCCAGTCCCGGCATATCCTGATCCACGATCAGGTCGGCAATCACCGGACGCTTCTGGTCCGGACCATAAAAAGGAATATACTGCTTGTCGGTTCCGATCATGTCGGCCTGCTCCAGGCCGGTCAGATCGGCACAGGCCTTGTTCCAGAGAATGATACGGTGGTTGCGGTCAATGACAAAGGTGGGAATGGGGGAACCCTCTATGATTCCCTCGACAGTCTTTTTCTCGCGGAGGAGGCGTTCCTCCCAGGCTTCCACTTCCTGAAGGCGGGCCAGTTCCTCACGAATGAACTTCCTTCGCCGGGCCATGTAAGCCAGGGTGACTCCGCCCGTGAACAGGACAAGGATCAGCCCCGCTGCGACAAGGGCGAAGGTCAGCTCCTGCCGGCTGAACGGTTCCGCCACCCCTTTACGCAGGGCATGATTCACCGTCAATGCCATGAGGACCAGGAAGAGCAGAAGGAAAAAGGTCGTCAGCCAGACGGGAAATTTGATATTGGGTCGCTGAAGCATCCGGTTATCGGGCTTTCCCATGACGGCATACAGAGCGATCGGGTCCTGACGGGCCAGCTTGTCATCCGCTGGTCCCGACGGATGCAAACTCCAACAGTGTCGGCATACTACAGGGGGGCCTCCAAAAATTCAACCGAAAATGCTACAGGATTTCAGGACATCTGCCCCTTTCCAAGCCAGGGGAGAATGCCCCGGGGCGTCCCCCGGACACATGTCAAAGAAAGGGCGAGCCGCCGCGAGCGGATGCCCTCTGTATGGATTCCGCTGCAATCCGAAAGAGGAGAACTGTGATCATGCCCATACGCCGTGAAAAATATCAGGAACTGACCGAGCGGATGGCCAGTCTCGGAGTTTCGGAAAGCGATTTCCGGGAGCACTTCACCCGCTCTTCGGGTCCCGGAGGGCAAAAGACCAATAAGACTGCCACCTGCGTACACCTCGTTCATGTTCCCACCGGCCTGTCCGTGAAGTGCCAGGAGGAGCGCTCCCAGGCACTGAACCGTTTTCTCGCCCGGCGGATTCTGCTGGACCGGATCGAGAACCGGCAGAAGGGGATCTTAAGTGAAGAGAGACGGAGGTGGGAAAGAATCCGTCGGCAGAAGCGACGCCGGTCGCAGCGTGCCAAGGAGAGAATGTTGCAGGATAAGCACCACCAGTCCGAGAAAAAGCGCCTCCGCTCGTCCGCGCCAGATGACGAACGCCGTTAAGGGCAAAAAAAAACGGGAGCAAGGAGCATTATTTGCGGCGCTCCTTCTCCCGTTTTTTCTATGATAACAGGATCGCTCTTGCTCTATGCAATGAGCTTCAGCAGCGGATTCGCATAAAGCAGAATCAGCGCGATAACCAGGGCGTAAATAGCCAGCGATTCGATCATGGCCAGACCAACCATCATGGTGAGGAGGATCTTGCCCTGGGCTTCGGGGTTACGACCAACGGCGCTCGTGGCTCCGCCAAGACCATGTCCCATACCGGTTCCGGTTCCGTTTGCCGCGATTCCAACACCAAGGCCGGCCGCCAGCACGCTGCAACCGATAATGATGGCCTTCGTGTAGTTCACCGCCGCTCCCGGAGCCGCCGCTTCCGCCGCCATGGCCAACGGAGCCCACAGCAACACGATCAACAAACCAGCAGCTGCATACACCATCCTTTTTTTCCTCATCATCTACCTCCTTGAAGGATTTTCCCGTCCCGTCGAAGCGCCGCCAATCCTTATCTGGTGAAGCTTCGCGGCCGAGTGCCACATTCCTAGCCCCCGTTGACAAAAATGTCAAGCCATATTTCCGCGCCGACACGGGAAAAACTTGCCCACCTGACTTGACAGGGGAAAATTGATGTTTAATATATCCGCGAATTACTACATCCTGTCAGAAATTCTTGTAAAAATAAGAGATTAACCAAAGAAAGGAGAGGTTGGAGAATGAAGATCAGGCCGCTTCAAGATCGGGTCATCGTCGAGAGGGTGGACGAGGAGCAGAAGACCAAGGGAGGCATCATCATCCCCGACACCGCCAAAGAAAAGCCGATGGAAGGCAAGGTCGTAGCCGTGGGAAAAGGCCGCACCGCGGAGGATGGAAAGCTGATCAAGCTGGATGTCAAGGCCGGTGACCGAATCCTCTTCAGCAAGTACGCCGGTACGGAAGTCAAGGTGGAAGGCAAGGAATACCTCATTATGCGAGAGGATGACATTCTGGGAGTCATTGAAAAGTAAATAAAGGTCAGAAGGAGGAGGATAGAATGGGATCAAAAGTTTTACAGTACGACGAG
Organism: Syntrophales bacterium; assembly: GCA_035363115.1. Taxonomy (NCBI): domain Bacteria; kingdom Pseudomonadati; phylum Thermodesulfobacteriota; class Syntrophia; order Syntrophales; species Syntrophales bacterium. Next base: position 311,741 of record DAOSEM010000003.1, on the reverse strand, counting down.
GAGGCCAGGAAGTCGATCCTCAAGGGTGTCAATACCCTGGCCGATGCCGTAAAGGTCACACTGGGACCCAAGGGAAGAAACGTAATTCTGGATAAATCATTCGGTGCCCCAACCGTGACAAAGGACGGCGTTACCGTAGCCAAGGAAATCGAGTTGGAAGACAAATTCGAGAACATGGGCGCCCAGATGGTCCGCGAGGTTGCCAGCAAGACCAGCGACGTTGCCGGAGACGGGACGACGACCGCCACCATCCTGGCTCAGGCCATTTACCGTGAAGGCGCAAAAACCGTAGCCGCCGGAAGCAATCCGATGGACCTCAAGCGGGGAATCGACAAGGCCGTGGAAACCGTGGTCGGCGAACTGAAGAAACTCAGCAAACCCACGAAAGATCAAAAGGAAATCGCCCAGGTGGGAACGATCTCCGCCAATAACGATGCGGGGATCGGAAACATCATTGCCGAGGCCATGAGCAAGGTCGGCAAGGAAGGTGTTATCACCGTGGAAGAGGCGAAAGGTCTTGAGACGGAGTTGGAGATCGTGGAAGGCATGCAGTTCGACCGCGGCTATATCTCCCCCTATTTCGTAACCAATCCCGAAAAAATGGAAGTGGTCCTCGAAGATGCCTTCATCCTCATCAACGAGAAGAAGATCAGCGGCATGAAGGACCTACTCCCCATCCTCGAACAGATCGCCAAGATGGGACGACCCCTCCTGATCATCGCCGAGGATATTGAGGGCGAAGCACTGGCTACACTGGTGGTGAACAAGATCCGCGGAACCCTCCATGTGGCCGCAGTCAAGGCACCAGGCTTCGGCGACCGGCGAAAGGCCATGCTCGAAGACATCGCCATCCTCACCGGTGGAAAGATGCTCTCCGAAGACCTCGGCTCCAAGCTTGAGAACGCCCGGGTTGAGGACCTCGGACGGGCCAAGAAGATCATCATCGACAAGGACAACACAACGGTCATCGATGGGGCGGGAGACCGCAAGTCCCTCGAGGGTCGGGTGAAACAGATCCGCGCACAGGTTGAAGAAACCACTTCCGATTACGACCGCGAAAAACTCCAGGAACGCCTGGCGAAGCTCGTCGGCGGGGTGGCCGTGATCCGCGTAGGCGCCGCCACGGAGACCGAAATGAAGGAAAAGAAGGCCCGCGTCGAAGACGCCCTGAACGCGACCCGTGCGGCGGTTGAGGAAGGCATCGTCCCCGGAGGCGGTGTGGCTTATGTCCGCTGCGTCCAGGCCTTGGACAAGCTGAAACTTACCGGGGACCAGCAGATCGGCATCAACATTGTCAAGAAGTCCCTGGAGGAGCCTCTCAAGATGATTGCCTCCAATGCCGGGTGGGAAGGCTCCATCGTGGTGGAAAAGGTCAAGGAAAAGAAGGGAGCCTTCGGGTTCAACGCGGCCAACGAAAAATTCGAGGACATGATCCAGGCCGGCGTCATCGATCCCACCAAGGTCACCCGTTTCGCCCTCCAGAATGCCGCCTCCGTGGCGTCCCTGATGCTGACGACCCAGTGCATGATCGCGGACAAGCCGGAAGAGAAGGGTGCGGGAATGCCCCCCATGCCCGGCGGAGGATATCCCGGCATGGGCATGTAAGAAATCTGCAGCAAACCGAACCGTTCCCTCTGAAGGGCTCCCGGCCGACCGCCGGGGGCCCTTTCTTATTCTTGAAAATCCATACCTTTCTGTGGTAGGCGTCATCGGACATAAAACCCTGAAACAGGAGCAGATGATGGACTACAAGGGCAGCCTGAACCTACCGAAGACGGATTTCCCGATGAAGGCCAACCTGGCGCAGCGGGAACCTGAAATGCTGCGTGCCTGGGACGAAGCGGATATCTACGGCAAAATCCGCGATGTCTCCAAGGGACGGCCGGCATACATCCTCCACGACGGGCCTCCCTATGCGAACGGGAACATCCATCTTGGAACCGCGCTCAACAAGATCATCAAGGACATGGTCATCAAGTCAAGGAACATGTCGGGATTCGACAGCATTTACGTACCCGGCTGGGACTGTCACGGTCTGCCCATCGAACACCAGGTCGACAAGGAACTGGGTGAGAAGCGCTACGAAATGTCCCAGGCGGACAAACGGAGATTCTGCCGGGCCTATGCAGAGAAGTTCGTGGACATCCAGCGGCAGCAGTTCAAGCGGCTAGGGGTCTTCGGCGATTGGCCGAATCCCTACCTGACCATGACCTATGACTACGAAGCCATAACGGTTGCCGAATTCGGGAAGCTCTGGCTGGGCGGAAGCGTCTACAAGGGAAAGAAACCGGTTTACTGGTGCGCTTCCTGCAAAACGGCACTCGCCGAGGCCGAAGTGGAGTACGGCGACCATACAACGCCCTCCATCTATGTAAAGTTCCCCATGATTTCCGACATCAGCGCGGTTCGGCCCGCCCTGAAGGGCGAAAAGGTCAGTGTTGTTATCTGGACGACCACTCCCTGGACGATTCCCGCCAACCTGGCCATCGCCTTTCACGAAGAGTTCCTCTACGTTGCGGTCAAGATCGAGAATGAAGTCCTGATCCTGGCCAAAGACCTCCTGGACTACTGCCTGGATGCTTTCGGCTGGAAGGGAAAGCCCTATGAGATCCTGGACGAGTTTCCCGGCCGGGAAATGGAAGGGCTCAAGTGCCGCCATCCTCTCATCGATCGCGAGAGCCTTCTCATCCTCGCCCCCTTCGTTACCCTGGAAGCGGGGACCGGATGCGTCCACATCGCCCCGGGACACGGACAGGAAGACTATGAGATCGGAATGGAATACGGGCTGGACAACTATGCCCCCGTGGACGAGGACGGCAAGTTTACCCCCGACGTGGCAGACTTTGCCGGCCAGTTCGTCTTCGACGCCAACGGCCCGGTCAACGAGAAGCTGCGGGAGAAGGGCGCCCTCCTCGGCCTGGTGGACATCGAGCATTCCTATCCCCACTGCTGGCGCTGCAAACAGCCCATCATCTTCCGGTCCACGGAGCAGTGGTTCATCTCCATGGAGCGCAACGACCTGCGGAAGAAAACCCTGGAAGCCATCGACACAGTGCGCTGGATCCCCTCCTGGGGACGGGACCGGATCTACGGCATGGTCGAGAACCGCCCGGACTGGTGCATCTCCCGCCAGCGCCTGTGGGGAGTGCCGATCACAATTTTCTACTGCACGGCGTGCCAGAATGAATTCCTGACGAAGGAGATGCTGGATCACGTTGTCTCCCTCGTCCGCCAATACGGGGCGGACGTCTGGTACGAGCGGGAGGCCAAGGATCTGATGCCGTCCGGGACGGTCTGCCCCCACTGCCAGGGAACCGAATTCCGCAAGGAGACCAACATCCTGGATGTCTGGTTCGACTCCGGAGTCAGCCATGCCGCGGTTCTGGAAACATGGTCGAACCTTCACTCCCCCGCGGACATGTACCTGGAAGGAAGCGACCAGCACCGGGGCTGGTTCCACTCGTCCCTGCTGGAATCCGTCGGAAGCAGGAACCGGGCTCCCTACCGGAACGTCCTGACCCATGGATTCGTCGTCGACGGAGAGGGTAAGAAAATGTCCAAGTCCGTCGGCAACGTCGTGGATCCCCAGGACATCATCGACAAATACGGCGCCGAAATCCTCCGCCTGTGGGTGGCCGCCGAGGACTACACGGTGGATATCCGGATCTCTGAAGAGATTCTCAAGCGCCTCGTCGAGGCCTACCGGCGTATCCGCAACACGAGCCGGTTCATCCTCGGAAACCTTTACGATTTCGACCGCCGGAAAGATTCGGTCGCTTACGACGACATGGAGGAAATGGACCGCTGGGCCCTCCATCGCCTCCAGGAGATCACACAGAGGGTCGTGGACGCATACGAAAACTTCCAGTTCCACGTCGCCTTTTACACCCTGCACAACTTCTGTACGGTGGACTTGAGTGCCCTGTACCTGGATGTCCTGAAGGACCGCTTCTACACATCCAGGGCGGCGTCCCGGGAGCGCCGCTCCGCCCAGACGGCCGTCACGATCATTCTTGACGCCATGGCCCGCCTGCTGGCTCCGATCATGACGTTCACTGCGGAAGAGATCTGGTCCGCCCTGCCGGCCTGGGACGGAAAGGCCGCCAGCGTCCACCTGACGGATTTCCCGAAGGCCGACCCGGCGCTCCTGAAAGCGGAGCTCGGAGAGCAGTGGAAAGCCTTGATCACCCTGAAGGGCGAAATCGCCAAGGCCCTGGAGCTGGCCAGAAAGGAAAAAACGATCGGCCACTCCCTCGATGCCCGGGTCCGGATTGCTCCTCCGGAAGGACACCGGTCCCTCCTGGCGTCGCACCTGGAGGATCTGCGGGCGCTCCTAATTGTCTCCCAGATCGAGCTGAGCGAGCGGAACGCCCTTGAGAACCCTTACGAAAGCCAGGAAATCGAGGGGCTGGCGGTTGGCGTGGTCCGTGCTACGGGAAACAAATGCCAGCGCTGCTGGAACTACAGCGACACGGTGGGAACGGCCGCCGCTCACCCTGACCTGTGTGATCGCTGCCTGAGCAACCTGCCGTAGAAACGGAACGGTCTCTCAAGGGATCCGGGAACGTTTCCCCGCAGGCCGAAGGCAACGGACATGACGACTCTAAGGAAACAGGCGCCTCTTCTGGCGATCGTGATTCTGGTGGTACTGGCCGACCAGGTCACCAAGGCATGGGTGACCACCGCCATGAACCTTCACGAGTCCATCCAGGTCATTCCCGGCCTGTTCAGCATCACCTACGTTCGCAACCCCGGGGCGGCCTTCGGTTTCCTGGCCGGGGCGTCGCCGCTGGTCCGTCTCACTTTCTTCATCGCGGTGACCCTCCTCGCCATCGGCCTGATCCTGTACTCCCTCTTCAAGGACCGGTTCATCCAGGCATCCTGGAGAATCCCCCTGGTCCTCATCCTGTCCGGGGCACTGGGCAACCTGGCCGACCGGGTCCGCTTCGGGGAGGTCATCGACTTCCTGGATTTCTATATCGGATCGGCGCACTGGCCTGCCTTCAATGTGGCCGATTCCGCCATTACGGTGGGAGCCGTCCTGCTCACGATCCTTGCCTTCCGGGGTGAAAAGGACGTCCTCGAGGCAGGTTCCTGATTCCCGAAGGGATCTACAGCCATGTCCTTCAGGCCGGCACTGTTTCTCTCCAGGCTCCTGTCATCGGCAAGGCTGTTCATCCTGAGCTTTGCGCTTCTGATCCTGGCGGGCGCACTGTTCCTGTGGCACCCCGTCTGCGCCGCGAAGACCCCGCTCTCTTTCGTCGATGCCCTGTTCATGTCGGCTTCCGCCGTCTGCGTCACGGGGCTGGCCACCGTCGACATCGGACGGGATCTCTCTCTGACCGGCCAGATCGTGACGCTGGTCCTCTTTCAGCTCGGAGGGCTGGGCATCATCACGTTCTCCACCGTTCTTCTCGGTATCGTGGGCCTGGGAGTCCCCTTCAAGGGGCGGGAAATCATCCAGTCCACCTTTCTCCACACGCCGCGCCGCGATTTCCTGATGATTGCGAAGTGGGTCCTTCTGTACACCCTCGTGATCGAGAGCGCCGGAGCGGTGCTGCTCTTTCTCCGCTTCATCCGGGAACAGCCCGCCGGGCAGGCGGCCTACTCGGCGATCTACCACGCCGTATCGGCCTTCAACAACTGCGGCTACACCCTGTTCACGGACAGCCTTGTCCGGTACCAGGGGGACTGGCTGGTGAATGCCACCGTCATGGCCCTCATCGTCCTGGGCGGGATCGGATTCATCGTCCAGTACGAGATCTTCACGAAATTCCGGGGGCGGCAGCAGCGCCTGTCGGTGCACACCCGGATCGTCCTGTTGACGACCTCCATCCTGATCGTCGCCGGGGCCCTGTTTTTCTACCTCTTCGAATTCAGCCACGTACTGAAGGGCATGCCGGTGGACGAGCAGTTCCTGGTCGCCGTTTTCCAGTCCGTGACGACCCGGACGGCGGGATTCAACACGGTGGATATCGGTCAACTGACCAACGGAACGATTCTCGTCATGATGATCCTGATGTTCATCGGGGCATCCCCGGGATCGACCGGCGGAGGGGTCAAGACCACCAGCTTCGCCCTGCTGATGCTCATGATCTGGAACCGGATGAAGGGATTCGATGCGGTCAGCATCTACAACCGGACCATGCCGGCGGAGATCCTCACCAAGACAATCCTGATCATTTTCGCCTCGGCTTTCTCGGTCTGCCTCATTACCTCGTTTCTCCTGCTGGTGGGGTCCAATCCGGGACAGGACCCCGCACTGACCCGCCATTTCTTTGTCGAATACAGTTTTGAAACCGTCTCCGCATTCGGGACCGTGGGGCTGTCCATGGGCATCACGTCGAAGCTGAGCGACCTTCAGAAACTGGCCATTGTCTTCATGATGTTTGCCGGCCGGCTGGGGCCCCTCACCCTGGCCTTCTCCTGGAGCCGGACGAAACGGGGAGTGACCTATGCGGAAGAATCCGTCATGGTTGGATAAGGAGGTGTCTCGATGAAACGGGTCATCGTGATCGGGCTGGGCATTTTCGGCTTCAACATCGCGAAGGAGCTATTCGAGCACGGCTTCGAGGTCATCGCCGTCGACAAAAGCAAGGACGCCGTCCAGCGGATCCGTGACTATGCCACGAAGGCCGTGCTCGCCGACGGGACGGACCGGGATATCATGGACATGATCGGGATCCAGGAAGACGATCTGGTGATCGTGTCCTTCGGAGAAGACCTGGCCGCCAGCACGCTCATCACGCTGCACCTGAAGCAGCTGGGCGTGAAGACCATCATCACCAAGGCCGTCAGCGAGGACCACAAGCTGATCCTGGAACGTGTGGGTGCCACCGAGGCGATCATCCCGGAAAAGGTCATGGCCGCCAAACTGGCCAGAAGCCTCCGGTACCCGAACGTTCTGGATTACATTCCCCTCTCGGACGATTACATGATCTCCGAGATCGCCCCCCCGTCCGGCTTTCTCGGGAAATCCATCGGTGAGCTGCAGCTCCGCGGCCGGTACAACATCGAGGTCATCGCGGTGCGGGACGTCCTCACGGACCGGATTTCCATGGTCCCCACCGCCGGTTACGTGCTCAAGGACGGCGAGGCCCTGGTCGTGGTCGGGAGGGACAGGGATATCGAGAAGATCAAGTGAGCCGGAACAACCGGCGTTACGACGCCGCCTTTCCCGGCTTTTCGCTCCCGTCCAGGATGATCGTGGCATCCACGGCACAGAGTCCATCCCGCGTGACGAGGAGCGGATTGATATCGATCTCCCGGATCCGCGGAACCGCCAGCCCGAGGTCTCCCAGGGCGATCAGTACCCTGGCCAGATGCTCCCGGTCAACCGGCGGGGCGCCGCGATAGCCGTTGAGAAGGGCCTGTCCCCGGATGCGCCCGATGAGCCTGAGCGCCTCGTCCATGCCGAGCGGAGCCACGGCGAAGGCGGTGTCCCGGAGGACCTCCGTCAGCGTTCCGCCGAGGCCGATCAGGACGCAGGGACCGAACTGGGAATCCCGGACCAGTCCCGCGATCAGTTCCCCCTCCCCCCGTACCTGCCGCTGGACCAGGACCTCCCCGTCATCCGACAGGCCGTTCCGGATCATGCCGTATGCCTCACGGAGTCCCTGCGCATCCTTGATGTTCAGGCGCACCAGCCCGGCTTCGCTCTTGTGCACAAGGCCGGGCTGCAGGCCTTTGAGCACCACGGGATAGCCGATCCGATCCGCTTCCTTCAGACAGGCCTCCTCGCTTGCGACCCTCGTCTCTTCCACGGTTGGAATCCCCCGGGAACGGAGAATCCGTTTGGACACCTCCTCATCCAGGGCTCCCCGGGCGTTTCGAATCAACATCTCGATTTCCGGTGCGATCCGTCCCGGTGACGGCAGCGGATGCTTCGGCGATATCGCTTCCCCGGCGGGCCGCCTCCTCAAAACGGCTTCGAGGCATTCCACGGCGCGATACAGCTCCTGAAACGCCAGCACGCCGAAGGAGCGGGCCTGCTGCTGAAACTCGGAGACCTTGTCTCGCGTTCCCAGGAGCCATAGAAACACGGGCTTCCCCGCCTTCCGCGACTGGGCGGCCAAGTCTTCCAGATCCATGGTGATGCGAAAATTGCCGACGAAAGCCAGAAGCAGGACACCGTCCACCCCCGGATCCGCCAGGATGGACCGCAGGGCCGTGCCGTATACATCCACGCCGGTCCCCATGTTCTTTTCCATGGCGGGCCAGACATCCACCGGATTGGCGACGGGCATCCAGGAAGGGAAAAGCTCCTGCACGGCGGTGGTGGTCTCTTCGGACAGGTCGGCTACTTCCAGCCCCACGTCCTCGAAGAAATCCGCCGCCATGATCCCCGCTCCACCGCTGAAGGTGAGAACGGCGATCCTCCCCTTCCCGGAAGCCGCCGATGGAGCGGCGGCCAGAGACCGGCAGAGATCCATCCATTGCTTGAAGTCCCTTGCCTCGGTAACTCCAGCCTGGGCCAGGGCACCGGAGATGACGGCATGGTTTCCCGCCAGGGAGGCGGTATGGCTCATGGCGGCCTTTGCGCCCCGACTGCTCCTCCCGCCCTTCAACACGACGACCGGTTTGGAGCATGAGCGGCAAAGCTCCAGGAACCGGCGGCCGTCCCGGAAGGATTCCAGGTACAGGCCGATCACCCTCGTGTCCGGATCCCCGGCCAGGTACTCCAGCAGGTCGTTTTCGTCCACGTCGGCCTTGTTTCCGATGGAGCATGCCTTGCTGATGCCCATCACTCCGTGGGTCATGAGGTCCACCAGGAATCCCGCCGAGAGAAGACCGCTCTGAACGACCAGGGACACGTCCCCCGGAACCAGGCCCCGGAGGAGGGCGTTGGGATCCATAAAGGAAAACACATGGCTTCGAACGGCATCGACAAGGCCCATGCAGTTGGGGCCCCAGATCCGGATCCCCAGTTCCCGTCCCCTGGCGACCATCCGGTCCTGCAAGTTCCGGCCTTCCGGGCCCGTCTCGGCGAATCCCCCGGACTCGACGATCACACCCCGGATTCCCCTGCCGGCACACTCGTCCAGAGCCGTGAGAACCTGCGGGGCCGGAACAAACAAAATCGCCAGATCCACGGCATCGGGAACCTCCCGAAGGGAAGGAACGCAAGGGATCCCCTCGATTTCTGAGTACTTCGGGTTAACCGGGCAAATTACTCCCCGATAACCCGTGATCAGGTTCTTCAGGATGGCGTTTCCTCCCTTCGAGGGGTTCGGGGTGGCCCCCACAACGGCGATTCCCCGGGGTTCAAAAAAGAATTTCATACGATTCCTCCCGATGAATGAATGAGCGACGTGTATCCGTATTACAAAACGGGGATGAATGGAAGTCCGCAGAAGGTTGAATCATCGCAGGCTTCGATTGGACAGCCGGAGGTATCCTGTGCTATGAGAATCATGAATTGCGTTCTGCAATTTCTTCTTTCGAGAGTCGTCCAGGAACAATAAGTCTGCAGGATTCAAGCACAATCGGGAAGGAGGTGAAGAAGCCAGAGATCTTGCATGGAGCCAGCTGACCGACACAAGGGGGAAACGTCCACTCAATCAATGTCGACCAATCCATTCACCATCGGAACGGATTAAGGAGGGATCGCATGAGCTGGAAGGATGTTTACAACAGCAGGCTGATGTCGGCACAGGACGCAGCTAAGATCGTTCAATCAGGCGACCGTTTTTGGACCCCTTTGCTTCTGGGACAGCCGTCCATGCTGATCATGGACGCCATCGCAGACCGTAAGGACGAACTCAAGGACGTGGAGTACTGTTTCGCTCTCGTTCTCCGACCCTACAAACTCTTCAAGCCGGAATACCGGGATGCCTTCAAGCTGGTCTGCGGATTCTACAGCACGCCGCATCTCCAGGAGCTTGCCAAGACGGAATGGTCCAACTTCTGGCCCGCCCAGAGCTCGGATATCTCCATCAAAAACTTGCACCGCCAGCGGACCTATCCCCGCCGCGGAGGCATCGTCATGCAGGTCACGCCCCCGGACGAGCACGGCTACGTGAACCTCGGGCTGGATACGTTCTACACAGAGCAGATCATGGATCAGTCGGACTGGATCATCGCCGAGGTGAACGAGAACATGCCCCGGACCTACGGACAGACAAACTTCCACGTCTCCCGCTTCACCGCCTTCGTTGAAAATCCCAACCCGGTCATTGCCGTCCCCACCCCTCCGCCTTCGGATGTGGAAATCAAGATGGCGGAAAACGTCGTGAAGCTCCTTCGGGATCGGGACTGCATCCAGGTGGGCATCGGCGCCGTTCCGGCCATGATCAGCAAGCTCCTGGAGCACTCGGGGCTCAAGGACATGGGCATCCACACAGAGATGGCCCCGGCGGGAACCCACAAACTGGTCGAGAAGGGGGTCGTTACCTGCAAGTACAAGAAAGTGAACAACGGCAAGATCATCCTGGCCTTCACCATGGGGGACAAGGAACTCTACGACTTCCTGGCCAACAACCCCATGGTGGAATACCGCCCGACCATCTACGCGAACTACATCCCGACCCTTGCCCAGGAGGAGAACGTGGTGGCCATCAATGGCTCCATCGAAGTAGACCTGACGGGGCAGATCGTCTCCGAGTCCGTCGGAAATTTGATGCGGACTGGTTCAGGCGGCCAGTTGGACTTCGTCATCGGCTCCTTCTGGTCCAAGGGCGGCCGGGCCATCAATCTGGTGCCGTCGACTACGCTGAATGACACGGTCTCCAGAATTGTCCCCTATATCTCGTGGGGTTCCAGGGTCACAGTGCCCCGTCATTACGCGGGATTCATCGTCACAGAATACGGGGCAGCGGACCTTTACGGCCGGACGGAACCGGAGCGGGCGGAGGAACTGATCAAGATCGCCCATCCGAAATTCCGGGAAGAACTGGAAAAGGCGGGTCGGGAACGGGGCCTGATCAAGAAAAAGACCTTCTGAGCCGGCATGGGGAATCAACCTCCCTGCCGGCAGGAAAGCAGCGGGAGAATACACGGGGGGGCCTGAAAGGGCTCCCCCGTTTTTTGGGTCATTGAACGAAACCCGGCAGCCACAGGGCGATGGCTGGAAACAAGATCAACAGGAGAGCCATCACCAGCTGCGCCAGGAGGAGTTTCGTTGCTCCGCTGAAGATGACCTGGAGCGGCACATCCTTGGCCACACCGGCCACGACGTAAACGTTGATGCCGACCGGTGGCGTGATGACGCCCATGCCCGTGACCAGAACGATGACAACGCCGAACCAGACCGGATCATAACCCAGGGTGGTAACCACGGGGAAGAAGATCGGGATCGTGAGCATGATCATGGCCAGGGAGTCCATCAGGCACCCCAGCAGGAGATACGTCAGGATGATGAGGCCGATGATCAGGGGCGGCGGAAGGTCCAGACCCGCCACCCAGCCGCCCACCTCGGAGGGAATGGTCGTCACGGCCAGGAAATGGCCGAAGACCGTGGCCCCCGCCACGATGACCATAATCATGCAGGAGATCCTTGCCGTCTCCTGGAGGGACAGGACGAATTTCCGCCAGGTGATGTTTCTCCCCACCAGGGCGATGAGGATCGTGCCCAGAGAACCGATGCCGGCCGCTTCCGTGGGAGTGAAGATGCCGATGAACAGCCCTCCCATGACCATCACAAACAGGGCCAGCGTCTCGATCACACCGGCCAGCGAGGAAATCTTCTCGCTCCAGGGAGCCCGGACGTCCTTCCGGCATAGATCCGGACGGAGTGTGGTCCA
>DAOSEM010000002.1:300000-540840 GCA_035363115.1 Syntrophales bacterium | reverse complement strand
TTCCGGGATGGATTCGGGAGATGCTTCGTTCAACCGTCTTGAACGAAACGATCAGCGGCTGACGGATTGGGGAAATGATAGCCTTTCAAGAATTGGATTCACGCCCGTACGGAGCCCCCCGGGGATGGATGAACCCTCGGATCTTCTTCCCGGTGCCAACGGGGATCCTGCACGACCTGCCGGGCATTCCGATGGGAAACGGTTCTTTCATCATCCGGCTTTGCTTTCACATCCGGCGAGGCATGGACCGGCAGGCGGATCGATACCCCGGATGCATTCACCACTGCAATTGAGTTGCGGCATTCCATGGGGAGTGATAGCTTCCGACGGGAGAACGGGTGGATCACCGCTCATTTCCAGACTTTGATCGATGGGTTGATCGTTATTTCTGCGAAAGAATAAGGAGGGGACATGGAGACGGCGGCTTTGATCATGGGCCTTCTTTTCATGGTGATTGCCATTGCCATCGTCGTTGGCATTTCGAGATGGGTATTCCGGATCAACGACATCATCAGCCGGATGGACAAAGTCATCGAATTGCTGGAGAGGCAGATCCGCCTGCGGGAATAGGCCGAAAGGGTGCAGGAAGGAGTCCCCGGTTCACGAGGGGAGTGTTTCCATGCGCGACGGTGTGCGCCGGGGTCACCAGCATTCGATGACTTCAAATCCGTCACAGCCCCTCATGCCGCAGGTCTTGTCATCTCCGATCACGTACGTCGGCGTCAGGTAGCCGATATCATAGGCGATCTTCCATGAACGGGCCTCCCGGAAACCATTGATCTGGCAGAACCGGTCGGCGGCGGGTTTCCGGCAGGACTGGGCCCAGTTCAGGCAGATGTCGACGCGATATCCCTTATACATCGGTTTTTCGAAGACCCTGGATGCCGGGGACTGTCCGGCCGTCTCTCTCGAAGACGGAGAGGGCGAGACTCCGAGCTTCAAAAGGTCGGCAATGGTTGCCGTCTTGGCGATGTCGCCGCGGGCGGATCCGATGACCTTGGCGGTCCCGGTATCAATGGCCTTGCAGGAAACGCGGATACTGTCCCCGAAGGGCGTGATGGTTCCGGTGATGATGACATCGGCTCCCGCGAGTTTCCCGATTTTCCGGATGGCCTGCGGATCCATGAGTCCGGAAAGCGAGAGCTTCTGCTCTTCCAGGAGCCGCTTGATGTGATTGCGGTCGAGAATGTCGAATCCGGAAGACTGGGATGTCAGGTTGCCGGATAATTCTTCGGCTATGAAGCGTCCGAGTTCGTTTACCTGGCCCCGGAGATCCGTGAAATCGACAACGGCGATGGTTTTCATGTTTGATTTGCTGATGCTGGAGGCCAGGATTGAGGACAGGTTCGCGATCTCCCGTTCATAGGACAGCGAGGAGCCCGGAAGGGCCAGTACAAGCGATGCAGCAAGGGAAATTAGAAGACCTCCAAAGCCGAGTTTTCGGATCGTCATCGTTATTCTCCCTTCGGCGATGTTGTCGCATCATAGGACAGAGAACACAACAGGTCAAACCAATCCTGTTGCCTGGCATGAATGTTCGTTTCCAAGATTCCATGTAGGAAATTGTCTGAAGGATGAAATAGAATTCCGCCCTAATCGCTTTTCAGACGGCACCGGATGGCTTTCCACCATTCGGGATGTCATCCATAATCGGGCAATCAAAAAAGCTTCCTTTGGAATATGCCCCGAAAGAAGGAAACGAAATGACGATCCGATTCAAGATCTGGGTGGAAGAGGAAGGTACGACCCTGTTCGGGAAAGGTCTGGAGGAATTGTTGAAAGGCATCGATGAATGTCGAAGTCTATTCGGCGCTGCCAGGAAACTGAAAATGTCCTATCGGGCGGCCTGGGGAAAAATCAAGATTGCCGAAAAGCGCACCGGGATGAAACTCGTTGTCACCAGTGGAAGAAAGGGTATGCTGCTGACAAGTGACGCTCGTAATATCATAAATGAATACGCTAAGATGGAAAATAATATTAATCAATATCTTGAGGAATATGGCCTTTCAATCGGTATTGCCAGCCATGCAAATATGCAGCATCCGCAAGACAAACCCTTCCTGAAGAGTGCTTGAGCATGTCTCGTCCATATGCCTCTAGAGGCATATGCCAGTAATGCCATAACTATCTGTAATTATTAGCAATTAAGTCTTGACAATCTATGCGGGGAGGAATAATCAACAGTCATTCGGTTCGCAAGTATGGAATCGGATGATGGGTGTCGTCCCGAATGGACGGCAGAGAAATTGGGCATCTACTTAATGCGAAGCGACCGGAGAAATGGAGCGTTCCATCTCATTGGTTCGCGAGACCGCAGAGGAGGTTACGTATGAAAGACAATTTTGAGATGCCAAGGCGACGTTTTTTGCAGATGACCGGTGCAATCGGGATCGCCACCGCAATGACGGCTTTCCCCTTCCGGAACCTGCAGTCGGCATGGGCGTTCGGGGAACATCCGCAGGAGCAGCTTCCCTACCGGGTCACCAAGAAGGTTCCCCAGGTCTGTGCACGGGCATGCGAGGCGGACTGCGCCTACTACGTCGTCATGGGTGTGGACCCGGCTACGGGTCTGGAGCGGGCCATCACGCTGGAAGGACGGCCTGAGGATCCCGTTTCCAACGGGAAATTCTGCATCAAGGGCATGGGGTTCGTCGATTCAATGTACGATCCGGACCGGTTGATGGTCTCCCTGAAGCGCACCAATCCCGTCAAGGGAACGGACGTGGATCCGGGCTGGATCACCATGAAAACGGCCGACGCGGTGAACGAAGTCATCGCCGGCCTCAAGAAGCTGAAGCCGGAGGAAATTCTCTTCGCATCCCCTGGTGACCCCTACACGAACCGGCTCTGCCAGTCCATCGGGGCCACCCGGAGCGACCAGCGGACGGAGTGCTTCGGCACCCATTACTACATCAACTGCCTGACCCTGACCAACCCGCCGAACAAGTTCTATTCCAGCTGCTATACGCCAAGCCATCACGTCTGCGGGTACGACTACGACAAATCCAAATACCAGATCTGGTTCGGGTTCGACTCCTTCTCCAAGTGCGGCAAGGCAGGCATGCTCAACCACTGGGCTGCGGGAAAGAAGAACGGCTGCAAGATCGTGATGTTCAACCCCGTCCGGACGCCCATGGCAGACGGATATGCCAGTGAGACCCATGCCATCAAGCCTGGGACCGACCTGGCCGTGGCGCTGGCCATCATCCGGACCATCCTCGCGGGAAAAAAATACAATGCCCCATTCCTCAAGAAGTATTCCGATGCTGTCGCCCTGGTCGATGTAGACGGACGCTCCGCCCTGAAGGCGGAAGACGGACAATTCCTGGCCTGGTGCAGCAAGCACAAAAAGGCCGAGCCGATCGACGAGTGCGATGCTCCGGTCCTCGCGGGCGGTCCGTTCAAGGTATCCGTCGGAGGCAAAACAATCACCGCCAAGCCGGTCCTGCAGCTTCTTTCGGAGGCGACCAGAACCTGCACGCCCGAATGGGCCGCCAGGATCAGCGATGTACCCGCCAAGGCGATCAGCAGGATCGCCATCGAATTCGCCGCGGCGGCCCCCTATGCCATGGTCCCGACCTACAAGCGCGACGCCGCGGGACCGAACTATGCCAACAGCTGGCGGCTCCGCCATGCCATCAACATTCTCAACACCCTGGCAGGCTCCATCGACCACGAAGGGGGCGTCCTGCTTCTCCACGGGATCAAGATCCCCTGGATTGACGAACTGGCCCCGCCCGTCGTTCCCTATCCGGAACAGCCGGCTGAACCAGTCGATTTCAGAAACGAATTTCCTGTCACAAACGACATCTACCGGAAGAAGGATTTCTCGGCGCCGGGGCATTACGGAATGGTCGGCTGGGGACTTTACAAGACCAATCGGGCCAAGGCGGTATTCTTCAGGAATCCCCATCGGGGGCTCTTCGCCATGATCCAGTCGCAGATGATGGAAAAGGCTGCGGACAAGATGCAGATGGTCGTGGACTGGAACCTCTACCTGGACGACCTTGGATACTTCTGCGACTACGTGATTCCTGCCCCCCACCAGTTCGAGGAGGGTAAACTCGACCTGCGCCTCTACTACCCGAAATATCCCTGCCTCGCCGGCGGCGTTCCGGTTCAGAAGACTCCGGGCGATCAGATCGGATGGGGCGGATTCGCCGCCAAGATCGGCCTGGCCATGGCTCCGAAATACTGGACCACGGACGGGAGCAGTGATCCCAAGAAGCTGATTCCGATGAACATGGGCGACATCGCCGTCAAGAAGGCTGGCGCAGCGGAGAACGGAGCCGATTTCAACAAGAAGGGGAGTTTCTGGATCGACCGGAAGCCTTACAAAAACTATAAACAGATCGAGGAGATCGGTTACGGCCGGCCTAAGGGGAGAGTGCGAATGTACATCGACGAATTCTCCCGGGTTGGGCATGAACCGCTGCCGGTCTGGGCGACCCGGTGGCATGAATCCACGGGCGACTACAAGTTCTCCCTGCTGATTACCCGCGCCCCCTGGTACATGCATGCGGATCCGAACTTCATCAACAACGCCGTCCTGAAGGAAGTGACCGTCCGAAACTTCATGGACTGCGTCTGGATGAACCCGGAAGCGGGCAGGAAACTGGGCCTCAAGGAAGGGGATATGGTGATCCTGGAGAACGATCCCAACTACATGAAGGATCTTCCCCGGCCGCAGAAGGCGAAGCTGCATCTGACAAACCGCGTCACAAGGCAGGACTGCATCCTGACCTTCCACGGAATCGGGCACCGGGCGAAAAATCTTCGGCATGCCAAGGATTTCGGTTACCGGGACGGGGATCTGATCCCGCAGAAGGATCCCAACATCGTCAAGAAGCACGATCCGACCGGGATGGGCTGGGTGGAAGACGTCTATGTCAGCGTCAGAAAAGCATAAGTGAGGTGAATGACGATGAAAGAATACGCGATCCTGCTCGACAGTACGTTCTGCACCGGCTGCAACAGCTGCGCATACCGGTGCATCCAGGAGTTCCGGTATCACGACCAGGCGTCGAAGGGTCTTTTCCGAACCTTCGTCACCATCAACGACGGCGGCCTGTACCAGAAACGCTGCATGCATTGCCTCGATCCGCAGTGCGTGAAGAACTGCCCCGTCAAGGCACTGACCAAGTCGGATTACGGACCGGTGTTGTATGATGCCAAAACCTGCATCGGCTGCCAGACCTGCGTCCGGGTCTGTCCGTTCCATATTCCGCAGTTCGATGCAGACTTGAAGAAAATCGTCAAATGCAGCTTCTGTGCCCAGCGTCTTGGGGGCGGGAAGCAGCCGGCCTGTGTGGAGGTATGTCCCACCGGAGCGCTGCAATTCGGCGAATACAAGGCCATGAAGGCCCTGGCCCTGAAGCTGGCCAGGGAGAAGAAGCTGAAGCTTTACGGATCCGAGGAGAACGGCGGGACGCACCTGTTCGTTCTCACCAAGGAAGACCCCGTTGCGGCCGGTTATCCAAAAGTAGCCAAGAGGATGCTGAAGGGTGGAAAGGCTTCCCTGGACGGAGATCTTGGCGTACCCGCCATGGCGGCCCTGGCGGTTACCGGCCTGAAGAAGTTCAGCGAACGCCGGGCACGAGTCGAGGCTGAAGAGAACAACAAGAAATCCTGATTTCTCTCGGATAACCTTCCCCGGGAAGGGGTAAAACCCTTCCCGGGGGACCGGAATACCCGTCGGAACCCATTAACAGACGCTTCCCGGGCAGTTCGGTCCACAATGGAAACATAGCCCACGAAAGGACGTAATCATGACGACAGAGAATAAACAAATCCTTGAACTGGAAGCACGGGCGGCCATTTTCTCCCTGCTGGCCCAGGCCTTCAACTATCCCGATCGGGAAATAATCACAAGCCTCCGCAAGGGGGAGTTTCCCGCAGCCCTCCTTTCGGCCGTCGGATGTCTCCCGAACGCGGCATCGGTCTCCGAAGATATTGCGGCTATTACAAATGAATATACAGGCTCGGGGAAGGGAGACGATGAACTCCTGCTGGAGCTGGAGAAGGACTACACCCATATGTTCTTTTCCTCCAAGCCCCGGCTGGTCTATCTTTTCGAGTCGGTTTACAATGAAGGGAAGCTTCTCCAGGAATCCACATTCCAGATCGCAAGGCTTTACTATGATGCCGGCCTCCGGCCCGCCGAGCATTTCAAGATGCCGCCTGACCATATCGCGGTGGAATTCGAGTTCCTGTCCTATCTGTATTTCAACGAGATCAAGGCCATCGAGACGAACAACAGGGAAAATGCCGAGTTCGCCCGGAAACTGCAGGGCGATGTCATAAACCATCATCTTGCTACTTTCGGCCGTACGTTCGCAGAAAAGGTCGCGATACATGGACGGACCGTTTTTTACAGAATGATGGGCAAAATTACGTCCTTTGTCCTTGCGGGAATCCAGTCGTGATGCCCGCATAAAGAAAACTTGCCTGCCGTTGCCGCCTCCCAAGGTTGTGCAATATACCGATCACCCTCTGCACCGGGTCTATACCGGGTGATGCCGGGAAGCCCGGCAATTTTCATCTGACGGATTTCCCGCCCTTTCTTTGCCTCGATTCAATCAAAGCCCTCCTGTGCGTTCCATCGATCCGAATCAAAAAGAAGTTGATGAAAGAAATCATTTCTCAACATATAATCGCCCCGGCAGCATGAGCATCCTTTTATGCTTCCATCAACATAGGCCAGACGTTTGAATCCTTTCTCCAACCGTGAAAAAAGGTCTGCCTGATGTCGAAGATTCTGATCGTTGACGACACCTCCGAGAACGTCTATCTGCTCGACATCATCCTCCGGGAGGAGGGCTTCGACACGGTCAGCGCCGCCAACGGAAAAGAGGCGCTGGAGCAGGCAAGGTCTTCCTTTCCGGATCTCATCATCTCGGACATCTTCATGCCCGTCATGGACGGGTTCACGTTTCTCAGAGAGTGCAAGCTCGATGAAAACCTGAAGAACATCCCTTTCGTATTCTACACGGCGACCTACACGGACCCGAAAGACCGGCAGTTCGCCCTGGATCAGGGAGTCGATCTGATCCTTGTCAAACCAGTCGACCCGTTCGAGGTCGTGAAATCGATCCGCATGCTTCTGGAGAGACGAGGCGGAATGGACCTGCCTTCCTTGAAAGCGGAGCCTCCTCCTGATGATGAATTCCTGAAAGGGTACAGTGAAACCGTCGTCCGCAAACTCGAGGAGAAAGTGCAGGAACTGGACGAGGCGAACCGTGCCCTTTTCACAAGCGAGCGTAAATTTCACCGCATCTTCGAGGATTCCATTCTCGGGATCTTCCAGTCCACGCCGGAGGGCCGCTACACGATGGTCAATCCCGCCCTGGCACGCATGTTCGGCTATGACTCGCCGCAGGAGATGATCGACGCGGTCGCCGACATCGGCCGGGAGCTCTACCTGGATCCCCGTGACCGGGAAAGGGCACGCTCGCTGCTCGCGGAGAAGGGTTTGCTCCTGGGATTCATCGCCCCGTTTCGACACCGGAGCGGGAGAACGATCTGGCTGTCCCTGAACAGCCATGCCGTCCGGAGAGAGGACGGAACCGTCGAGTACTTCGAAGGAACGGCGGAAGACATCACGGAGAAGATGGAGTGGGAGGGACTCTACAAAAGCCTGACGGACCGGTCCTTCACCGGGATCTACCTGCTCCAGGACGGGCAATTCCAGTTCCTCAACCGGAGTGCCGCCGCCTTCGCCGGATACACGCCGGAGGAACTCGTCGGAAAGGATTCCCTGTACTGCATTCACCCCGATGACCGGGAGAAGGCCCGCACCCTGACCCGGCGCATGATCCGGGAAGGGATGGCCGTTCCCTTCGAAGTCCGGATCATCTGCAAGGACGGCACCGTGCGCTGGATCATGCTGACCCTCAACCTCACGGAATACAGAGGCCGGCCGGCGATCCTTGGCAATTCGCTGGACATCACGGAGTGGAAAGAGACACGGGAAAAACTGGACTATTCCAAGACCATGGAAGCCTCGATCCTCAACTCCATTCCCCTGGCGGTCATCGGGCTGGAAAACCGGCGGATCGTGTTTGCCAATGACGACACGACCCGCGTCTTCGGCTGGCAGCCTGAAGAGCTTTACGGCCGATCCGCGCGCATCCTGTACCGCAGCGAAGAGGAGTTCCAGCGCATCGGAAACGAGGTCTATCAGGCCCTGGGCATTCAGGAAAACATTACGGTCGAGATGGAAGCCCTGTGCCGTCACATGGACGGGAAGGACATTTTCTGCCGGATGAAAGCGGCACGCATTGGAGAACGCCTCCAAGACAACCGGATTGTCGCGACGTACGAAGACATCACGGAACTGGTCGAGACCAAGGAAAGACTCGGGCAGACCTTCGAACAGCTTCAGAACACCCTGTCCGGGACGATCCGGACCATCTCCTCGCTGCTCGAGGCCAAGGATCCGTATACGGCAGGGCACCAGGAGAGGGTAAACCGGCTGGTGACAGCGATTGCCCGGGAGATGCACCTTCCGGAAGAGCATGTCCAGTTCCTCGGGACAGCGGCCCTGCTGCACGATGTTGGCAAGATCCACATCCCCTCGGACATCCTTTCCAAGCCCGGTAAATTGAGCGATGTCGAATACAGGCTGATCCAGATCCATCCCGAGGAAGGCTATGAAATCATCCGCCACATCGATTTTGCCTATCCCATCGCGGAAGTGATCTTCCAGCATCACGAGCGACTCGATGGATCGGGATATCCCCGGGGGTTGTCCGGTGATCGCATTCTGCAGGGGGCGCGCATCATTGCCGTGGCCGATGTCGTGGAGGCCATGAGCTCCCACCGGCCCTATCGTCCTTCCCTTGGCGTGGATGTGGCCTTGGATGAAATCACGATGCACCGGGGAACCCGCTATGACGCCGGCGTCGTGGATGCATGCCGGCGGCTTCTCCTGGAGAAGGGATTCCGGTTTGAAAACGACCATGCCGCCAACCAGCCGGCGGAGCCTCCGTCCTCAACATTGGGACGGCCGGCTTCGGGCCCGCAACGGGAAGGAAAGGGATGAGGAAAGCATCATGCACCGATGCCTGATCGTCGATGATCAAGAGGAAAATCTCTATCTTCTTGAATTTGTTCTTGAAGGGGCAGGCTATCAAGTCGAGCGAGCCGTGAACGGAGCGGAAGCCCTCGAGAAGGCGAGACGCCGTCCGCCCGACGTGATCATATCGGACATCCTCATGCCGGTCATGGACGGCTATGCCCTGTGCCGGGAATGGAAAGCGGACGAGAAACTGAACCATATCCCGTTTATCGTGTATACCGCCACCTACACGGACCCGAAAGACCAGGACTTTGCCCTCGACCTCGGTGCCGACCGGTTCGTCGTCAAGCCCCAGGAACCGGATGTTCTGGTCCGCCTGGTTCGGGAGGTCCTCGATGAATCCTACTCCGCGAGGCAGGTTGCGGTCATGCCCCTCGGCGAGGAGATGGAGATCTTCCGGCAGCACAACGAGATCCTCTTCCGGAAACTGGAAAAGAAGATGTCGGACCTGGAGGCGGTCAATCATCAGTTAAGGATCTTGGAAGAAAAATACCGTTTGAGCTTTGAGCATGTGACGGATGTAATCATCACAATCGACGCCGACCTGGTCATTTCAAGCATAACTCCGTGCCTGGAGAGAATCCTGGGTTATAAACCGGAAGAGTTTGTCAGCCGTCCGGTTTTCGACTTGAAAACCATTCTGACGCCGGATTCATTTGAACGCGTCGCATCCGACGTAGAGAGGATTCTGCATGGCGACACCATTGAAGCGGCCCGTTATCGATTTATTGCCAGGGACGGCTGCATCAAGCATGGCGAGATCAGTGGGTCCCCCATCTGGAGCAATGGGAAAATCATCGGGATGGTCTCCATTGCCAGGGACATCACCGAACGCCAAAAGATGGAGGAGAAACTGCAGGCGGCCTATGCGAAAAGGCAGGAGCTGGAATTCATCATCGACCACAGCCCTGCAGTCGCCTGGCTTTGGAAGGCCGAACCGGGATGGCCGGTGGAATATGTATCCGGAAGCATCACTTCCTACGGCTATGTTCCTGACGATTTCACGGGGGGCCTGATTTCCTATGCCTCCATCGTTCACCCGGAAGATATTCAGAGGATAGGCACAGAAGTGGAGCAGTATACCCGGGAAGGCCGGGGCGAGTTCACCCAGGAATACCGAATCTTCTCAAAATCCGGCGAGATACGATGGATCGATGACAGAACATGGATACGGCGCGGTCCAGACGGTTCGATCACCCATTACCAGGGAATCGCCATCGACATTACCGACCGCAAACAGGCGGAAGAGGCCCTGCAGAGGAGTGAGGTCCGCTTCCGCCAGCTCTTCGAGAGGATGTGCAGCTGTGCGGTCATCTATGAAGCCGTAGACGACGGGCAAGACTTCGTCATCCGGGACTTCAACCAGGCGGCGGAACGGTTGGAGAAGATCAAAAAAGAAGAGGTATTGGGCCGTAAGGTGACAGAGGTTTTCCCGGGGGTCCGGGATTTCGGACTGTTCGATGTATTCCGGCGGGTCTGGGAAACGGGCAGAGCCGAGGATCACGATATTACCTTTTACAAAGACCAGCGTATTGAGGGCTGGCGGGAGAACCATGTCTTCCGGCTGCCTTCCGGGGAGATCGTGGCGCTCTATGAAGACGTAACGAACCGAAAGCAGGTGGAAGAGGCCCTGAGGAAGAGCGAGGCGAAGTACCGCAACATCCTCGAAGACATAGACGATGCCTATTTTGAGTTAAACCTGAGAGGAGATCTTGTTTTCTTCAACGAAGCACTGGTCAGTAAGACGGGGTATACCCACGAAGAACTCATAGGCATGAACTATCGGAAGTATATCAGTCCCGAGACCAGCAAACTGGTGCTGGACATATTTTCGAAAATCTACAATACGGGCCAGCCCGTCCGGCTTTTTGATTATGACGTGGTCATGAAAGACGGACAGGTGAAGAATTATGAGTCATGGGCCGGTCTGCTGTCGGACGAACAAGGAAATCCCATCGGCTTTCGCGGCATGGCCCGTGACATCACCACGCGCAAGCAGGCGGAAAAGAACCTCCAGGAAACCCTCGAGAATCTGCGGAAGGCATTGGGAACGACGATTCACGTCCTGGTTTCGGCGGTGGAAACCCGGGATCCCTATACGGCGGGCCACCAGGTCCGGGTTTCGGAACTTGCGGCCAATATCGCCGAGGAAATGGGATTGTCCCGCGACCGGATTGAGGGTCTCCGCATGGCCGCCGTCATTCACGACATCGGGAAGCTCTATGTGCCCGCCGAGATCTTGAGCAAACCCAAGAAACTGAGAGAGATCGAATTCGCCCTGGTCAGGGAACACGCACAGAAAGGCTATGAGATTCTGAAGGATGTGGAATCGCCCTGGCAACTTGCCGAGATCGTCTACCAGCACCATGAGCGGATGGACGGATCGGGTTATCCGAGAAAACTGGAAGGGGAGGAGATTATCCTGGAAGCCCGCATCCTGGCTGTTTCCGATGTCGTGGAGTCCATGGCTTCTCACCGTCCCTACCGGCCCACCCTGGGAATCGAGGCGGCTG
The DNA here is from genome assembly GCA_035363115.1 of Syntrophales bacterium. Classification (NCBI taxonomy): domain Bacteria; kingdom Pseudomonadati; phylum Thermodesulfobacteriota; class Syntrophia; order Syntrophales; species Syntrophales bacterium. The sequence continues at coordinate 529,248 of DAOSEM010000002.1, read as the reverse complement.
TCGAAGAGATTGAAAGGAACCGGGGAATTCTTTACGACCGGGACGTCGTTGATGCCTGCCTGAGGCTGATCCGCGAAAAAGGGTACTCCGTGCTGCAGTGATCCCGTGCCGGATCCGCTACCCCGAAAGGTTCCATCCCCGCGGGTCGTTACGCCGCCATTTCATCGACCCCCTCGCACGGACCGTCATTGAGAAAGTCGGTGACGGTCTTGAGATATTCCGCGAGGAGCTGCTTGCTCACGACGAAGATGTGGCCGATGTTCTTCTCGAAGGTCCGGTTCAGGCCGCCGCGGGTCATCTGGATGTTTCCTTCGGCGCGCATCCCCCAGAGCTGGCTGGCCACGCAGGAGCCAGGGGGGGCAATGGGATCCCGGGAACCCCGGTAATCGAAGATCCGCACCCCGCCCCTGCGGAGGGCGTCCATGTCCACGGGCTTTCCATCCAGGTCCGGATTCGAGGAGGGCATGCAATAGGTGCCCTTCACCAGTTCGTTCCCCATGAAAAACTGCTCGATCCACTGCCGGTGTGCCCTGGCGGGAAACTTCGTCCCGTGTGTGAGCCAGTAGAGGAAAGGAGCTGAATCCTCGATTGCGTTGGCATAGATGGCGCGGCCGTAGAAACCGGAGAGTACGGTATAATGGACCCCGGGCTGGATCTCGTTCATCCCGAAGTCGATGATCTGGGGAGGGATGTTGACGCTCCCGAACAGCTCGCTCATGAGGTTGGGGTCGTAGTTCTGGCGGATAAAGGACCTCATTTTTTCGTGGCCGCTTTCCGCGTCGTCAAACCGGACCGGTGAAGCCATGAGGGCAATCTTGCAGATGTCCATTTCATCACCCCGGGCCATGCGCTCCTCCGCGCGCCGGGCAAGGTAGGGAAGCATCAGCGTCCCTCCCATGCAGTAGCCCATGATGTCGATCTGGGCCTTCGGGTGCCTCTTGCGGATGATCTCCAGGTAACGGTCGTGAACGGTCTTGTTGAAAAAGGATAGCTCCAGCTTCGTGTCGTCGGGACTGCATTCCCCGTGGTCGACCAGATAGACGGCGTATCCCTCGTGCAGCATGCCCTGTACGACCGATTTGCCGTCGGCGAGATCGAACAGCTCCGGCTTGTTGATCAGGGGGGTTGAGATGTAGAGCACCCGGCCGTTGGGCTTGATCCCCTTCGGCATGAGATAATGCCGAAGACGGACGCTGTGGAGCCGGGATCCCCTTACGATCTCATATTCGGAGCAACCGATATGTCCTTGCGTGGCCCGCTCGGAATACTCCTTCGGATCGAAGGCGTTGGCATTGTACAGGCACTCCAGGCGGAAGCGGTTCTCCGCCAGGTATTCCTCGAAGGTCATGCCGTCGGTGCCATCCGGCTTCTTTCTCATGTAGGGAAGGCCCTCCCCGTCCAGCGGCAGTTCCGTAATGACGACCAGGAGGCATATGAGCATTTCCTTCATTGCTTTGAGCCGGGTCATGCCAAGGGAGTTGTATGCGCATTCCATCTGGCAGAATTCCTGGACGTATTCCTTCAGCATGCGATGCCCCTCAGGCGTCGTGGCGACGGAGGCAGCCTTTTTACGATCGAATTTGCCGTCCTTCATGAAGTAGCCGCAGAGATCGTAGAGCGAGCGGGCATAGTTTTTGTAAATCCATCCGTTCAAGTCCCGGTAGATGTCCGGTTCCTTGCCTGAACGCGCCGTGATGCGTGCGTGGGCCTTGATCGGATCCGTGAAAAAAGGTTTGAGGAAGGTGCTCTGAATGCTGGCGGCGATGGCCAGGGGTCCGAACAGCCCATAGTTCCGGCTGATGCCGTCGAGAAACTGCTGGTACTGAAACAGCATCCGGGTCTGCATCCCTCCCATCATGCTTTTCCAGGGGACGGCCGTTTTCATTTCCATTGCATTGTCGGCGGGTGTGACTCCCATCTGGATCAAGAGAGTGGAGGGACTGATTCGGTTGTCGTCCTTCATGGCTGTCTTCTCCTTTGGGATGATTGGTTGGAAAGAACAATGCATGTAATTTGTCAGATTGATCCGCGGGATGCAAGAAGGGAAATTATGACTCATACCCTGCCGTATTTCCTGAAAAGCGCGGAACTCCCGATCCGCGTATGATATAATGGCCGACATCGACGGACCCTTTCCGCATCGTGAGCGGATGCATCGGCACTGCCGGGAAGGGTCTCCCTGGACCCGGATCGGCCATGATTCAGATTAACAGCTACCTTCATCGTGTTGTTCTTGACGACATCATCCGGCGCTGGATGTATGGAGACGCACGTCCCGATGACGAGGAGAGCATCGTACGGCTGGTCCAGTTCAACAACCTTTTCCTGTGCCGCTGCCTCGGGACCCTCGCTGAAAACGTCTTCGGCGGTTCCCGTGAAGAAGGGACGATCTTCCACCGGATCTCCCGCAAGGGAGGACTGAAGGATGTGCTCATTGAAAATCCGCCCTACAGGAACGACCGGATCGATTTTCTCATTCGTGAGTATCTGCGGCGTCCGGGGCACTACTATCGGGAGACCCCCTTTCACGGGGTCCTTGTCTCACGGAAAAATGGGGAGGGGAGCCATTACGCCGGATCCTACCGGATCAAACGGGCCCGGCGCATCGCCGAAAAGTCGGCCCGGCGCATTGCCGACCGCGTATTTGCAGCAATCCGGAAAGGCGCGGACTCACTTGCGGAGGGGCGGGCGAGACGGATCGGCGTTCCCCGGCACGAACTGATCACCTCGCCGGAAGAGATGAACGAGGAATTCCTCCGGGCCGAAGAGGCGTTTCTCGATGACCTCCGAAACCACCGCCCGCTGGAGGAAACGGAGAACCTCGCCATCAACGATGTCGGAGGGCTGAAAATCGTCTGGGAAAATCCATCCCTGGCTCCCCTGTGCGAGACCCTTTCCCGGGCAGGCTGTACCATCGTGGAACAGGAGGAGCATCGGGGACAGTACAACGCCGTCAACCTGACGGTTCGCTACCGCCCCCTCCGCGAATTGATTCTTTCGCCTCCTGTCCGCGGCCACACCCTGTCCTATTTCCAGGAAAAAGGATGGGACGACGCGTCCGTCAACCATGCATTTGCCGAATTTGTCGAATCCGGTGAGGAGAGCGTCATCCTGGAGATCATCGTATCGACATTCCAGGAAATGCTGGAAAGCGAGATCGGCCGCTGCATGCACGAGGACAGGATCATGGAACAGCGGGCGGCTCAACCCTACAGGGGACATCTGGCCAGGAACATAGGGTATCTTCTTGAATACCTTTTCACGATCCCGGAAGCGCCACCAGGAGCAGCGGTCGACCTGCCGATCCGGATCTGGGACCGCTACCTTCCCGACACATTTTTCGAACTCATGAAGGGCCTGTTTCGGATCCCATCGGCCAACCCCCTTGAATGACAAGAGAACGCGAATACAAGAAGAAAAATTCAAAACGAAGATAAGGAGGCATTCATGTCGCAGGTGAAAAAAGGCAGCCGGGTGAAAATCTTCTATACGGGAAGGCTCAAGGACGGAAAGGTTTTCGAGACCAATGTGGGCGGCACGCCTCTGGAGTTTACCGTTGGAAAGGGAAAGGTTATCAAGGGCTTTGAAACCGGTGTCATGGGCATGAAGACGGGTGAGACCAGAACGGTCACCATCAAGCCGGCAGACGGTTACGGCCCGAAGGATCCTTCCCTGGTATGGACCGTGCCGGCCGCTGAGCTGCCTGCCGGCATCGTTCCGGAGCCCGACAGGGAGGTTTCTTTTACCCGGGCCGACGGCATCGAAGTGGAAGGGCGCATCGTGAAAACGGAAGGGGACCAGGTGACCATCGATGGAAACCACCCTCTCGCCGGCCGCAACCTGACCTTCGAGATCAAGGTCGTCGGCATCGGATAGGTCTCCCGACGGGAAGACGGGACGGCGTACCCGCCGATCCCATGATGGCGGCCGAAAAAACCGGTCTCTCCTATTGCGGTTCCCGCTCTTCCGGGAGCTGCTTTTCCTCCATTTTCCGGACGAGCAGGTCCACGTACTGCCTCCAGCCGGCCCCGAGATTGACCAGCGGGTCCGGCCTCCAGCGGTGCCTGGGCCGGGCTATGATGGAAGCAAGGAAGGCGCATTCCTCATCCGTCAGTTCAGACGGATGCTTCCGGAAATAGTGTCTCGACGCGGGAACGAGACCGTAGATGCCATCGCCCCACTCGATGATGTTCATGTAGATCTCCAGGATGCGGCGCTTGGACAGCTCCTGCTCGAGAGCAACCGTGATGAACAGCTCCTCGAATTTTCTGCCAAGCGTTCTCGCTTTCGGCAGGTAGAGGTTCTTTGCCAGCTGCATGGTGATCGTGCTGGCTCCCCGAACGACCCTGCCGGCCCGGATGTTGTCCGCCAGGGCCTCGATAAACTGCTGGATGCTGAAGCCCCTGTGCCGGAAGAACCCTCCGTCTTCAGCGGACATCGCGGCCTTGATCATCGCCGGGGGGATTTCTCCGTAGGGGACAAAATCGGGATTGTCCGGGCCGACCCAGATGTTCATGGTTTTGCCCTGCTCCGTGCGGAATGTATGCCGGAATGGGGCTCTCAAGGCGGCGATCCGTATTCCCGGTCCAAGCGCCAGCACCCGGAGCCGCTCCGATTCGCCCGTGAAGCGGTAAGACGTCCGGTAAGGCGGCGCCGTGGCAATGGACGTCGTAAAAACGCCATTCAGATATCCTGTCACTTTCAGATCGGACAGATTCGGTCGAAACGAGGCGGGAACAGAGGCAACCGCGCGCTCGAAGGAAAAGTTGCGGAATGTTGCATCCGCTTGAAATCCTCGTCTTTTCCCTCCCGTAGAGGTTGCGGAAAAAAGCAAGCTTTCCCCCCCCAGGTCCATCTCCCCCCGGGCCTCCTCCAGTCCGTCATGCGTCCCGAGCCCTTCCATGTTCACGCGGACCTTCAGGCTCCCGTCCGAGCCCTTGCCGAACAGTCGGCCTGAAACCGCAAAGGCGTACCTTCCAGGAGAAATTTCCCGAACCGTGCTTTTCCCTCCCAGGTAGAGCCGGTCGAAAGGGATGACCGGCGATGTGAAAAGAAGCAACGGCTCCAGGGAGACGGCATCCGCCTCTACATCGACCCGCCGCTCCGGTCCCGTGCCAAGAGCGATTTTCAGTTTCTCCTCTCCACCCCGCAGATTTAACTCGGCGGACCTTTGCGAAGGATCGTAGAGGGCTTCAAGGCGGTCGTACGTCCGGTGGATGGCACCCCGTTGCGTCGCCAGATGGATTTCGAGACCACGGATGGAAAAGAGAACCCGGGACCGTTCGAACTTTTCCTCTCCGTTGGTTGATGCGTCTTTTCGGGAAGGGTAGGGGGGAGGACCGGGGAATAGCCATCCACCTGCAGCGGACCGCTCAATGCTGACCTTTACGGCCTCGGCATCCACGGACCTCAGGCTCCGTGTCCCCAGGGACCGGTTCCTGAACAAATCCGACAGGCGAATGCGAAAGGTCGCCGTTGCCGCCTCCAGCATCGGTTTTCCGAGGAAAGAGACCCGGAGCCCGGTTGCCCGGAGACCGTCCGGAAAGGCATAACCGAGGTCGTCCACCTTTACGTCCAGACCATAACGGAGGCTTGCATACTCCGCCAGGCGCGGCTTCAACTGCTCGATCTCGCGCTGTATCGTCATGTATGTGGCAGCCACGGCAACAAGAGACAGCAACAGGCCGATGGTGATCGCGATCCGGATCCGCTTCATTTTCATCTCGGTGCTTCCATTCCTTTTCGTTTGCACGATCTTTGCCGGCGGGGCGCACGGGGGTAAACAGGGTTTGCTATATGACACAAGATCGGATCGTTTTCCATGATGTCATGCACCCTCGGGGTATGAGCCGACCGGGTCGAATTTCCGTCACTTGATGAAGCAGACGCTCATTTCTGTGTTTCGTTTTTCATCGGCTTCGGTTATAGAATTGAATATTCTTGAAGAATAACCGAGAATACCCGACGGCGGAAAAAAAAGGAGGAGACCGATGTTCCAGATCGCAACGTACGAGAACTATCCCGACGGAACGGTCATTTTTACGGAAGGATCTCACGGGGACTGGATTTATGTCGTTGACGAGGGATGCGTTGAGATATACCGCACCATGAACGAGCGGGAGATTATAATCGCCAGGATGAAGGAAGGCGAGATCTTCGGTGAAGTGGCGTACATCACCAAAGGGGAGCGCACGGCATCCGCCAGGGCAATCGGCGACACCGTCGTGGGGATCATCGACCGGAATTTTTTTGACAGGGAATACAACCAGCTTTCCGACAATTTCAGGATGGTGCTGAAAGCCATGGCGGGCAGACTTCGGGCCGCCACCGACGCCCTCATAAGATACCAGGCCGAAGGCGGATCCGGAGTCGGAGGGAAATAGACCGAATTACGCGGGCACGCTCATCACCTGAGTGACGGTTCTTGACAACTCCCCCATGTTGTAGGGTTTCTGGAGGAAGGCCCTGCAGCCTCGTCGCATGATATCCCCGGCCAGGCCGTTCAGGCTGTAGCCGCTGGCCAGAACGATCCGTACGGACGGATTGATTTCCAGCAGGGCGTCAATGGCCTCGCCACCGCTGATTCCCGGCATGATCATGTCCATCAGAACCAGATCGATGCCTTTCCCCATCCGGCGGTACACCTCGATCGCCTCCCGGCCGTCCCGGGCGGTCAGGACGGTGTATCCAAGGAGCTCGAGCATCTCCCTTGTCGTCTGGAGCACCTGTTCTTCATCCTCGACGAGCAGAATGACCCCCGATCCGGACGTGGCTTCGGTCTTTTCCACCGTCCATTGCGCAGGTGTTTCGCCTTCCGCCAGGGGAAGGTAGATGTTGAACCTCGACCCGTGCCCGGTTTCGCTGTAGACCGTGATATATCCCCGATGGCCCTTGACGATGCCATAGACCGTCGCCAGTCCCAGGCCTGTTCCCCTCCCCATCTGCTTCGTCGTGAAAAAGGGCTCGAATATCCGCTTCTGTGTTCGTTCGTCCATTCCCATACCCGAATCCTGCACGGTAATTCTCACATAGGGACCCGGAGTCACCTCATATGGCCTGATTTCCGCCGCGCCGAGAAGGACGCTTTTCGTTTCCAGGTAAATCCTGCCTCCCGCCGGCATTGCCTGCCAGGCGTTCACAAGCAGGTTCATGAGCATCTGTTCCATCTGGCTGCGGTCGGCGAGGACCGTCAGCGGCTCCTCTCCCAGGTCCATCTCGATCGTGATTTCCTTCTTTGTCCTGGCAAACATCTCCGCCGTCCATGAAAGAACGGCGTTGATGTTCAGGGGCTTCACCTCGTACTTTCCGCCCCGGGCGAATCCCAGAAGCTGTTTCGTCAGATCCGCCCCGCTGAGGATCTGTTCTTCGATGTTTTTCAGGCGCTCGTAATAGGGATGCCCGGTATCCATGTTCATGAGCATCATCGAGACATGTCCCTGGATTCCCATGAGAATATTATTGAAATTGTGCGCCATGCCGCCGGCCAGGGTGCCGACGGCTTCCAGCTTTTGTGCCTGGGTCAGCTGCGCCTCCAGACGCTTGCGCTCCGTCAGGTCGATAATGATCCCGCGCAGGCCGGCGACCCTGCCGTCCCGATGGATGGGGGTGGAATAGATGATCACGGGGAACTCCTCGCCGTTCTTGCGGATCGCCGTATATTCCGTCCCCGATTTCAACTCGTTTCTCATCACCCTGGTAATGTTCCGGACCGCCAATTCCCGGCTCCCCGGGGCGATGGTGTCGATTGCGTCGATCCCGCCTTTGAAATCGTCCCTCGTATAGCCGAAGAGGTTGAGAGCAAACTGGTTCGCATAGGTAAAGCGGCCCTGCTCATCAAACTCGAAGACGGCCTGGGGAAGCAGCTCCGCCAGGTCGCGGAAGCGCCTCTCACTCTCCCGGACCGCCTCTTCGGCCCTTTTTCTCTCCGTGATGTCGCGTGTGATGCTCAGGATATGGGCAACGCCGTCGATGTCGATGATGGAGGCGGACATCAGCGCGATATCGATGGAACCGTTTTTCTTCCGGAAAGGGGCCTCCAGGTTGCGGACCTCGCCGTGTTCGATCATGGTCCCGACCATCCGATCCCGGTCTTCCGGATGGAGCCAGAGATCGATTTCCGACGGGGTCCTGCCGATCACGTCTTCCGCCGTGTATCCGGTTGCCTTTGTGAATCCGTCGTTGATCGACACGAACATGCCGTCGGACAGGCGGTTGATGTTGATTGCATCGGGACTTGTGTGAAACGCCTTCCGGAATGTCTCTTCGCTTTTCTTCAGGGCCGCTTCCGCTCTTTTCAGCTCCGTGACATCCCGGATGATGCCCTCCGTCCCAAGCGTGTTTCCCTCGTCGTTCCGGTAAAAATGGACACTCAGGGATGCCATGAACACGCTGCCGTCCCTTCTCTTCATGAGACCGACATAATCCTCCACGCTTCCGTGCTTCGCAACCTCCGCGAGAAGCCTGGGTCTTTCACCGGGGTCCTCCCAGAGGCTCTGCACATCCGTGCCGAGAATGTCTTCCACCCGCTCGTATCCGAACATCGCCGCTCCGGACGGACTCGTCAAGACCAGCCGGCCCTCCCGATTGGTCCGATAGTAAACCTCCTGGATATTCTCGATGACGCTGCGGTACATCGCCTCGCTCTTCTTCAGTGATTCTTCGGCCCGCTTCCTTTCGGTGATATCCAGGCCGAAGCCGCAGATGTACTCTTCGTTTCCAACCTTCAGGTAAGACGATTTGAATTCCTTGGGGATTCCGCGTCCATCCCGGGCAATATGTACTGTTTCAAAGGGCGGGAGATCGCCTGCTTTCAGCTCGTCGAAGTGACGGGAAAACATTGGACCGTACCGTGGATCGAAATCCCGGACGTTCATCGACAGCAGTTCATCGACTGTATAGCCCAGACTCGTTGCAGCCGCCCGGTTTACAAAGGCGATATTGCCATCGCGACGAACCAGGTAGATCTCGCTTCCCGCGTTTTCCACCATGAAGCGATACCGCTGGACCTCCTCCTCGACAGGTTGTCGGTCGGCGGTCACCGCTTTATCCTGAAGAGTGTCCTCAAGACGGGCGACTTTTTCCTTCCGGGCATCCAGTTCATGGACAAACGGCTCCCTGGCCTTCTTATTCCCGCTCATCCGATCCATCCTTCGGGTGTTATCAACCGCAACCTGCGGGCCGCAGAGAATACCGAAATTCATTAAATCGGCACGATATCATTTCACAACATGAGGTCTGAAATCCAGAGATTCCATTAAATCGCTATTCACACAGGGACGCGGAAACGATGGAACGGGTGGAACGGGTTCGGGAGTGCAATTTCCCTCCGGCATCGCTCATCCCTCTTCGTTGAAGAACACGGTCTGATTCTCGGCAATAATGGCAACCGGATCCTCCGTCAGAGCGGGTGAACCATCCGACGATGCCATGGGAGCCAATGGTATTGGATCATATGCTTCCTCTTCAGCGCTTTCGGCGATGGCCTGAATTTCTTCCACTGGTTCGTTCCCCGTGCCTGGTGACACGATCGGGTAGACATCCTCATCGACAGGCAATAAGGGCACGGTAAGTCCCTGGCGTTCCATGTTCTCCCGGATCCGTTCAGCAGCGTTCTGCAATCCCCTGACTTCCGGTCTCAAGGCGCTGCGGGCGGCAAGTTTTTCCAGGACCGCCATAAGGCCCGTTCCCTCTGCTTTCGCCCTGAAGGATGATGGATCGGATCCCGACGATTCGGTCGCACCCGTCACTTCTCCGCTTCCCGATCCTTCCTCCACATGCGTGAAGACATCGGCAAAATCTTCCCCTGCGGCCGCCCTGGTTGCCATACCTCCTCCGTGTGTTTTTTCCGGTCGGGCAGTAATACCGGTTCTTGTCGATGCTGAATGCATCGGCTCTCTTGAATGTGCGATACGACTTACGGATTCCATGGTTCCCTCCTCGTGCATGATCATGAGATTAAAGCAATGATCGCGCCATCACCAATGAACCTCTGCTTTTCAGTTTAGCGTAATGATTTTACATGTTGAAACCGTTCCCTTCCATTGGGATGAAACGATGCCTGGACCACCAATGCCGCCCTGGAAAGATCCGGCCTTCGCCTCTATGCAGCAATGTCGAGGATATCCGGAGATTGATGAGGATCCACCTTGACTATGAGACGTCGTTCATTTATAAAGCTTGAAATTTGCAGGGGAAGTAACCTCGAAAGGCGCTCGGCAACCGGATGTGCCGTAAGCATTTGAATCCATCCGGTATTGTCTGGCGGCAGCGAACGATGGAAAAGTGGAATCCCATGAGAACACCACTTGATAAAAGAGGAGGTCGGTCATGAAAAAAGCCGGTTCGAAAAAGTCGGCCAAGGTCACCGAGAGTCTGGTTTCCATCAGGACGGTTGACGGATCCTTGCTGCGGGGAAGAATCAATCTGGGTGATGAAAAGAGGGTCTCCGACATCTTTGCCAAGTCTAAGAATCCTTTCATTGTCCTTTACGATGTAACAACCCAGAGTGCCGAGAGCAAGGTCATGATCGTCAACAAGGACCACATCGTATGGGCCGAACCGGAAGAGGACGCGGCCTGCTGATTCCGGAGACGGAACGATGTCATTCGAAAAGGCTCCCGGTTCATGGAAAGGACCGGGGGAGGAGAGGGAACGGAATGCCTGACGGGGATGTCTACCGGGAACTGTCGAAGAAAGTCGGCGCGGGGGAATCCGATATTGTCCCCCTCATCTGGAAGGTTGTCTGCTCCGAGGACGAGGCTCGCCTGGTCAATGCCCTGCCGGCATCGGTGGAAGATCTGTCGGAGCGGTTCGAAAAACCCCGGCCGGAGATGGATACCATCCTCCAGTCTCTCTTCCGGAAGGGTCTCGTCTTCGAGTCCTTCAAAGACGGCCGGCCAATCTATCGGATGCCGCGGCACATCATCCAGTTTCACGATGCATCGAGCCTCTGGCCGGAAGCTCCCGGCGAGTTGCTCGATCTCTGGCGCCGCTATACGGAGGAAGAGTACCCGCAGGTGCCGGCCCTGCTGAAGGCAATCCAGGCCCCCCCGTTCTTCCGGGTGATCCCCATCCATGAAAAGATCGAGCCCGAAAGCCATGTCCTGGCCTACGAGGATGCCAGCCGGATCGTCGAAAGCGCGGACCTGCTCGCCGTGACGAAGTGCCCGTGCCGGATGATCATGCGCAAGTGCGACAAACCGCTGGAGGTATGTCTCCAGATGAACCGGGGGGCTGAATACGCCATCAAGCGCGGCACGGGCCGGCGGATCGACGTCGAGGAAGCAAAGGCGATTCTCCGCAGCGCCGAGGAAGCAGGGCTGGTTCACCTGACCGAAAACAAGGCCGGGATTGGAACGGTGATCTGCAATTGCTGCCAATGCTGTTGTGTCGGCCTCCCCTACGCCCGGAAAGAGGAGACGAACAGTCTGCTCGTTCCCAGCCGGTACCGGGCCGTTGTCGAGGCGTCGTCGTGTACGGGGTGTGGAATCTGCGTGGATGAATGCCCCATGGATGCCATCTACCTGGATTCACAAGACCTGGCTGCCATCCATGATGACATTTGTATTGGTTGCGGCGTCTGCAGCCATTTCTGCCCGACGGGAGCGATCGGCATGACAGTCGCACGGGATCGGGACTTCATCCCTTCGTAGCTTCCGGATGGAAAAAATCCTCGTCCAGATCTACGAAGTTCAGGAGCCCCGGGAGGCGGGACCGCTCATTGAGCTGGGCGTCGACCACATCGGCGGTGTGATCCTCTTCCGTGAAGAGTGGAAACAGCCCCTTCTCAGGGAGTCCATCGAACTGATCAATCACTCCCCATCGAAAAGCACCCTGATTCCACTGCTTACAGAAACGGATGAGATTCTCCGGGCTCTGGAATATTACAGGCCCGGCCTGGTTCATTTCTGCGACGATATTCCTCTCCAGGACCATGATGGCATAGAGAAATCGTGCGAGCGGATGGACCGGTTGCACGAACGGGTGCGCCGAGAGTTTCCGGATGTCAGCATCATTCGCTCCGTCCCCGTTCCGGAGGCGGACCTGCCGGACGCCCAGACCGCAGAACGGGCGGTTCTTCGAGTCGCATCCCTGCTCGTCGATACTTGTGATTTCTTTATGACCGATACGCGGTTGGGATGGACGGCCGGCGCCTCTTCCGGTCAGCAGCCCGTGGAGGGATTCGTTGGGATCACCGGGAAGATTTGCCACTGGGGGATTGCCTCCGCCCTGTGCCGCAGGGTTCGCATCCCGGTGATCCTGGCCGGCGGCATCTCGCCCGACAATGTCCGGGAGGCCGTTCGGACCGTCCGTCCCGCCGGCGTGGACAGTTGCACGCTTACCAACATGACGGACTACAATGGCCGGCCGATCCGTTTCCGGAAGGATCCGGCCAGGGTGCGCAGTCTCCTCGATGAGGTCCGGCTCCTGGAAACCGCCTCTGATGATTAAGGGATCCGCCTGCCGAATATACAGTGCGTTTCTTTCCGTTGGATGAAATGGATTTGACCGATCCCGCGGTGGATCATCCGGATGGTCTCTTTCCCTTCAAACAGCCCCAATCCACTTGCAAACCATTCCTGTGTCGGATAATGTACATTCCCTTTCTATAATTCGGTCGGGATTCCAACTGCGGAGGCATCGGTTGAAAGGCCTTTGAGCAAGGGAAACGATGACGCCTGATTCAGGATTGTGAAGCACAGGGCGGGGTGAAGCCAGAGCGGAATTTTCAGTTGGATCTGTATGAAGTCACAAGGCAGCCATTTGCATGAAGAACATGGTCGATCCGCAAGGAAGAGAACGGGGATCATCGTTGCCTCTCTTGTCCTGATCGCGACCTTTTGCTTGTATATAACGTTCGTTCATCACGGTCCCGGCCGTCTCGAAGCGGCATCACCGAACAGGGCTTTCTGCGACCGAATGGTCTGGCAGGTGGTCGACAACAAGGGTGAGAAGGTTGCCGTCTGGAAGCAGCGCGGGTATGACGTCTTCTTCTTCCAGACCGGCATGACCATCGACGCGGACGGGTCACCCCATGCATACCATCCCAAAAACATCGGCATAGACGATAATGCACACGGAAAGGACGAGCAGGGAAACTGGGTCGGAATCGTCCTGGCGAACAGGAAACCGTACATCCAGAATTCCACGGATCCCGCCCCCGGGTACTACGTCTCCACAACGAGCCTTTACGACAGGACGAAGAGGCGGACAGACCCGCACAGATACGTTGACTCTGAAAAAATCCCCTATCTTGCGTTGCCGAAACAGGTCATGCACCCCGATGGCAAATGCCGGCGTGACGCCAGGGCCTGTCTGGGGGATATCGCAATCGTAAGAAATACCGAGAACGGCCTGTATTCCTTCGCCATCCTTGCGGATCAGGCGCCCAAGACCGGCATCGGAGAGGGATCGATCGCCCTCGCCACGGCACTCGGCGTGGATCCGGATGCGCGAATCGGCGGGACCAAGAGCGGGATCCAGTACCTGATCTTCCCTGGAACCGGCGATGAGCAGCCGAAGACCTTAAACGAGATCAACGCCATGGGAATGGATCTTCTGAAGCGGTGGGGGGGCATGGAGAAACTCGGAGCCTGCTTCGCCGGCGCTCGCTGAGAACCTCCCGCACCTCTCGGACTCCCACCCTCCCGATTCAGAGAGTCATTTCTTCATCTCGGTCAGCATCTGCCGGAAGCTTCTCTGAAGGCTATAGTAGGCCGGTTTCATGTAAGGCTTGACCTGCATTTCATTCCACTCCGCCCAGGCATATGCCGGCAATGCATGATTGATCCTGTTGTTGACCGAGTGCGGGAGACTCTCCTGGAAACGCGGTCCGGACTCGCCGACGGTGAAGTGCATGGCCGCAATCCCGATGGCGCCGCCCTTGGTGAAGACCGGCTCCGCCTGCCCGTCCGTTCCCCCATAGAAGAGGTGGGTGGACGGATCGGCCACATAGAGCAGCCCCCAGGGAATCCTGACCTCGATCATCGAGCCTGTTTTATCGACGTTCCAGGCGGCCAGGGTTGACGATCCGGGCAAGGCGGGATCGGCCGTGCCGGCGGGCAATTCACTCCTGTTGACGAAGATGGGCGGGAAGATGCTCCCGTCCCTCCCCCAGCGGGGAGGATTGGCCTGTATCATCATCTCTTCGAAAGAAGACCTCTCCAGGACGCCGAGTTTGACGTCTTTTTTGCGCAGAATAAGGCGTCCACCCGGCACGCCGGTATCGACAATCCACTGGTTGGGATTGAAACCATGGGCAATGAGCAGGGTGGCCATATCCGGACGGTCGAACTTCAGGAGAAACGTCGCGCCGTCCGTAATGCGCGGGGCCGGTCTGGGAAGTTCCCGGCTTCCGGCGCGGCCAGGAAGGGTGCTCAGGGCCACCCAGAAGGCTTCCTTTTTCCAGTCGATCACCGACCGGCTCTTATCCAAATCGATACGGAGATAGACGTAAGCGTAGTCGGACATGGCACGGACCGCTCGAATCCGTCCGGCTTTTGGAGATGAGTCGGCCGAAATGGTCGTTGCCTTTTCCCAGTCGCTGTCATTCCCGCGCAGGAGGGGTACCGTGGCGTTCGGCCTGTACCCGACGATGCCGAAGTTTTCTTCCGGATTGAGCATGTTCTGCCAGAATGTGCGGCGCTCGGGGGGTTGATCGAAGGGCCGGGTAAAATTGTCGGCCACGGATTTCCACCACTCGTCCAGCCACGCGAAGATGAGACCGCCGGCACAGCCGGAATCTTTGATATTTCTGGTCATGCGATCCAGGAGCTCGGCTTGGCCTTTTTCGCTGAACCCGCCGTTGTGCCATCCGTCTGGATGTACATGGGCGATTCCCCAACTGGTCGGGACCCCGTACTCGGCGACGAGGAGGGGCATGCCGCGGTGGTGCTTTTTCAGGTCGAGGAGATACCCGTAATACCGGTTCGAACCGAGATCATCGCGCGTTTTGGGGTATTCCCTGTCATACATGAGAAAGTCCGGCCAGTATGTGTAGACATGAAAAGCCGCAAACAATCCGGCGGGATAGGTGGATGTAGCGTTCAGTTTCATGACGTCGAGTGAAACGGCGTCACTGTCATTCATGTCTTTGGTCGTCGCGGCGACGGGGATCCCGCGCATCGCCATTTCTTCCGCATAGTTTGCCTCGGTGACATGGCTCATGGGATCCAATGGCGGCCAGTTCACGATGGTCATCGGCCTCTGTGCGTTGTACCTCTCCATTTCATAGGAAGCGACATAATCAATTGTCTCTGCAAACCACACCTCGCTCGGGTTCCCGTTTTTCACCTCGATATAGCGGCCTTTATAGGATGTCTTGTTCGGGTGCAGCCGGTTGGTTCCCAGGACGATGGAGGTTTCCACTTCCCGTCCCGGTCCGATGGCGAAAACGTAAGGGGAGACGTCCGCCGTGTAGATCCCGGCGGCATGCCCTGGACGGTAAGGAATCACGGCATTCCCGTGGAGAAGGTCGACCACGCGTCGTGCTTCTTCCCTGAATTCGTCCCGCCATCTGCTGTCGTAAAGATCAACCGTGTCCTCCCGTTCGGTGAGCCAGACCTCCTGCAGGAGCCACAGCGGTCGGGACGCCTTTTCGTTGTGTCTTTTCAGTGCCGTGTAAAATGCCGGGGGTAGAATCGTATAGGCCCGGATCATGTTCGATTCCATGGCGGCAATCTGATCAAACCAGACCTCGTATGCCTCCACATCCCTGGGGGCCGTCGAGGGGTACTCGCCGGGAGCGGCCGGACCGATGTTCATGCCGACAAGGTAGGTTCGCTTCCAATCCTTTCCGTCAAAGTATTCAAAGTAATCCCCTTTTGCACGATAGAGAAACTGTGTTTTCGCCGGTCTGCCCCTTGTAAGCGGGGACGATTTCTGCCACCACTGGACGTCCCCCGGCCGGATGCCATAGATTCTCGAAAGCTGAAGCCTGGCCATCTCGGTGCCGATTCCTCTCTCCATCATGAGGCGATAGACGTCCGCAGCTTCCGGAACGTTCCCCAGCCGGTAATGGCAGTCCGCCAGGGCCGACAGAACCGTTTCGTTCATTTTCCCGTCGAAAGCGATCTTCTTCAGCAGAATCCGGGCCGCCCCCCATTCGCCTTTCCGGTAGGTATCGAGGGCGATTCGAATCGGATCTTCCGGCGGCCTTTCCTCCGTCAGGTCGAGACGGCGCAGTACAGCCTGGGCCAGTTCATTGGTTTTGTCTTTTTTCAGAACGGTTTCCGCGGCCTGCTTCGCCCCCGTCCTGTCCCCGGTCTGCTCCAGCGCCATGGCGAGTCCGGCCATGCAATCCATGTTCATCCTGCCCTGTTCAAGACCCTTTTTGAAAGAGACCATTGCATCCACGGGAAGGCCCCGACGAAGATTCACATACCCGAGACCACAGTGGGCATCCGATTGCTTTTCCCGGAGTCCGATGCTGCGGCGAAAAGCCTTTTCCGCACCGTCGGGATCGTTCAGACGAAGGTAGGCCCAACCCTGGATGGACGAAAGCCCTGCATCTTTCATTGCTTTCGGCGTCGACAGGAGGGTCACCGCCTGCTCCGGCTTTCCTTGTTTCATCAGGTTCAACGCCCGGTCCGCCGGGCTTTCCGCGGAATGAGCCGTAGGTGGGGCTGGAAGAAGCAGGAAGGTTGAAATCACGATCAACGAAACCAGACGCAGAAGTCCGTTCATTCTTATCTCCATAATATTTGTTTTCATATGCTTATTTGCGTGTCGGGTAACCGGATGCCGCGTCTTTCCCGGCCGGAACCGATCCGGCCATCGGAGACACGTCTCCGAAATTGGTCGTGAGAAGCTGCCCGAACTGCTCTATCGAAAACTGCCCGTAAACCGGGTATCTGCGGATTTTCATGGGATCCATGCCAGGCATGTTCACACCCTGGTCCGTGGTCACCGTCGTGATGTATCCGGAGTCCCGGGCGATAGCGAGCAGTTCTGCGTTGTACCATCCGCTGGGCCAGGAGTAATGAACAATCGGTCGTTGGAGCTTATCTTCCATACTCTTTTTCGCTCCGGCGACCTCTGCCACGACATCGGACCGCGACCGGTTCGGAGTCTTCCCGGTGAGCCAGGAAATGAGATGGTTTCCGGGTATCCAGGGATGTGTATGTGAATGGCAGCCGACATCAAAATTTCTATCGGCCAGGATCTCCGAAAATTCCTCCCAGGTCAGGAAGGCGGGATAGGCGCCGTCGATGTACTCCAGCACGATAAAGAAGGTTGCCTTGAAGTTGTATTTTTTCATGATCGGTATGGCATTCTTCACGCTCTTCCAGCCGTCGTCAAATGTCAGGACGACCGATTTCTCGGGAAGAGATATTTTTTTATCCATATATGCTTTCAGATCATAGAGATCGATGGTCGTGTAACCGTTATCCTTTAGATATTTCATCTGCTCTTCAAAGCGGGCCACTCGAACCAGCGTATGATCCGGCGACTCTTCCGGATTGTCGGAAACCTTGTGATACATCAGAACCGTAACATGTGCAGGCGTAACGGCCATGCCCGCCGAAGAGGCGGAATTGGCACACCAGCCCTGTGATAGGAATAGCAGAAAGAAGGCCGCAGAAAAAAAAGTGGTCGTCATCCTCCTTTTCCGGTTGCAATCCTTTGAATTCTTGTTCATATTACGCCTCAATTCATTGATTTTTTCTGCGAACGGAAATGGGTTCGTCCGGCGTGATTACCATTCAGGATCTTTTTTGTCGAGACGATTTGTTTTCGTGAACCGGGAGACCAATCAACCATTCATATATATTGAGGATGTCTATCAGGCAGGGAGGCGAAGGCTTTCGGACTATACCGAAAGGTATAGGTCTATTTTCTTAAAACCATTAGACAAAAAAGATATATGGATGTATAAGTCCGACGAAAAATTACAGAGAGGCGGAAGATGATATGGGTGATTTGCGACTGATCCTGATCGTCTCTATCTTGTCGGTCTTTTCGTTCGTTCTTGGTTTCATTATCGCTTCGGTATTCCGAAGGATCAGGAACGAACGCCGTTATTCTACAATTGACCAACTCAGAGACAAGTTCCGAACCAAACTCGCGGAGATCGATTCCATCACGGCGATAGATAGATTCTCCGTCAGCCAGTGGCAATCGGCCGTTCGCAAGGGTTCTGTCGAATGGGTCGCTCTTGAGGACGTTATTTTCGAATTTGCCGAAAGAAAAGGCCAGAAAGCCTTTGCCAGGCGCCTGTTTACCGCTCTCGGCTACACCAAGCATTACCAATCTCTGCTTTCGGCCCGTTCCGCCATCGATTTGTCGATGGCGGCCGATAAACTGGGGCGGATCGGCGACCCATCCTCACTGGAGCCCCTCAGCAAACTTCTGGATCATCCAAAATCGGAAGTATCCACCGTTGCCTTCCGGGCTCTCTGCCGAATCGGGAAGCGGGATGCTCTTCATCGTTTGCTGAATGCCCTACCCAAACTGATGAAGAATGAAAACGTATCTTCAAAAACCATTCAGACATCCCTTCTCCTCTTTGAACCGTGGGCCAGTGCAACGATTATAGAATATGCAGGGAAAACTTCCGACCCGAAGATTCTCGCCCTGCTCGTCGAGACGCTGATCGGCTTCCCTCCGCACAAAGAGATGTTCGATATGGCGGTTACCCTCGTTTCCCACTCGGATCCGGAGGTTCGGGGAAAGGCGCTTCGTCTCCTGGGCAGGGAAGACAATGCTTCATATTCCTGCGATCCCGCTGTTTTCAAGCCTCTCGTCTCGGATCCGGTGTGGTTCGTTCGACTGCAGGCCGCGAAGACCATCGGCAGGATAAAATGCGATCATTACATGGAGATGCTGAAGAAGTTCGCGCTTGACGAAAAGTGGCAGGTGAGGGACGCCGCCGCGTTCGCCCTCTCCGAAATGGGTGAAGCATCCATCGATTCGTTCCGTGAACTCATGGAAACTCCGGATCGATATGCAAAGGAAAGCATCTGTGAAGAGATTCAGCGAAGCGGTTATGTCCTGGGGCTCATCGATTACCTGGGAGACCGCGAAAGCGACAGGAAAAGCAAATCAAAGCGGATTCTCCAGCTGATGCATCAACTCGGTTTTTCTTCGCCGCTTCGCGATGCCCTGGAATCGGCTTCCAGTTCTCCCCAAGTTCGAACTGAAATTCAAAGTATCCTGAATGCTGGCGGTGCCCAATGAACGAGATCCTTCAAACCATCGTAATCGGTTTCAACTACTTCATCGGTTTTTACTTCGGCCTGGTCAATGCGGTGTATTCCGTTCTCCTGGCCATCGCCTTGATCGTCATTCTCCGACATATCCGGAGGATCCGGTACGCTCCTTTCCGGGATCTGGAAAACCGCTCGGAAATGCCTCCTGTAGCAGTCCTGATCCCCGCCCGGAACGAGCGCAGCGTCATCATCCGGACCATTGAATCCGTACGGGGACTCCTTTATCCATGGACAGAGATCGTTGTCATCAACGACGGTTCCACGGACGATACGCTGCAACTGTTAATCAAGCATTACAACCTGCGAAGAATCGATCCTCTATACAGGGATATCATCAAAACGAGGCCGGTCCGGGGATTCTACTACACGAGCGAAATTCCCAATCTGATTGTGGTAGACAAGGAAAACGGGGGCAAATCGGATGCTCTCAACTGTGGAATCAATGTCTGCAAAAGCCCATATATATGCACGCTCGATGCGGACTCTGTATTTGAACCGGAATCCCTCATCCGTCTGGTAACTCCGCTTGTCCAGAGTACGGTTCCCGTTATTGCGTCGGGCGGCGTCGTTCGCGTGCTCAACGGCGTCAAGAGAGAGAATGGGGTCATGAAGCAGATTGAGCTCCCCCGACACAATTCTCTCGCCATATTTCAGATTGTCGAATATCTGCGAAGCTTCCTTTTCGGTCGGGTCGGCCTGGACGCGCTGAACTGCAACCTGATCCTCTCAGGAGCCTTCTCCATGTTTCAGAAGGCCGCCGTTATCACGGTAGGCGGTTTCAAACAGGGGAACGTGACGGAGGACATGGAGCTTGTTGTGCGCCTGCACAAACATTACAGCCTCAAGGGTGATCCATATGTGATCCGTTTCGTTTCCGATCCGATCTGTTGGACGGAGGTTCCCGAAACCCTGAAAATGCTCGGAAGGCAGCGACGCCGATGGCATCTCGGTATGATCCAGAGCATCTGGGAACACAAGACGACGATATTCAATCCGAGATATGGCCGTCTGGGCATGTTCGCGATGCCGTACAACGTGTTTATCGAGATGGTCAGTCCCATCATTGAATTCCTGGGTTACATCATTGTCATCATTTCCTACATTCTGGGAATGATCGATTACGATTTCTTCATGCTGTTCCTCTTCCTGGCCATCGGGTACGGCATCTTTTTGTCCACCACCGGAATCTTCCTTGAGGAGTTGACATACCGGCGCTATCCGAAATGGACCGACCTGTTCGTTATGCTTGCTTATGGGGCACTGGAGAACTTTGGTTATCGACAGATCAACTCCTTCTGGAGGTTCTCCGCCTTCTTCCAGTTCATCTTCGGGCGTGGGCAGTGGGAAACGGTTCGCCACAAGGGCGAAAAGAAACAGGCTGCGACGACGTCTGCAGCTTGATCAGCACACTGAATGATCTGTGCCGATTGTCATCGTATCATTGTTTATAAATAACTTCTTAAGGAGAAGCGAATGAAGAGAGTTTCTTTGTTTCTGCTTGCGGCTTTTCTGTGTTGCCTGACAACCGCCTTTGCCGCCGACGAAGCTGATTTCAACAAACGCCTTGCCGGGGCAAAAGACAGTGTTGAGAGGGCGACCATTTTAAAGGAGCTCGGAGACATTTACACCGCGGAGGGACAGCACGAAAAGGCTGCGGATGTGTATTTAAAGGCATTGCCAGACCTTCGGGACCGGTTGCCTGAAGATCAACTGACGGACATTGCCATCGGTCTTTCCTGGGGAGGAAAGCTGGATGCCTCTGCCGGGGAATTGCGCTCCATCCTCAAAAGAAATCCCAAAAACACGAAGGCAAGAAACCATCTGGCCAAGGTCATGCTCTGGACTGGCAAGAATGATGAAGCCCTGGCGGAAGTCAATACTGTTCTGGCCGCACAGGCTGACGACCCGGATGCCCTGCTGGTGAAGGCACACGTTCTCCGGATTAAGGACGAGCTTGATGCGTCCATCCAGATCTATAACAAGCTGCTGAAGGGGGGCGAAAATTTCGACGCCGCCATCGGACTGGCCTGGGCATACTTTCAGAAGGGGGATGTTGCCACCACACAAAACATGATCCCTACGGCGAAGCCTTCCTATCCCTATCAGGAGCAGGAACTGAAGAATCTAAAGGCAGAAATTCAAAAAGTCCTGGATACCAGAAAGGCCGCTGTCGAGGCCGTGGGACCGGAGGCGGATAAACTGAAAACGGAAGGAGACGTCCTCGCGGAAGGCGAGAAATATCCGGCTGCGGCAGAAAAATACGCAAAGGCGCTGGAGCTCTCCCGCGGCTTCCCGATTGCGTCCCGGATGGAGATGGCGACGGTTATGGCCTGGGCGGGAATGCACAAAAAATCCGCACAGGAACTGAAGGATATCATCGAGAAGGACCCCTCCAACATGGGGGCTCGCGTCCAGTTGGCCCAGGTACTGCTCTGGCAGGGCGAATTTGATGCTTGCATCCGGCAGGCCGACGTTGTTCTGGCCAAGGACCCCCAAAACCGTGACGCCAGCCTGTCCAAAGCGAATGCCCTTCGGTCGAAGGGTTTTTTCCGCAAGGCGGACCAGCTGTACAAGGCCCTTCTGGCAAAATCGGACGACTTCGATGTCCGCGCAGGCCAGACATATGGGTTCCTTGCAAGTGGGAACAAAACCGCCACCGACGACAGCATCGCACGCCTGAAGCCCCGAAACGCCGCAGAGCAAAAAGAGCTTTCCGATATGCGTGTTGAACGCGACTGGACGATGCGCCCCAGGCTCTATGCAGGAACGAATTTCTACTACGACAACGACGACAACCGGGTAACGACCCTCTACGGGGGAACCCAGTTCTGGCTGGCCAACTTCAGAACGAACATCGATTATTCCCGTCTGAGACTGCAGGGTGAGACCACCGGGTACACGGACGCAGGAAATGCTTTCCCCATGAATACGGGCAAGGAGACGGACTATGTCCAGCTCTCGACCTATGCGAGGATGCCCTGGTACGGCGGACTCGGGGGAGGAGTCGGACTGTCGGACGGCAAGTTTTTTACCTGGCACGGGAAAGCGGATATTGACGTGCTCTGGGGATCTGTTGGAGCCTATGTGGCAAATGAACCATATAATTATCTTGTGTCGCTCACGGACAACAACATAAGGGCCAAGACTTTCCAGGGCTGGATCAATCAGCGCCCCACGGACCGTATCACCGTGCTGGGTACCTTCACCCATCGCGAATATTCCGACAGCAACGGTTCTGACGACATTCAGGCAAGCATCGCCTATACCCTTTTGAGAAGACCTTTCGTTTCCGTTGGCTACCAGTTTCGCCACATGGATTTCCGCCGTCAGAGCGGAGGGGGCTACTTTGATCCGGATGACTACAGGGCCCACTCCATGTTTGTGACCTTCGGTTACTACGAAATGCCGTTTTACATGAGCGTCACGCCTTATGCAGGCTACCAGGATTTCACGCGCAATGACCAGCATGAGCACGGCATTTTCGGCGGTGTGAGCGGCCTGATCGGGTATCGATTCGGCAACCGGATGGCCGTCGAGGCGACTGGCGAGTGGGGGAACTCTCCCGCCGGCGGCGGTTCATCGGCCACGGCCGGAACCGGCTGGTATTATTACGTGGCCGGTTTGAGGATCATTTTTGTCCTCTAACGATCATTACAGGGAGCAACATTCAAAAATCGAATCCTGGGCTTACACTCTCCAGGTAGAATTGGAACGCCTTGCATACCCCTTTCATCCCGGTGACAGCATCGGCATCAAGCTTCACTGGGGTGAAAGGGGGAATCGCAGTTTCCTCCCCCCCGATTATGCAAAAGCAGTCATCAACTGGGTCCGGAACCATGGCGGACGTCCGTTCGTCTTCGACACAACGGTGCTGTATTCCGGAAGCCGACGGAATGGGAAAGATTCTCTGGCAACCGCCTCCAGTCACGGTTTTTCAGAAGAATTCCTGGGGTGTCCCGTCCTGATTGCGGATGGCCTGGACGGACGGGATGTCGTTTCCATCCCCGCCGGTTACCTCCATTTCGAGTCCGTTCAGGTGGCGAATGTATTCGAACGGACGGATGGTTTTGTTGTTTTCTCGCACTTCAAGGGCCACTTGGCATCGGGCTTCGGAGGCGCCATCAAGAACCTCTCCATGGGTTTTGCCTCCCGGGCACAAAAGCAGCGCATGCATGCCGATGTGTCCCCTGCGCTCGATGAATCGCGATGCACGCGATGCGGCGTATGCGTTACGGTCTGCCCTGCCGGCGCCGCCTGTATGGAAGAAAGCAGCTTTCCAACGTACGATCTGGATGCCTGCATCGGATGTGCGCAGTGCATCGGAGCCTGCCCGGAAGTAGCCCTGAGGATTCTCTGGGATACGGATGTGACCGTCTTTCAGGAAAAACTCGTGGAAACCGCGGCCTCCGTCTGGCGGATGATGGAGGGCAGGGCTCTCCTGATTAATGCATTGCTCAATATAACCGTGGACTGTGACTGCCTTCCCGGAAAGAACCCGACGATCGCGGAGGATTCAGGATTTCTATCCGGTACTCATCCCGTGGAAATCGATGAAGATTCCCTCCGCATCATCGGAACGGAGCCTTTCGATCGAGCCCATCCGGGTATTCCATGGCGGAGGCAGTTATCCTACGCCCGGGAGATCGGATTTTCCCCCTGAAGGAGATGTTGACCTTTTCATGAAACAGAAAGAGCGGATTCACTCGAGAAATATCGGCATTGACTGTTACGAAACACCGGATGGCAATCTCTTCGTGGAGGCATCCCTAACGGATGAACGGTATGTTCCGTTTTTCCTCTACACGGCGAATCGGGTTCACGACCCCGGCGTCATTCATGGCATGATTGCACGAATGACCCTGAGTGTTCCGGATCTGACCATTCTGGATGCCGAAGCGGAGATGCCCCATGTTCCCATTGAAGAATGTACCGACGTCAGGGATTCCATCCGCCGTCTCGTCGGCATGCGGATCCGGTCCGGTTTCACCAACGAGGTGAGGGAGTTGCTGGGCAAGAGGGCAGGCTGCCAGCACTTGACCAACCTGATCATGACCATGAGCTCCGGCGCCGTCCAGGGGCTTTGGACCATCATGAGCCGTCTGCGAGACGAAGAATCCGCTCTTCGGCAGCACCTGGATCCGGAACTTCTCCTCGACAGCTGTTGGTTATGGAGGAGCGACGGCCCCCTGGCCGAACGGCTTCGTCAGGCGCGGGAACTCCGAGAAGGGGAGAAGGAGACAGATTCAGGGAATCCCTGATGAACTCGTTTGCAGATAGAAATCAAATCATCCATGATCGTTTCCAAGTCATACCATCCATTCCATGCGCTCTCCCTTTCTGATCACGATTGACGGACCCGCGGGAGCGGGTAAGAGCACCGTGGCCAGGGAACTGGCACGCCGCTTGTCTTTTCTCTACCTTGATACCGGTGCCCTCTACCGGGCACTGGCGCTCAAGGTGCAGCGGGAGGGGGGCCTTGCGTCCAACACCCAGGCGCTTGAGCAGTTGTGTAAACGAACAAGGCTCGGTCTGATCCATGACGATGCCGGCATGCGGGTGCTGCTGGACGGAGAAGATGTGACTTCCCTGATCCGGGCAGAAGCGATCAGCATTCTGGCATCCAACATCTCGGCACAAGCCCCGGTGAGGGAAGCCCTGCTTTCCGTCCAGAGGCGGGTCGCCGATCAGGGATCCCTGGTAGCGGAGGGCCGGGATATGGGAACGGTGGTCTTTCCCGACGCAGATGTGAAGTTCTATCTCGATGCCTCTCCTGAGGAGAGGGCGCTCCGTAGATACAGGGAACTGGAATCCTCGGAAAACGGCGTGAATCTCGACTCGGTACAGCAGGATATCAGGAAAAGGGACCTGCAGGACCGCGGGCGATCTGTGGCACCTCTCAGGATTGCCGAGGATGCTCACGTGATTGATTGCTCTCTCCTGACAGCAGCAGAGGTCGTTGATGAAATGCTTTGCGTGATCGGCAGGATAACAGGAAATCCCCGATCTTGCCCCGGGGATTGAAATCAACCCGTCCCGAATCCGTGCAAAACCGGATGATCGGTGGAACCGAACAGTACCGTCCTCATTTTCGGATACGTTCCCTGCTTGAAATTACTTGATCTTTAAGGGTGCCTATGTTACGCGCCTAAATTCATACGGGTTGAAAAATTTCAGGGGGTAATCAGGTTTATGGTCGACGGCAACGAGACGCAATTCAATCAGGACACAGACAGGGAAAACCAGAGTCAATCCAGCGAAATCCAGACTGACAAACCAGATGAGGGGTTCGGTTTCAAGGAACTGTATGAGCAGAGCCTTCAGAACCTCCAGATGGGTGAAATCGTCCGGGGCAAGGTCGTACAGATCGGGCAGGACGTGATCATGGTGGATGTGGGCTGGAAGACGGAAGGTTACATCCTGGCACGGGAGCTGAAGGACGCCGATGGGAATATCACCGTCGCCGTCGGAGATGAAATCGAGATTCTGGTGGATAAGAGAGATTCGGACGGAAATCTGGTTCTCTCCAGGGAAAAAGCGGCAAAAATCAAGGTGTGGGAAAATGTGCGCTCCGCCTACGAGCAAAACAGGCCGATCCACGGGACGATCGTCGAGCGCCTCAAAGGAGGTCTATCCGTCGATATCGGGATTCCGGCCTTTCTACCGGGTTCGCAGGTGGATATCCGCCCTGTCCGGGATCTGGAACGATATATCGGTCAGAGTTATCTTTTTGAAATCCTCAAATACGACAGAAAAAGGAACAATGTTGTGCTTTCCCGCAGAACCATTCTCGAACGGGAGCGGGAAGAGTTGAAGAAGGAGACCCTGGCCAAGATCGAAGAAGGGATCATCGTCGAAGGGATTATCAAGAACATTACCGACTACGGCATTTTTGTCGATCTGGGCGGCATCGACGGTCTCCTCCATGTGACGGACATTTCCTGGGGCAGAATCTCCAGGCCTTCAGACGGCTTTTCCAGGGGAGACAAGATCACGGTCAAGGTTCTTTCCTTTGATCGTGAAAAGGAGAGGGTTTCCCTCGGCCTTAAGCAGCTTGCCGACAACCCCTGGCATACCATTCTGAATAAGTACCCAGTCGGTTCCGTCATTGACGGCCGCGTCGTAAACGTCACCGATTACGGTGCCTTCATTGAGTTGGAACCCGGCGTGGAAGGCCTCATTCACATCTCGGAAATGTTCTGGACCCGGGAAATCCGCCATCCGTCAAAAGTGCTCCAGGTAGGCCAGAAGGTTCAGGTCATGATCCTGGACATCAACCAGGAATCGAAGCGCATTTCACTCGGCCTCAAGCAGACCACCCAGAATCCCTGGGAGAATCTCCGCCAGAAATATCCCGAGGGAACGGTGATTCGCGGGACGATCCGTAACATAACCAATTTCGGAATCTTCGTGGGCGTTGAGGACGGCATTGACGGCCTGGTCCATGTTTCCGACATCTCCTGGAAACAGCGTGTGAAGCATCCTTCGGAATTCTACAAGAAGGGACAGGAAATCGAGGCCGTCGTTCTGCATGTGGACGTGGAAAATGAAAAGTTCTCGCTGGGAATCAAGCAGATCGAGAGGAATCCCTGGGAAGAACTGGCCCAGCGTTTCGCCATGGGTACCGTCGTTTCCGGAAAGGTGACCAACCTGACGGATTTTGGTATTTTTGTTGAGATCGAAGAGGGCATTGAAGGGCTCGTCCACATATCCGAACTGAGCCAGCGGCGCGTGAAATCACCCTCGGAGCTGTTTGCAGTGGGAGATGTAATCTCCGCCGTGGTCAAGAGTGTGGATTCGAAGAACAGAAAGATCCGCCTGAGCGTCAAGGATTACGAGGCTTCCGTAGAAGGCAGCCACTCCACGACGCAGTACCTCAACAACCGGGAGAACATCGGATCCAACCTGGGGAAGGCACTGGCAAACGCGAAACTGCATGATTCGGAGCGGTGAAGTCCCGGAAGGTACTTCCTGAGCAATGATCCGTAGGCATCCCATCCTCTTCGGCCTGCTGCTGCTCTTTGTCGCGGGAGCGGTTTTTTTGGCAGCCGTGTATTCGCTCGGCAACGTGACGGGGGGCAAACGGTCCCTCTCCCTAGCCGACAAGGTCGGAGTTGTCCCGATCGACGGTGTGATCACCGCCTCGAAGGACACCGTGGAGCAACTCGAATCGTTCGGGAAAGATCCTTCCATCAAGGCGGTCGTCCTTCGAATCGACTCCCCTGGAGGCGGAGTGGCTTCGTCCCAGGAGATCTTCGGCGCGATCCTGGAACTGAAAAAAAAGAAAAAAGTCGTTGCATCACTCGGATCCATCGCTGCTTCGGGAGGCTATCTGATCGCCTGTGCAGCCGACCGCATCGTCTCCAATCCGGGAACCATTACTGGAAGCATCTCCGCCATTATGCACTTTGCCAACGCCGAAGAGCTGATGAAGAAAATCGGCGTCCGCGCAACCGTGATCAAGAGCGGGAAATTCAAGGATATCGGAACGCCCGCCCGGGGTATGACGGATGAGGAGCGCGAACTCCTCCAGGACCTCGTGGACGATATTTACGATCAGTTTCTCGACTCGGTCGCCGTCAACAGGAAGCTTTCCAAAGATACCGTCCGCACCTTTTCCGATGGACGCGTTTTTTCGGGTCGCAGGGCGATGAAACTCGGACTGGTGGACGAGTTGGGAGACTTGACAGCAGCGGTTCGAGTTGCCGGCGGTATGGCCGGAATCAAGGGGGACCCCGAGGTTGTCTGGCCACCGAAGAAACGCTCCTCCCTGTTCGATTACCTTCTTCAGGACACACGCTCTTACCTGACCAAGGCACTGCGGGAGCAGTCCACAGGTCCCGTCGGTGCACATTACCTGTACCCTGGATTCGCCCTGTGAGGCTGGTATCTCTCTTGAGAGGCAAAGGATTATCCATATGAAACCTGTGCCGGAAGATGCGACGATCCTTCTGGAGAAAAGGAATAGCGTTGCTGTCCTGACGCTGAACCGGCCTCACGAAATGAACGCCCTGTCCTCCGACATGCGCCGGGAACTCCTGGAGGCACTGCTGCTCCTGGGAGACGATGATGAGGTTCGAGCGGTTGTACTGACCGGTGGTGAGTACGTATTTTCCGCAGGCATGGACATCAAGGAAATGTCTGAGATCCCGGACGAAAGGATCGACGATTATTTCCGATCCATGGTCCGGTACCTTTCCAAGATCTACACGTTCCGCAAACCCGTAGTCGCTGCGGTAGGGGGAATTGCCCTCGGCGGAGGCTTCAACCTGGCCGTTGTCTGTGACATGATCATCGCCTCGGAAAGCGCCATCTTCGGACATCCGGAATTGAAATTCGGCCTGAATCCGCTCTTCGGACCCCTCATGCAGTTGGTCGGCATGGCCAAGGCCAAGGAAATCACCATGCTGGGAGAGCCGATCGGAGCCAGGGAGGCCCTTCGCATCGGCCTTGTCAACAAGGTTGCCCCCCCTGACAATTTTATGAAGGAGGCCGTGGCCGTGGCAGAGGAACTGGCAAAACGCTCTCCCAAGGCCCTGGAGACGGTCAAGAAATTGTCCGATGTCGTGCCCCGTCTCGACAAGGCATCGGCCCTTGAACTCGAATTCGTGGAAAGCGCCTTCCTTTTCTCCATGCCGGAGCGAAAAGTGCTCATGAACGAATTCATCATGAATCAGTTCCTGCACAAGATTCACAAGCCCTCCTGACCCGTTCATCCCCGCCAAGCCCCGAATCTCCTCGATTCCCGGACAACAATTGCTTTGACAATCCGAATTTCCTGATATAGAAACAGCGGGTTCGCAAAGCCTCGCTCCTGCGACAACCTGCATGGATTTCAAAGAATTCGTGGAAGGGGATCGACGAATGAAAACCATCTCGCTCGGACTGATCGGTTTCGGCACGGTAGGTACCGGCGTAGTCAGGATCCTTCAGGAAAGCACGGAGATGCTGTCCCGGAGGCTCGGAGCGAAGATCGTCCTGAAGAGGATCGCGGATCTGGACATGGAGAGCCCCCGTGCCGTCTCCGTGAAAAGAGACCTGCTGACGACCGACGCGGAAACGATCCTCTCCGATCCGGACATCGACATCGTCATTGAGTTGATGGGAGGATACGAACCGGCCCGCACGTTCATTCTGAAGGCGATAAAGAACGGCAAGCACGTCGTGACCGCCAACAAGGCGCTCCTGGCCACCCATGGGAACGAGATCTTCCGGGCCGCGGAAACCGCAAAAGTGGACATCGGCTTCGAGGCCAGCGTCGGCGGAACGATTCCCATCATCAAGACACTCAAGGAATCCCTCGTAGCCAACCGGATCCTGTCGATTCTGGGAATCATGAACGGGACCTCCAATTATATTTTGACGAAAATGACCGACGAGGGAAAGGCCTTCGACGTCGTTCTCAAGGAGGCCCAGGCCCTCGGTTTCGCTGAGGCCGATCCGACGTTTGACATCGAGGGAATCGACACGGCGCACAAACTGGCGATCACCCTGTCCCTTGCCTACGGCAAACGAGTCAACCTCGATGATCTTTACCGGGAGGGAATCACGAGGATCAGCGAACAGGACATCGAGTTCGCACGGGAACTCGGTTACAGGATCAAGCTCCTGGCCATTGCCATCCAGCGGGGGCAGGCCGTCGAGGCACGGATCCATCCGACCATGATTCCATCGAATCACCTGCTGGCCAACGTGAACGGGAATTTCAACGCCTTCCATCTCGTGGGAGACGCAGCAGACTCGGTTTTTCTGTACGGTCAGGGTGCCGGCATGATGCCGACTGCCAGTGCGGTTATCGGAGACGTGGTCGACATCTCCCGGGAAATCCTGAAAGGCACCTCGGGCAGGGTACCCCACCGGACCCTCGAAGAGGATCTCCTCGAAGACATCCACCTGGTTCCCTTCGACGAGATGACGACGAACTATTACTTCCGCTTCACCGCCGCCGACCGGGCCGGTGTTCTCTCGAAGATCTCCGGGATTCTGGGCGAGAAAAACATCAGCATCGCGTCGGTCATCCAGAAGGGGAAGAAGCAGGGCGGGGCTGTACCGGTCGTGATGACCACCTACAAGGCCAGGGAAAAGGATGTACGGGAGGCTCTCAAGCATATCGACCAGCTCGACGTGGTCCACGGAGAGACGATCCTGATCCGGATTGAGGACGAGAACCTGTAATGAAATATGTCATTCTCCTCGGAGACGGCATGGCGGACCGGCCCCTGGCTGAGTTGGGTGGAAAGACTCCCCTGGAAGCCGCCCGGACGCCGAACATGGACCGGATCGCCGGAACCGGGCTGGTCGGCCTCGTGGACACCATCCCGGAAGGTCTCCAGCCGGGAAGCGACGTGGCGAACCTGTCCGTTCTCGGCTATGACCCTCGCCTTGTCTACAGCGGCAGGGGCCCCCTGGAAGCGGCCAACATGGGTGTCCGTCTCGATCCGGAAGACGTGGCGTTCCGCTGCAACCTCGTAACCCTCGGAGGGGACGGCCTGGACATCATGGACAGTTACAGCGCCGGCCACATCGGGACGGACGAGGCCGCGGAGATCATCGCCGACCTGCAGCGGGCTCTGGGGAACGCGGAGTTCCGGTTCCACCCCGGCATCAGCTACCGGCACCTCCTGGTCTGGAAGGGGGGAAACGCCTCTCTCCTCACCACTCCTCCGCACGACATCACTGGGCATAACGCGGCATCCCGCCTGCCGAAGGGAGACGGAGAAGAGGCCGTTCTACGCCTGATGCGAAGCGCAGCCCCTGTCCTGAAAGACCATCCTGTCAACCGGCGGCGGACTGTCAACGGGAAAAAGCCCGCCAACAGCATCTGGCCGTGGGGCCAGGGGCATGCCCCCCGCATCGTACCGCTCACAGAGACATACGGCCTCCGTGGGGGTATGATCTCGGCCGTAGACCTGCTCAACGGCATGGGGGTATACGCAGGCCTGAAGGTCATCCGGGTCGAGGGAGCCACCGGTTTCACGGATACGAACTACATCGGCAAGGCGGAAAAAGCACTCGATGCCTTGAAAGAGATGGACTTCATCTTTGTTCACGTGGAGGCCCCTGATGAGATGGGCCACGCGGGAGACATCGAAGGGAAAATAAAAGCCATCGAAGATTTCGATGAGAAGGTTGTCGGGACGGTTCTGAAGGGACTGGAGACGCTGAAACCTTATCGGGTAATGGTGTTAAGCGACCATCCGACGCCGATCTCCATCCGCACCCATTCGTCCGAACCGAGCCCCTTCGCGGTCCTTTCCTCCGAGGACAACGAGAATCCATGCCTGGGAGCCTCCTACTCGGAGTCGGAGGGAAGAAAATCAGGGATCCTGCTGTCTCCCGGGCACCATCTGATGGAGCGGTTCATCCGGGGGCGGCTCCATGCCTAAGCATCGCGTCCAGGTCCGGGTGTTCTACGCGGACACGGATGCCATGGGGATTGTCTATCACACGAACTATATCCGCTGGTTTGAAATCGGGCGGACGGAGCTGCTCCGTGACATGGGCATCAGCCATGACCGGATGGCGGGAGAACCGTTTCTTCTGCCCCTGACCCGCGTCTATTGTCACTATTTCGTCTCCGCCCGGATCGACCAGCTGCTGACGATGGAGACGGAAATCGCTTACCTCAAGCGTGCAAGTATCAAGTTTCACTACGAAATCTGGGATGAAAACCGGGATGTGAAGATGGTGGAGGGATACTCGGTTCATGCCTGCACCGACCGGAGCGGGCGGATTGTACGGATGCCCGATTTCTGTGTCCGTCAGGTTCTTCATCATGAACCGCAACTGAAAGGAGAAAGGAATGGCAGATAAGAACCTGGAACTGGACCTGAAAGGGCCGGATCGCTTTCAGGCCCTGATCATGGACATAACCCGGTACGTGTCGGAAAACAGAAAACAATTCTATATCGGCGTGGCGGCGGTGGTGGTCATCGCTCTGGCGGCCAGCGGATGGTTTCTCTATCGATGGCAGGACGAAAAGAGCGCTTCCGCACTTTATGCACAGGCCATGAACAAGGCCCAGGGCGAGCAGGTTCAGCCGGCGGATATCGTCAAGGCTTTTCAGGAGGTTGTGACCCGGCATCCTTCAAGCGAAGCGGCTGCCCTGGCATCGTTCCGCCTGGGGAATATCCATTACCTCCTGAAAGACTACGATGCCTCCCTGAAGGCCTATCAGGCCTTTATCTCCCATGCCCCAGCCCGGAGCGATCTCACAACGCTGGCGTATACGGGGGAGGGTTACTGCTATGAAGCGAAAGGGGATTTCAAAAACGCCCTTTCTTCATTTGAAAAGGCCGAAAAATCGACAGGCGGTACCCACTTCGAGTCCATGACACTCCGAAACGTTGCGCGGATCCACGAGTCGCTGAACGATCCGGCGAAGGCACTGGAATACTATAAGAAGGCCCTGGGAAAGAGCAACGACCCCTTTGTCGAAAGCCTCATCAAGGTAAAAATCGCCACGCTGGGGTAGACAATCCCCAATCCGATCCATCATGCCGAGTCTATCCAGCCTGCGGGCTTTGCCGGCATTCCTCCACAACGAGGATTTCCGGAACCGCCTGCTCTTCAGCATTGTCATCGCGATTCTGGCGGTCCAGGTCTGGGCCGCCCTGATCAACATCCATTTTGGAATCGACAACATCCAGATGATGTCCGTTTTCGAATCGGATGAAACAGCGGCCGTCCTCAGAACCCAGAAGAACATTGCCGAGGGAGACGTCTCCCCCGACGGGATGTTTCAGTACGGCTTCCTCTTCAACACATTGGCCTATTGGAGCGCTCGATTCTTCAAGTTTCTTGGTTACAGCCGGGACACGACCGTCGCTTTCATAGCCATCAACTACCGCCTGCTCACGGTTTTTTCTTTCATCCTGCTCCTCTTCTTCTTTCAACGCCTCTCTCTTCTGGTCGTCAAATCCCGCGAGCTTTCATGGCTCAGTGTCCTTCTTCTGGCTTCCGTCCAGCAGATCTATTACTGGTCCCAGACAATCCACCCGGATATCACACAAACCCTCCTGATCGTGGCCGCCGCCTGGGCCGCCCTTAGAAAGCACACGTTCCGAAGTGCATTCCTGGGGGCATTTCTGGCCGGTATGGCCTTCGGAACGAAATACGGCGGGATTTTCATCCTTCCGTTTCTCTTCGTTCCGGCCCTGCTGAACGACCGTCCGGACCTTTCCATGAAGGAAAAAATCCGCAGCAAAGCACCGCTTTTTCTTGCCTGTTTTCTGCTGGGCTGGCTTATTTTCAACCCGTACGTCATTTTCAATTTTATTCACTTCGTCCGCTGGCTGAAGTTAATCGTATTGTACACACTGACGGGGTTTGTCGGATCACAGGGACAGATCGCACCAGCCAATCCTATACTCTGGTTTCCGGTTCTCTACAGGGCGTTTTCACCGCCAAGTTCGCTGGTCCTGCTGGCAGGGCTGGTTCCCGCTCTGTGGTCCCTGATCCGCGCCCTGAATCGCAGAGAAAGCCTCCGGACTCCGGATACCCTGAACCGGATCGTCATCGCCGCCTACTGCCTGTTCGCCCTGATTCACATCATCCTGGGCGTCAAGTCCCGGGAAATTCGATACGCCTTTCATCTCGTCCCGTTTATCGTGCTCCTGTCCTTTGTTGGATGGTCGGTTCTATCCCGTTCGATAGAGGAACGTGGACGGACGATCCTTCTATTCGCCCTGCTGCTTCTCATCGCCCCGGCAAACCTGAACGCGGTCCAATCCATGGCTTTCTGCTCGAACAAGGAATCCGACATGCGCCTCGCATCGGGACGGATACTGGAGGAGCGATATACTCCGGACACAAGAATCCTTGCAGACTTCTACAGCTTTGTTCCCCCGAAATTCAGGAATTCGCATATAGAGTGGGGCATCAAACAGGAATCGATCCTGCGCGAAAAACCCCTGGTTGTTCTTATCAACAAAAACATGACGGGTCGCTGGATCTGGAAGGCGCCGGGAACGTCTTTCCGTGACGGTTCATTCGTTACGAATCCATCCTTCCGGGAAAGTGATCTGCGGGAAGCCCGGGAAGTATTCTCCACACTGTTCCAGGGCGAAGATGGACCGTTTCGGCTCGTCTACGAGGACGACCATGTCGGGATTCTGGAACGGCGGGGTTCCCCCGATTCCCAAAAGGAGTGACCGTAGCGATGGCCTCCCCGGAAACGAATGAATTCATCCAGGCAAGACAGAGCGGCACGCATTTCTCTCGAACCCGAACCGAGCACTGGGATGCGGTTGCCCGCAGGGATAAGCGCGGAAAGGAGTGGGGAAGCACCTACCGGAGTTATCTGAAGCGGACATATCGATTCCTCGTTCCGAAAGGACGAAGGGTTCTCGAACTGGGCTGCGGGCAGGGGGATCTGCTGGCCTCCCTGAAGCCTTCCCGCGGTGTCGGGGTCGACTTTTCCGCTGCCATGATCGAACGAGGAAGACAACACCATCCTGACATTCATTTCATCTGCCAGGATATCCATCACCTCGAACTCGATGAGACGTTCGATGTCATCATTCTCTCCGACATCCTGAACGACCTCTGGGACGTTCAGAAGGTATTCGAGGAAATGCAGAAGTTCTGCCATCTCCGGACCAGAATCCTGCTGAACCTCTACAGCCACCTCTGGGAAAAGCCTCTTGAACAGGCCCAGAAACTGGGCATGGCCACGCCGACACTGCCTCAGAACTGGCTGACCGTGGATGATGTGACCAACCTGCTGTATCTGACCGGCTTCGAGGTGATCCGCGCCTGGCCGGAAATCCTCCTGCCGGTTCGTATCCCCTTGCTTTCCTCACTCCTGAACCGCTATGCCGTCAGGGTCTGGCCTTTTCGGTGGTTTGCCCTCACGAATTACATCGTTGCGCGTCCAAGTCCGAAAACTGAGGCAGCGGATGCACCGCCTCCGCTGGTTTCGGTTCTCGTCCCTGCCAGAAACGAAGCGGGGAACATCCCCCGAATCTTCGCACAGGTGCCGGAAATGGGCCGGGGCACCGAGCTTGTGTTCGTGGAGGGCCATTCCCAGGACGAAACCTACGAGGCAATCGAGAAAGCCATCACCGAGCACCCGGAGCGCCGCTGTCTTCTTTTCCGGCAGACAGGGAAAGGAAAGGGCGATGCCGTCCGCCTCGGTTTTTCGAAAGCGACCGGTGATGTTCTGATGATTCTGGACGCGGACCTGACGGTTCCACCTGAGGACCTGCCCCGTTTCCTCGCCGCCCTGACATCGGGAAAAGCTGAATTCGTCAATGGAGTTCGACTCGTCTATCCCATGGAACATCGGGCAATGCGCTTTTTCAATCTCCTGGGGAACAAATTTTTCAGCATGGCCTTTTCATGGCTTCTTGGACAGTCCATCAAGGACACCCTCTGTGGAACCAAGGTTATGTGGCGGGAGGATTACCGGCACATCGAAGAAAATCGATCTTATTTCGGCGACTTCGATCCGTTTGGGGATTTTGACCTGATTTTTGGGGCGGCAAAGTTGAACCTGAAGATCGTCGATCTTCCGGTGCGATATCGCGAGCGGACCTACGGCAGCACCCAGATCCAGCGCTGGAGTCACGGTTGGCTTCTGCTCAAGATGGTTGCTTTCGCCGCCCGAAGAATCAAATTCATCTGATTACGGTATGCCGGATGATCAAGAAACTGTTGTGCCATCCTCTGGCTCGCGGCCTGGATATCGACAATCCGGCCATGACGGAAATCCGGCGGCGGATCATCCGGGAGAAACCGTTTCTGAGCCGGTTATACCGCGAATGGTATGAAAGCATCCGGGAAAATCTCCCGGACATCAAAGGCGAGGTCGTCGAGCTGGGATCGGGAGCCGGTTATCTGGAAGAGGTGATTCCCGGTGTTGTGAAATCGGAAATCCTTCCCTGTTCTCATGTTGATATCGTCCTGGACGGTTGCTCCCTGCCGTTCGCCGAAGCCTCGCTTCGCGCGCTGGTCATGACAGATGTTTTTCATCATATCCCCCGTCCAAGGTCCTTTCTCCGCGAGGCTGGCCGTTGCCTTCGTCCCGGCGGGGCGATCATCATGATCGAACCGTGGGTGACGCCCTGGTCACGGTTTGTCTATAAACATCTCCACCACGAACCCTTCGAACCGGAGGCAGCGTCATGGGAATTCCCGCCTGTGGGGCCCCTGTCGGGAGCCAACTCGGCTCTACCCTGGATTGTATTCAGCCGGGACAGGGGCCGCTTCGAAATGGAGTTTCCGAAACTCCGGATCGAGGCTGTCGATCCGATGATGCCCCTGCAATACCTCCTGTCCGGGGGTGTCTCCTTGAGGAGCCTCCAGCCCGGTTGGGCATTTCCGCTGTGGCGTTCCCTGGAGGGAATCCTTAAGCCGATCCGGCCGGCCGTTGCCATGTTTGCCCGGATCATCCTCCAGCGAGTCGATGGGAAAAAACAGGGACAGGGGAACGATGATGGAAAAGAGTAGCAATCCAATCAGCCGGTTTCTGAAAAAATACGGTTCTCATGCGCTTCACCTGTGGTGCGAGGAATACGCAGGCTGGCTGATCCGCAACCTGCCTTCCCTGGAGGGGATGGCCATCCGTTATGCCTTCTACCGCCTCCTGTTCAAGAGGCTGCCTTCGTTCCCCCTGATCTACCCGGGGGTATACTTCACCCACACGTACGGCATCTCCGCAGGAAACCGGTTTTCCGTGAACACGGGTGCACTGCTTGACGGAAGGGGAGGCATTACAATCGGTGATGGAGTCATGATTGGCCCCTTCGCCGTCATTGTCTCTTCGGATCATGATCTCGGCCGGCTGGAGATACCCATGTCATCCATGGAC
The DNA here is from genome assembly GCA_035363115.1 of Syntrophales bacterium. Taxonomy (NCBI): domain Bacteria; kingdom Pseudomonadati; phylum Thermodesulfobacteriota; class Syntrophia; order Syntrophales; species Syntrophales bacterium. The sequence continues at coordinate 492,231 of DAOSEM010000002.1, read as the reverse complement.
CATGTCCTTTCGCCGGTTACGATCGGGGATGATGTCTGGATCGGCGCCCATGCTGTAATTCTCAAGGGGGTAAACATCGGCCGTGGTGCCGTTGTGGCCGCGGGAGCAGTCGTTTCGTCCGACGTCGAACCCTGCACGGTGGTTGCAGGGATGCCGGCAAAAACGATCCAGAAGAGAATATCCGCCAAGGAGGTATCGGAATGACGGGGGATCAGAATGGGGAGGGGAAAAAGGGCATGTCAACGCCCTCTTCCGGAAACCGATTGCGGGAAGGGATGCTCAACGGATTCCTTCTTGTCGTGACACTTGCCGTTGGCTTGATCCTGATTGACTGGCTCAGCACCTTTTTTATCGACAGCCGATCCCCCTTCGAGCGCATGTTTCCCGTGGAGCAGACAAGACACCCGGAGCCGTTCATCATGTTCAAGGGCAAGCCGGGCGGAGGGCACAACGATCTCGGATACCGCGGAAAATCTCCAACCCAGGCACGGCCCGGCAGTTATCGCATCTTCTTTCTCGGGGGATCCACAGCCTATGACGGGGAGCCTCCGATTGCCGAGCTGGTTGAACAACGCTTCCATGAAATGGGCGCAAAAAATGTCGAAGTATTCAATTTCGGCGTGGTCAGCTCCAATTCCGGAATGGAACTGGCCCGTGTCGTCCACGAGATTCTTGATTATAAGCCCGACTATGTCATTTTTTTCAATGGCGGCAACGATCTCATCTCTCCCCTCGGTTGGGATCCGCGTCCCGGTTATCCTTTCAATTTCATGGCCTATGAGAAGAATCCCCTGATGGAGACCCGCCGGCAGTACAGCCTCGCGAAATCCATTGCCCTGGGAAGCAACCTGTTCCGGATCGCCGCTGGCCGCTATCCGTCTCTCAACGAGTGGCTCCTGGGCCAGAAAGTACTTCGGAAAAAGTCTGGATTCGAGACCGCCCCCTGGAAAGAAAAGATCGCCACCGCCTATCTGGGAAACGCCATGAAGGCCCAGACGGCCCTCTCGGGCGCCGATGCGCGCTTCGCCGTCTTCTTCCAGCCCCTGATCTATTACAAGGACCACCTGGGGGCGAAGGAAAAGCCCCTCTGCGCCGAACAGGGCCGGGCCTATTATGAGGAGACGCGGGCGATGATTCGCTCTATGCGCCAGGAGCGCTTTCCCAGCCTGAATTTCTTTGACGTCAGCGACATTTATGATACAGAGCGGGGCGACGTTTTTACGGACATTATTCACACAACCCAGGAGGGGCGAACGGCCATGGCCGTCACGATCTGTGACCGGATCGCGGCCGATGCTCTCAGGGACATGAAGAGGAAAGGCAAATGACAGCAACGAAAAAGAAAGGTTCAGCGGGAAAGAGGCTGATGTCGGGAAACGAGGCCATTGCCCGCGGCGCGTACGAATGCGGCGTCCGCTTCGGCTCCGGCTATCCGGGAACGCCCAGCACGGAGATCATGGAAGAGTTCGCCCGGTATGAGGGTGTTTATGCCGAGTGGTCCCCCAATGAAAAGGTGGCCATGGAAGTGGGGATCGGCGCCGCCCTGGCGGGGGCGAAGGCCCTGGTTACCATGAAGCATGTCGGTGTGAATGTTGCCGCCGATCCTCTCTTTACCGTCAGTTATACAGGAACAAACGGTGCCCTGGTGATCGTCTCCGCCGACGACCCGTCGCTGCACAGTTCGCAGAACGAGCAGGACAACCGGAATTACGCGAAATTCGCCAAGATCCCGATGCTCGAGCCGGCTGACTCGGAGGAGGCGCGGCAATACGTCAAGATCGCCTTTGAGTTGAGCGAACAATTCGATACGCCGGTCTTCCTGCGGTCCGTAACGAGACTCTCCCATTCCAAGGGAGTCGTAACACCCGAAGATCCCGTCCCGGCGGAGGACCGCACAGCCATTCGCTTCAATGCCGCCAAGTATGTCATGGTCCCCTTCAACGCCCGGGTCCGGCGCGTGGAAGTGGAGAAAAGAATGAACGCCCTTCGGGAATTTGCCGAGACGTTCCCGGAGAACCGAATGGAAATCAACGATCCCGAAGTGGGGATCATCACGGCGGGCATGTGCTACCACTATGCAAAAGCCGCCTTTCGGAATTATTCCTACCTGAAACTGGGGATGGTATACCCGCTCCCGGTGAATCTGATCCGTGAATTCGCCCGAAAGGTAAAGAAACTCTATGTACTCGAGGAGATGGATCCGTTCTTCGAAGAACAGATCAAAGCCCTCGGCATCCCCGTGATCGGAAAGGAAATCTTCCCCTACACCGGGGAGTTCGATCCGGGAATCGTAGAGTCGGCCATCTCCGGTACCAAACCGGAATCCCCCTCCTGCCCGGTCGAAATTCCTCCGCGGCCGCCCAATCTCTGTCCCGGCTGTCCCCACCGTGGCCTCTTTCACGTTCTGAACCGCCTGAAGACCTTCGTCACCGGAGACATCGGCTGTTACACCCTGTCGTTCATGAAACCCCTCGAGGGCCTGCATTCCTGCATCTGCATGGGCGCCAGCATCGGTATGGCCCACGGGATGAGCAAGGCCCTGGGAGAAAAGGGAAGGGGTAAGATCGTCGGTGTTATCGGCGATTCCACGTTCCTTCACAGCGGCATCACGCCCCTTCTCAACCTGGCCTATAACAAGGGGGACGCCGTGATCGTCATCTGCGACAACCGGACGACCGCCATGACGGGCATGCAGGAGCACCCGGGGACTGGTTATACCCTGCAGGGAGAGAAGACGAAGCCTGTGGATCTCAAGGAGCTGGTCACCGCGCTGGGCATCGATTCCGTCAGGGTTGTGGATCCCTATGATCTGAAAGCGACAAGGGCTGTCCTCAAGGAGGAGCTCGACCGGCCGGGCCCCTCGGTTGTTATCTCCCAGCGGGCCTGCGTCCTGTTTAAGCGGGAGACACAGGCCGCCCGGAAGCCCCTTCGTGTGGATCCGGACAAGTGCATCGGCTGCCGTAACTGTATCGGCCTTGGCTGCCCGCCCATCGCTTGGCGGCCCTTCGAGGGAATGCCGCCGGAGCAGGTAAAGAAGAACGCCAAGAAGCAGGATGGAATGGCCGTAATCGATGGAACCCTCTGCAACGGCTGCACGGTCTGCCAGCAGCTGTGCAAGGTCGGGGCCATTGTCGAGGAGGACTGACGGATGAAAAGCAACGTAAAAAGCATACTGATGGCCGGGGTGGGCGGACAGGGCGTCCTCCGGGCAAGTGACATTCTATGCCAGGTGATGATGGATTCGGGCCTGGATGTGAAAAAGAGCGAGGTTCACGGAATGGCCCAGCGGGGTGGATGCGTTACCAGCCACGTCCGCTATGGGCAAAAGGTCCATTCCCCTCTGGCGAAAAAGGGAAATGTGGAGATCCTGCTGGCTTTCGAAAAGCTGGAAACGCTTCGTTACCTGGATTACCTGGAACCGGGCGGCATCGTCATCATCAACGACGAACAGATGAACCCGCCGTCCGTCAACCTGGGGGCGGCAGCCTATCCGGACACCGTAGTTCCCATCGTCCGGGAGCGATTTCCCTCGGTTATCGTGGTCAACGCCCCGGAACTGGCCAATCGGGCCGGAAACCACCGGACCGTCAATACGGTTCTGCTCGGGGTGCTGTCGAAATATCTCAAGATTGAAGAGAAGCAATGGGAGAAGGGGATCCGCGATTCCTTCTCGCCGAAGGTCGTGGAAGCCAACATCAAGGCGTTTCACCTGGGCCGGGGCGCTTGAAATTTCATTCCGCTACCTTTGCGCTTTCCAGCCGCGGAAAAGGTGACCATAGGGACATCCCCTTTCCCAGGTCGTTCTTGACAAATTCCATGCGATTGCTACTGTTCTTGCAGTCGGAGCTTCGCGGGATCCGTAACCGGAAACGATATGACCCATAACGGAATTCCCGGCGCCTGAGGAAATCCTTTTCGAGCGGTAAGAGAGCGAGCAGAGACAGACCATGGCGGAAGATTATTACAAGACCCTCGGAGTCGAAAAATCGGCCTCGTCGGAAGAAATCAAGAAGGCTTACCGGAAGCTGGCGCTGAAGTACCACCCGGACCGAAACCCTGACAACAAGGCCGCGGAAGAAAAGTTCAAGAAGATCAGCGAGGCGTATGCGGTCCTGAGCGACCCGGAAAAGAAGCAGCAGTACGACCAGTTCGGATCCGATCAGTTCCGGCAGCGCTATTCCCAGGAAGATATTTTCCGGGGAGTCGATCTGGACGAAATCCTCCGCGGTTTCGGATTTGGCGGATTCTCCCGGGGTGGGGCGAGAACCTACCGGACCACCACAAGAAGGGCAGGGGGGTATGGCGGCGCGGAAGCGGATCCGTTTTCGGATCTCTTCGGCGGAGGGCAGGCGTACACAAACATCCCCCAGCATGGCCAGGATCTGGAATACAACCTGGCTATCACCCTGGAAGAATCGGTTTTCGGCGCGGAGAAGAAAATCGCCGTTCCCCAGGAAGGGAAGGTTGAGGAGATCAACATCCGCATCCCTGCAGGCATCGCCGCCGGCAAGAAGCTGCGCCTGGGCGGGAAGGGCTATCCCGGCGCCTTCGGAGGTCCCCCGGGCGACCTCTATCTCCACATATCCCTTTTGCCCCACCCGATCTTTGCCCGGGACGGGAACGACATCTACTTCGAAAAATCCGTGACGTTCAGCCAGGCCGCCCTCGGGTCCACCGTCGAAGTGCCCACCCTGGACGGTACAACCAAACGGATCAAAATCCCCCCGGGAACGCAAAACAACACGAAGATCCGCATGAAAGGCTACGGCGCACCCAATATGAAGGGCTCCGGGAAGGGTGACCAGTTTGTCAAGATCAGCGTCCAGGTACCCAAAAACCTGACAGATCGGCAGACCCAGCTTTTGAAAAAGCTGGCCGAGGAAGGGATATAGGGGGAAGGGATATGGCCAGACGATTCCTCTTCACGGGATTGATCCTGATGATCCTCTTTGCTGCGGGCTGTGCGGCCGTGGGGCGGACCCGGGATTTTCGCCCCATTGAACCGTCATCGCTGTCTCGTGTCACGCCGGGGGTTACGACAGGCGCAGAGGTGATCCGCCTCTTCGGGCCGCCATCCCAGATCGTTCGACTGTCCAACGGAAACGCTTATATTTATTCAAGTAAACTGTCCAAGACAACGGGGCTCTGGCTGGCCATCATCACCTTTGTCAACATGGACACCCGCCAGGACCAGGTGGTGTTCTTCCTCAATTCCCAGGATGTGGTGACCCACCATGGCGCATCGTTCCATGCCGGAGAGGCCTCTTACGGCCTCCCGTTTTAGATCAGCGCTTATTCTTTTCATCCTTGCCGGCATCGTCTTCATGACGGGTTGCGCTTCCTTCCGGATCATGCACGCCCGGGAGGGAAATGACGTGACCGACCCGGGAAACCGTTTTCAGCCCGGGAAAAGCAGCCTCGGGGATGTCCTTGCCGTCTATGGCGCTCCAACGGAGATCCATAAACTCGGGGTGGAAACCCTCCTCGTCTATGAACGGATGCACTACCGCGGCGGCCAGATGACCGTCGGCATCCCCATGAGCGACATCCTTCCCAGCAGCGTCAATCTCAGCGGCCACGGCGACCTGATCCGCTACGACACGGCGGCCTTCTTTTTCCGGCCCGATTCCGTCCTCATCCGGACCGCCTACGTTCAGGGAAGCTCTTATCCTTTCTGGGACACCTTCTGGAGCGACAAAACCGGCCGGCCGTAATTTTGCCTATCTTTTATTTGTCAAATAAATACCGGATAGAATCAGGACATGACCCCGTTCCCGGTCACATTTTTAGTCAGATATCTTCGAGGCTCATTAAAGAATGTTACATCAGCATATCCAGCATATATTTTGCCAGAGTGTAATACCCCTTTCGGAATAAAATATCGATCACCCTTCATGTATGTTTTCCTTATCCCAGCTATTGAAAGATCAATTGATCCTTCCAAAACAATTCCCCATTGCGATTCATGTGAGTGCTCGGGTAAATCAATATCTTCTGAAAAATGCATGAAGATGATCTGATGAGTTTCCGCCTGTGAGAGATAAGCTGATACCCCGTTCATTGGAATATCCGCCTCGTCAAGATTTACTATAGGTTCGGGAAAAATTGAAGTCATGATAATAACTCCTTCTTTAAATTTAGCTGAATAATTTATGATGAAATCACAAGGAAAGCGCTTTTATAAAAATCATGATAGTAACCCCGAATATCACGGTGACTACCGCTTTTTTTGATATTAAAGCTATAAAAATAGAAATGATTCCAGCTATTAGATAATGATTTGATAACGTTGTGTTCAGTTCTTTTCCTGGAACAAGAATACACGGAAAAATCAATGCACTTAAGATAGAAAAAGGTATATAGGATAAAAATACTTGACAGTTTTTCGTAATTTTAAAGTCCAAGCTTAACATAATACTTCTTGTTATGTATGTGACAATTCCCATTCCAATTATAATGATAATTACTTTATCTATCACAATCCACTCCTTTCTGATTTATATCCTACAAATGCTCCTATTATTGCTCCGAATAAGATGAAAATAGGATTGTTTAATATAAGTTTAAGAATGGTTGCAGTTATCGCTGAACTAACAACTGTATTCATAATATTTCTGGATCTCACCTGAGGAATTAGAATACCTATAAAGGTAGCAGGCATGGCAAAATCTAATCCCCATTTTAAAGGATCTTGTATTTGTTCGCCTAAAACGTAACCCAAAAAAGAACTTCCCACCCAACCAAAGTACATCAAAACAGCAGATGAAAACAGAAATGAAATGTATCCCTCTTTTTTTTCCGTAAAATATAAACTACTTACAGCAAATGTTTCATCAATAATCCCGAATGCAATAGCGAGAGTTAACATTTTGGGATATTTGCTCAAAAAAGGCTTCAGAGATAAGGACATTAGGATGTGACGCAAATTAATTACAAGAGTAGTTATTAGAATAGCGATAATCCATGATTTTAGTTTCATCATTTCGATCGCAATAAATTGCGCTGCACCAGCAAAAACGATTAATGACATCAACACTGTCTGGAAAAGATTCAAACCAGCTGTTTTAGCTGAAATTCCATATGCAAGTCCAAAAGGTATGACTCCTATGAAAAGCGGAAATGTTCTTTTAAGACCTTCTATAAAATGATTATTTATCATTATAATCAGAAGCTTTCTTACGTATAATATTCGGTAAGAAGAGGCGCTAAATTCTCCTTCTTTTATGATTGTAACTGCACTCATGAAGGGAATTTAGCGCCCGCCCATCATAGATGATGATTGGTTAAATTACTTCTTTTTCACCTCGTCGAGCTTCTTTGAAACATCAGCCGACAACATTACATTCTGATCGCTACCTTTAGGTGCCATTAAGTTGATACCCATTCTGTTTCACCTCCTTCCATCCATCAAGAAATGATGTTATTTTTGACCACCTTCCGAAAGGAAAGTCCATGTTAAATTGTCTCAGCAACTTTATTATTTATAATTTTCTCACTTAAGGATTTGTCTACTGTTCGCAGCATATCATTATATAAATTATCGAGATCTCGAACACTCTTATCAGATGAAGACAAGTATTCTGATTTGTATTTATCTATTTTGTCCTGAGGAACACCGCTCTCGTAAGAACTAATTATATTCACAAAATAGCTATGATTCAATTCATTGATTTCTTTTATTTTTTTATTGATCAATAAATTAATAGGATGAAGGAGTTTGATAATATCAGGAAAATCAGAAACAGATTTGTACAATTCAGGAACGGCCCCACGTACATACCTCATGATGGCATTATCATTTATTACAATGGGGTTGTCATTCATTGCGATAAGGTAATTAGACATTTTTTCAATGCTTTGCGATTGAAACTTATATGAATACACTTCATTAGAATTTATTTTGTTATCGAGTAAACCTTCACTTGATAATTTTGATATAAGCTTAACCCCTGGAAATAGTTGTAATTTTTGTGACATATTCCAAAATGAAGCCAAATTATATTTCAGTAAGAAATCTGCTGTTCTTCTTAATCCTTGAAAAGTGCTATACGGATTGAACATTATAAGCCCTTGAGTAAGACCGAAAATATCATTCTCAATTAAAAAATTAATAGTTCTCTCCATGTTATCTGTTTCTATTTTTTTCCCAAACACATTCAAATCATTCTGATCAAAAGATTCGATACCAATAAATACGGAGCTGAGTCCGGCTTTTTTTAGAATATCTATAAGCTCTTGATCATGCTCAGGAGAAACAGAATCACCTCGCATATACACTTCAAAAGGAATAATTATATTTCGCTTGATAATTTCATGAGCAAGCTCTTGAGCCCACTGTTTTGATTGTCTACTACCGTCAATAAAATTTGCATCATAAAAATACATCTTTTCTATCATATTAAAACGATAGTACTTTTCATGCAATATTTCTATTTCATCAGCTATGTTTTGAGGTGATCGCCTTCTAATAAATTTACCGCCACCTAATCGAAAAAAAGTATGTGCATTACAAAAATGACAATCTAAATTGCAACCACGTTGAGTAAGCATGCCTATTATGGAGGTTTCCTTATGTGTTTTACAGTAATCAAGAGTATCTCTACGTGCAAAGGGGATATCATCTAAATTGTCAATCGCTTTCCTATCCGGATTTTTGAACACCTTACCGCTTTTTTGATCTCTATAATATATTCCAGCCACATTACTTAATATATTGAAATTATTTATAAGTTCGACAGAGGTAATTTCTCCCTCTCCGCGAACAATTGCATCGACAAAATGATAATTTGCTAAAATTTCATCTGCTGAATATGTACAATGCTCGCCACCCATGAAGATAAATGGATTATTGTCGACTGAAGCAATATTCCTTGCTATATCAATAGCATCTTCAAATCCTATGAAATTACATGTTATTCCAACAAAGGAAGGCTTAGCACGAAGTGCTTTCTCAATTAATACTTCTTTGGACAAATTCAGGGCATATCCATCGATTATTTCAACGCTGATACCGCTTCTTTCTAAACTGGCCGCAACCAAACCCAACCCAAGGTGATCCAGTACAGAGTAATGATCCTTTTCCTTATCAACTATATTAATATTGGGGTTTATCAACACAACATCAGACATCTCCTATCCTCCCGTCAAATACTATGACATAAAAAGCCTTCGCCGCTAAATACACGTTTTGCCATAATATTAATATTTGATGATAAAAGATTATCAATAAATAGTAAATCATCATCAATATTATAAAATTCCGAAAACCATAATTCATGCTTAAGTAATCTGATGATTCGTATATTTATATCATCCAAATTCATTAGCAGGTTTTTTTTCATATGTTTTGCGATATTGTGAAGAAGTACGGAATCAAAATTCATATTTTTGCAATCTTCTAAAATGTTATTAATATTAAGCATAACCTCTGAAAAGTTGTTTTGAGACGTCAAGCCTTTTATTAGTAGGAAACCAATATCGGAGAAAAGCTGATATTCAGAAGCTATCGTGTAAGCTAATCCTTTTTCTTTGCGAATAACTTGATATAACTTTGAATAATCTTCTTCACCTAAATAATTGCTAAGTGCGTATATTAGAAGTCGCTCTTCAGAACTTCTTTCGGGCACTTCAAATCCATAAATGAAGTATGTCAACTCCAAATTTGATTTTACTTGTACTCTGAACGGTTTAGGATGGCCTGAGTGAATTCTATTAGTAATCGCTGAACCCTTCAAGTGTTTGGTTATGCTCTCTATCGTATTTAATATTCTATCATTGTCAAGATCACCACTCACTGCTATGACTAAATTGGTTGGTATTGAATATAAAGAAAGGTGATTATTCACATCAGCTAATTGAATCTGTTTAATACCAGATATATTGCCCGAAATAGAGTGTGACATTTTTTTTCCTACGAATGCTTTTCTAAAAAAAGCAGATTCAATTTTACTAATCTCGCTATTATCATATGCATGAATTTCTTCAGAAACAATATTCTTCTCAATAAATAAATCCTCATTGGTTATGTTATGCTGGGAACAAAAATACTCAAACCATCTTATTGCGGATGAAAATTTATCTTTTAAAGATCTGATGAAAATGAACGTCTCTTCTCTTTCAGTGAAAGCATGTATTTTTAAATTATCTCTATCTGTCGAACTTATTTTCTTATCGCATGATCTGATGATTATATGCTCACATAGATGTGCCATTCCATGTAGTGAATCAGGGTCATTTTTTGATCCTATTCTGATCGAAATTCCTAACATAACGGAATTGTAACTGGTCGATTCCAAAAGCAAAGTCAACCCATTTGATAATTTAAACTTTTTTGCAGTGCCCTTCATTAATATAGTTGTCCCCGATAAAATGTAATATATTGTAATTATTGCTTTATTAATGGCTTGTTCTATGAATAAATCGCCAGCAAAAATTCAAAATCCCTCAAAAGCTGGTCATTTTATGCAACTGAAAAATATGTCCGCCCAAGAGGCCCAAGGCGATCTGTTCCGTTCCCGCCTGGATCAGATTCTCAACAACGGGCACCCTCTCTTCAAGCTTGCCCGTCAGATCGACTGGTCATTCTTTGACACCGAGTTCAGTCAATTGTTCGTAGAGATGGCCGGCTGTCCCGGACTTCCGACTCGGCTGATCGTCGGGCTGCACTACCTAAAGCACACCATCTTATATGTTCCGACAAAACAGATGCCAAAAGCGGAAGCGTTGTTGTACGAAACCCGACCAACCAATATAAGAATGATCCTAATCACTTAAATTATTGAGTAAATAATATGAAAACAATTGGAAAATATCAATGCCTGATTATACTATATACGTACCAAATGATTCTGTAGGTGGGATATCTGAATATCTGGCCTAGTATGATTTGATTTGGAAAGTTATGATCTCATAATTTTTGGTAATTGATCCTGTTCTGGCACCTGTGTTAAGGGTGCCTCATGGACTTAACTACTTATCATGACTTAATATCTGGCGAGGCAAAAGCATTATGGAGGGCTTCTGGAGCTGGGCCAAGGAGCGGCTGATCAAGCACCATGGCGTCTCCAAGGAACAGTTCCCTCTTTATTTGAAAGAGCTGGAGTTTCGGTATAACAATCGGAATGCCGACCTCTTCGACCAGGTCGCTACATTCCTCTGCGATCTGGTGCCAAAACGGGACTAATTACCTAATTTTTTTATATGAACAGAAGAAACAGCAGTCAGTTGACTCTCGAGAGCTGCCTAAGTTCTTCTGCGCGACTTTTTATAAGAAGCTTTATGGAACCGAAAAGGAGAAGCTGTCGTCGAAGTGGAAAAGAAAATCCTAAAAGACGATACATGTCCGATAAGATATGTTATGTAAACTATGCTGTCCGCTTTTTTTTAGATGACGGTTAACGGTCAGGATGAACTGCCTCATGCAATCGGACGGGCACGTTCCCGCTCTATGTGATTTTTTCTTCTCAGGCGATTGATGATTTGGTTGGAGTGGATTTCCTGTCGATTGTACCTTCGCCATCAATCTCTGCATTCTTGATCACGCCAGCTCGACTTCACCCCAGGCACCCATCCTGTCGCCGACGATGATGACGACTCCCAGAACACCGTCTATTTCTTTCGCCCTTTCGATTCCATTTCCGATTGTCGCGGGATTCTGAACCAGGTTTCCGATGGAACTGGCTGCGGCATCGGCCAGGGCCGCCGATTTGGAAATCACGGTCACGGCATCCGCCCGGCCGAGACTCAGGCTCGGTCCGACGGTGCCCGAGGATGTGCAGATGCCCAACGGTGTCTGTTCCGGGAGGATTCGCAATGCAATCCGGTCGCTTAGAGGCGATGTCCCGGCAAACAGGCCGACCCGGACTTCCAGATCCATCCCGATAAAAATGTCTCCTCCGTTTTCGACCATGATGTTGCATGATAACGGCAGGAGGTCGCGGCCCACCCGTTCCGCCATGGCGCCGGCAACCGCCGCCATGGGACCGACGCCGGCCCGATCCGCGGCATCGAGCATATCGCGGACAATCGGTGGGGCCAGATTGTCATTGGACAGTGGAATCAGTGACTTCAGAAAATCAGGGCGGGACTCGATGTACGACTCGATCTGGCGACGATACCGATGGACAGCCTGGAATGCGGGTTCAGTCAGGTCACGGGAAGCGCTGATCATCAGGTCCGTCTGGCCGACCTGAATCGAAAAGGACACCAGACCCGGGGTTGAGGTCCTCCGCCGATACGTTCGCTCCCGGTATTCCATTATTGAAAACGGGTGTTCCCTTTCCCCAGGAATTGCTCCGCCTCGTTTTTCAATTCATCCGAGATATGCAGGCGGGCGTCTTGTCCCAGATAGATCACCGTCTCGCAGCCATTCACATGAATATGAAGGAACCCGTCGTATTTACCGGGATATTTCAGAACCAGCGTCTTCAGGGCTGCCAGATCATCCGGCCGGAAGCGGGACGAATCGACTGTGAAATGGACGGACGAAAAAGGATGCTCCGCTACATCCGCCAGGTTGGTGATCTCTGTCGCCTTGACACGCACGTTTTCTTCGTCGGCATCCAGTGTCCCCGTCACGAGGAGAGGATCCGCCCCTTTCAGCAATGCCTCGCACTGGCGATAGGTGTCCCCAAAGACGATAACCTCGACAGATCCCTTCAAATCTTCAAAGGTTACATATGCCATGGTATCTTTGCGTTTCGTCTTGAGCTCCTTGATGGCGCTGACGATCCCGCCAAAGGAAACCGTTTCCTTGTCCTGCATCTGCCTGAGCGCCTCGATGTCCGCCGTGGCGACCCGTTTGAGCTTCTCTTCGACAAAAGCCAGGGGATGGCTGGTGATGTAGAAACCGATCAACTCCTTTTCATAAGAAAGCATTTCCTTTTGATTACCTGGCTTTTCATCTACATTACTAATGTTATCGTTTAATTCATCGCAGTCGTTCTCATCCAGCGTGTCGAACAAACCGGCCTGGCCGGCTGCCCTGTGCTGGGATTCCCGGCTTGCCAGTTCCAGGTCGTGTTCAAAAGACTCCATCAACCGGCGGCGATTCGGATAAACGGAGTCGAAGGCGCCGCACTTGACCAGGCTTTCCACGACCCGCTTGTTGATCTTCCGGAGATCGGCACGACGGCAATAATCCTTAAAAGACAGGAATTTCCCCTTTTCACGTCGGGCATCGAGTATGGCTTCCACAGCACCGACCCCGACGTTTTTGACCGCCGCCAGACCGAAGCGGATGTTTCCGTCCTCGGAGACACTGAAGTCACGGAGCGACGAGTTGATGTCCGGGGGCAGAACGGCTATCCCCAGGGACCGGCAACCGTGGATGTACCGAATGATCTTATCCCGGTTGTCTTTTTCCGATGTGAGCAGGGCCGCCATGAATTCCGCCGGATAATGGGCTTTCAGGTACGCTGTCTGGTAGGTGATGATCGCATAGGCGGCGCTGTGGGATTTGTTGAAGCCGTACTCGGCGAAGGTCTCCATCTGATCCCAGATCTTCTGTGCCTTCTGCTGGGGAATGTCGTTCCGTTTCGCCCCTTCCAGGAACTTGGGCTTCTCCTTCTCCATTTCCTCAGGCTTCTTTTTGCTCATCAACCGGCGCAGGTTGTCCGCATCGGCCATGGAATAGCCGCCGATGGATCCGGCAATCTGCATGACCTGCTCCTGATAGACGATGACGCCGTATGTTTCCTGAAGAACATCCTTCAACTGCTGAACTTCGTAGGTGATTTTCGTCCGTCCCTGCTTGCGGGCGATGAAATCGGGGATCTGGCTCATCGGCCCGGGACGATACAGGGCGATCAAGGCGATGACATCCTCGATGCAGTCGGGACGAAGGTTGACAAGGAGGTCTTTCATGCCGGAGCTTTCCAGCTGGAAAACGCCGTCGGTGTCTCCCCGCCCCAGGAGTTCATAGGTCTTTGGATCGTCGAGAGGCAGATCCTCGATGTTCAGGTGGACGCCCCTTCCCTCTTCGATGAACTGGAGACAGTTATTGATGACCGTCAGTGTCTTGAGCCCCAGGAAGTCGAACTTGGTCAGACCGATGTCCTGGAGGTCCTTCATGGCGTACTGTGTCACCACCGAATCGTCGCCCTTGGGACTCCGATAGAGGGGCACCCGTTCCACCAGCGGTACGTCGGAGATGACCACACCGGCTGCATGGGTGGAGGCGTGGCGGTTCAGGCCCTCCAGGGACCGGGAGAGGTGGAGGAGCTTCCGGATCTTTTCACTTTTTTTGGCCTCCTCCTGAAGGCGGGCCTCATCATGAATGGCCTGATCGAGGGTAATGTTCAGAACGCTGGGAACCAGCTTCGCGATCGCATCCACTTCCCCGTAGGGAATGCTGAGAGCCCGTCCGACGTCACGGATGACCGCCTTGGCCTTCATCTGCCCGAAGGTGATGATCTGGGCCACCCTGTCATGGCCGTATTTGTCCGTCACGTACCGGATGATTTCGTCCCGCCCCTCCTGGCAGAAATCGATGTCGATATCGGGCATGCTCTTGCGGTTCGGATTCAGAAACCGCTCGAAGAAGAGGCCGTAACGGATCGGATCGATGGAAGTAATGTCGATGGCGAAGGCCACCAGGCTTCCCGCGGCGGATCCCCGGCCGGGTCCGACGGGGATTTTCCTCTTTTTGGCGTACCGCACGAAATCCGCCACAATGAGAAAATAACCGGAAAATCCCATATTGCGGATCATTTCCAGCTCTTCCCGGAGCCGTTTCAGATATACGAACCGGAGTTCCGGATCCCTGCCGCGGAGCAGGGCCGGCATTTTTTCCGCCAGCCCCTTTTCCGCCTCCCGGACCAGGAGTTCGTCCAGGGATTCTCCCGAGTCACTCTGGAACTGGGGGAGCAGGAACTCGCCGAAGGTGAAGGAAAGATGGCAGCGTTCGGCGATCCGGAGTGTATTTTCGATTGCCTCCGGGTGGTTCGCGAACAGCCGGATCATCTCCTCGGGCGAGCGGAAATAGAGCTGATCCGTCTCGAACCGCATCCGGTCCGTCGTTTCCATGTTTTTTCCGGTCTGGATGCACAGCAGGACTTCATGGGCCTCGGCATCCGAGCGCTGCAGGTAGTGGCAGTCGTTCGTCGCCACCAGGGGGATGGATCGTTTGCGGCTGATTTCGATCAGGCCGGTGTTGGCTTCCTTCTGCTCTTCCAGGCCGTTCTCCATCAGTTCGAGGTAGAAATTCCCATCCCCGAAGATGTCCCTCAGCTCGTCGGCGGCCCGCATGGCGCTTTCCCGACCCTCTTTCAGAAGGCGGTCCGCAACCTCCCCGTGCAGGCAGGCGCTGGAGGCGATGAGTCCTTCATGGTGTGCCCGGAGCAGGTCCCTGTCCACGCGGGGACGATAGTAAAAACCCTCCGTCCATCCGGCCGTGACGAGTTTCATCAGGTTCCTGTACCCGGTCATGTTCTCGGCCAGGACGACAAGATGGCGGGCGGTTTCCCCGATGCCCTGGGACTGCCTTTCAAAGCGGCTTCCCGGGGCGACGTAGAGTTCGCAGCCAATGATGGGTTTGATGCCCGCTTTCAAGGCCCGCTGGTAGAAATCGATGGCGCCGAAAAGGTTGCCGTGGTCCGTGATGGCCAGGGCCTGCATCCCGTACTCTTTCGCCTTCTGGAAGAGATCGCCCAGGCGGATGGCGCCGTCCAGCAGGCTGTACTGAGTATGAACATGAAGATGGACGAAATCGGAGGGCATAGGTTTCTCGACGGCGGACAACGAGGTCGTCCGGACCGGTGCTTAGTCCAGCCAGTAGTTGGGAGCTTCCTTCGTGATGATCACATCGTGGACGTGACTCTCCCGGAGCCCCGCAGATGTGATGCGGACAAACTTCGCTTTTTCGTGCATTTCACAAACCGTGCAGCAGCCCACATAGCCCATCCCCGATCGTATCCCGCCGACCATCTGGTAGATGCTGTCGGACAGGAACCCCCGGAAGGGAACCCGTCCCTCGATCCCCTCGGGAACGAGCTTGAGCGGACTCTCCATCTCGTCCTGGAAGTAACGGTCACGGCTGCCTTCCTTCATGGCCTCCAGGGATCCCATCCCGCGATAGACCTTGTAGCTTCGCCCCTGGAAAAGAACCGTTTCCCCGGGGCTTTCGGCCGTCCCTGCAAAGAGCCCCCCGACCATGACGGAGTGTGCTCCCGCCGCCAGGGCCTTGACGATGTCACCCGAAAACTTGATGCCCCCGTCGGCGATGACCGGAATGCCATGTTTCGACGCTACCTTGTATGTATCGCGGATGGCGCTCATCTGGGGAACCCCGACACCGGCAACGATGCGGGTCGTACAGATCGATCCCGGTCCCACCCCGACCTTCACCGCGTCCACTCCCGCCTCGATGAGCGCCTCGGCGCCCTCTCCCGTGGCGATGTTGCCCGCGATCAGGCTGCAATCCGGGAAATTTCGCCTCGTATCGCGCACCGCATCGATGACCCCCAGGGAATGCCCGTGGGATGTGTCGATGACGATCACATCCGCTCCCGCTGCCAGGAGGGCCTCCACCCTTGCCTCCCGGTCGAGCGTTCCCACGGCGGCTCCCACGCGGAGCCTTCCCAGGGAATCCTTCGACGCGTTTGGATATTTTCTTATCTTTTCAATGTCTTTGATGGTTATCAACCCTTTCAGGTTGTAATGGTCGTCCACGACCAACAGCTTTTCGATCCGGTGCTTGTGCAGCAGCTCCTTCGATTCCTCCAGTCCAATGGTGGAAGAAACCGTAACGAGGTTCTCCCTGGTCATCACATTTGCAACGGGCTGATCCAGTCTCGTTTCAAACCGCAGGTCGCGGTTCGTCAGGATTCCCACCAGTTTCTTGTTTTTGGTCACCGGAACTCCGGAGATTTTATAGCGGTGCATCAGTTCGAGCGCATCGGAAACCTTCCGCTCCGGCTCGATGGTGATGGGATCCACGATCATCCCGCTTTCGGACTTCTTCACCTTGTCCACTTCCAGGGCCTGCCTCTGGATGGACATGTTCCGGTGGATGATCCCGATCCCTCCTTCCTGAGCCATGCAGATGGCCGTGGCGGATTCTGTCACCGTGTCCATCGCCGCACTGACGATGGGGATGTTGAGCTTGATCTCGCGGGTCAAAAGCGTCGTGGTATCGACGTCTTTCGGCATGACTGCCGATTCCGCCGGCACCAGAAGCAGGTCATCGAACGTCAGGGCCTCTCTTACCTGGTCACCCAACATGACTTTTCCTCCCATGTTTCATTCAGGATTTTAAATCTCCGGGAATTTCCGCTGGAGAAGGTCGTAGGCCTGCCCGTTCAGGGACAGATAGAATGCATCCCTCCGGGCATCGTACTCAATGTGCTCGGCCAGCTGGTAATAAGCAGGCCTTGAGAAGCGCGCGGGAAAACGGCCCCCCCTGACCGAACAGTAGGGTACATTCTCCTGTGTCATGGACAGGCTGGCCGGATCGAGGAGTTCAAGTGTGTCGTCGCACAGGAGCAGATCGATTCGTTCTCCGTTCCCGTTGTCTTCCCGGGACCGGTAGACGGCCCGGACAACGAACGGGGTATCTTCCACGTCAATGACGCAGCAGTCGTGCCCCAGATCGATCCAGTACCTCCCCTCTTCGTCGAGTCGGAGGTGCTCATAGAAATAATTGACGATTTCCTTGCGGAACATGACGGCGCCCCGGAAGTACCAGACTCCGTCCCGGTCGATCCGAATATCACAGAGGGGGATGTTTTCCTTCACGTTTTCCATCTTGATTCAGGTTTCTCTCCTGCTGTCGATCCATATCGTGACGGGACCGTCATTGACGAGGCGAACCTTCATCATGGCCTGAAACTCGCCTTGCCCGACTCGGCCGTCGAGCCTGTCCCGCGATTTTCCGACGAAGTATTCATAGAGATCCCTGGCTCGTGCCGGTTCCTCCGCATGTGCAAAAGAGGGCCGTCGTCCTTTCCGGCAATCCGCCAGCAGGGTGAACTGCGAGATAACGAGCATGGAACCTCCCGTATCGACCAGGGAAAGGTTCATTTTGCCGTCCGGATCCTCGAAGATCCGCAGATTGATGATCTTTTCCAGGAGATAATCGGCGTCCGCTTCCCCGTCCCCCTGCTGTACACCCAGGAAGACCAAGAGTCCGGCACCGATTGTGGAAAGGCTTTCTCCTCCGACCGTTACCCCGGCCTCGGAGACACGCTGGATGACGGCCCGCATCTGCAACACCCCGTCTCAATCGCGGCGCATGTTAGCAGCAATCGGGGCGACCTTCAAGCGCTTTGTGTTTCCGGTATCCGGAAAGGACAAGGGGCCCCTTGTCGGGACCCCTCGAAGCTCATCATGCATGCGGGAAAAACGGTCAATCGTTCTTCTGGGGTGCCACGGAGAGGACCTGGGTGATGGGGAGCGCCGCGATATCAAGGAATTTTCGATATTTGGGGCTTTCCGGACTGATCATGTCCATGACCCTCGAATACAGGTTCTCAATGGTGACCTCCCGGCCTTCCTGATGGCTTGGCACCCCGTATCGGATTCTCTTCCGTTCTTCTTCGCTCAACTTGCTCAGAAGATTCTTCGTTGTCCAGATGGAACCGCGACGCGCAAAGTCCGACAGGCGGGATGCATAGTTGACCGAATCCCCCAGAGCAGTGAACTCGACATTCGGGGCTGTGGGGATCGTGCCGAAGAACTCCTGACCTTCGTTGATTCCGATGTTTAGATACAGATCGTTGAACCATCCCTTGCGAAGCTTCCATTCATGGCTGAGGCGCGCCATCTTTTCCTTCAGCTCCACCGAGCAGGCGATTGCGTTCATCAGGTAGTTGGAATCCCGATCCCGGAGAAAGTAATAAACCATCCCGTCGCCGACATGCTTTCCATACGTGCCGTAGTAGCTCCGGAAGGAGCTTTCCATGGTCTTCCAGATATCGTTGATGAGTTCGAAATAATCCTCCGGCGCCAGTTCCGCGCAGATCCTGCTGGAATCCTGGAGGTCGGCTACGAGGACACAGAAGGAGGTCAGGGTGGGCATGCGCTGCTTCATGAGTTCCCGGACGACCTGATCGCGGCTGGACAATAGCTCAGCCACCCCTTTAAGGATCCTTTC
Source organism: Syntrophales bacterium (assembly GCA_035363115.1). Taxonomy (NCBI): domain Bacteria; kingdom Pseudomonadati; phylum Thermodesulfobacteriota; class Syntrophia; order Syntrophales; species Syntrophales bacterium. Next base: position 473,141 of record DAOSEM010000002.1, on the reverse strand, counting down.
CACATTCCCGTACACAAAGAGAATTCCCTCACGAAATATAGCGTAATATACATGATAGGGTTGAGCCTTGCCGTGCAGATTGGGCGTCTCGAGAAAAATGTCTTTCATGGGGTCATGGGGAGCCGTTTCCGAACACCCATAAAGATTTTCCAGATATTCCCTCTCTTCCATGCTCATGTCGCCATACATCTTTTGAAGAAATGTCTTTTCATGCCTGGCCTTCACAAACGACATGTGAAAGGCGCACAGATCGAGATCCATATTCCCCAGGGTTCGGCTCGATGCCCCTCCTCGCAGGAGCAAACGAAACACATTGCGGTTCTCCGCTTCGCGAACCGTGCGGACGGTCCTGCGAAAGATTTTCTCTTCCGCCAGGGGATTGATCCAGTCGACTTCGAAATTGTTGTTCAAAAGGTAGGCGGGACATGGAATATCGTCGATTGTCAGCTGCAGAGACAAGCCTCTCTGCCGGCCTGCATGTACGGTACGTTCCACTCCCTTACTGAGATTATCCCTGCCGCTATCCACTTCTGTTTCATCACGCCCGGCTCCAGGATCCATTTCCGGTGTTCCGGGAATTTGCGCATCATCTCCGATCTTCGATTCAGGGACTTCCTTCGCAACGGGAAAACGAACGCCAAGTTCATCGAGAATACTTTGCATGCTTCTCCCCTCCCTTTTCATTCGCTGCACCGCTTCGATCCGTTCCAGCACGGAAAGCGGAAAGTAGCCGACCCGTCTTGCTTTGACACGTTCTCCTTCCGGCTTTGCGATTCGTGGCCTCGGAATCAGGCCCATCTGAATGTAGTTGTTCAGGGTGGCCCGAGAGATACCGGTCTTCCGCAGGATGTCCAGGCTGCTGATCCAGGAGGCTGAAATCTGATTGTCCAAGTTCCGTCCCCATTCTATAATTGAACAGTCTATATAATTGACATTTGTCGTGTTCGAAAATACCCTACAAAAAATTCCACCGCCTGTCAAGAATTAATATTATACAGTCTAACTATAGAATCAGACCCACCTACCCAATGCATATACACTAGTAATAACTATAGATTGGACAATTCATGTCGCCCCGCCTCCCCTTCAGGCCGGTCGATTTTGGTTGCTGTCCTTTTTCCCGGCCATGTGATAAGGATGAACAAACGAAGCGGGAGATTTGCTGAAATCGATTTTACGTGACACCTCAACCATGAAGAAGATCCTTCTTGTCAATCCCTGGATCCACGATTTTGCTGCTCATGACCACTGGGCAAAACCGATGGGACTCCTCTATATAGCATCGATTCTAAGATCATTAAAATATGATATAAGATATTTGGACTGTTTAATATCATCCAGCAGTTCATATACTGACTCGGGGTTGCCGATGCCAAAGCGAAAGAGCGACGGCAGGGGCGCCTACCACAAGGAAGAAATACCCAAACCCCCGGTCTTCCGTGAAATCCCGAAGCGCTACCGCCGTTACGGTTGTCCCCCTTCCCTGATCGAATCCGCGCTGAGCGGCATGGACGAACCGGACCTCGTACTCGTCACTTCTTTCATGACGTACTGGTATCCTGGTGTGGCGGAAGCCATCGAACACATCCGGACAAGATGGAGAAAGGTTCCCGTCATCCTGGGAGGGGTCTATGCCACCCTCTGTACAGACCATGCAAAACAGCACTCCGGTGCGGACTTCGTCATCCCTGGAGACGGAATCGATGCACTCCCTTCCATACTGGAGGATGTCTTCGACCAGAAACACGACATGCCCACGGGAAAAGACAACCTGGATGATCTCCCCTACCCCGCCTTCGATCTCCTCCCCTTCCTGGACCAGGTTCCCATCCTGACCTCCAGGGGATGCCCTTTCCGCTGCACTTACTGCGCATCCGCCAGGATGGAACCGTTTTTCCGGCGGCGCGACCCCCATGCCGTAGCCGATGAGATCGCCTACTGGCATACACGGCATGGGATCAGGAATTTTTCCTTCTATGACGACGCACTCCTGGTGAATCCGGACGAGATGATTCGTCCGCTCGCCCGGGAGATCATCCGTCGCGGGCTCCGCCTCCAGTTCCACTGTCCCAACGGACTTCACCTCCGGGAATTGAACGAAGAGCTGGGCCGTCTCCTGTTTGAGTCGGGCTTCCGGACCCTTCGTTTCGGCTTTGAAACGGTGGACGTCCTTCGGCAGAGGGAAACGGGAGGCAAGACCGGCTCCGACGACCTGAAGGCGGCGATGGAGTGCCTGCGGAAGGCCGGTTACCGGAACGGCGAGACAGGGATCTATCTGTTGTGCGGGCTGCCGGGACAGGGCGTCCAGGAAATCGAGGAAGGAATCGACTTTGTCCGCTCCTGCGGGGCGAGGCCCATCCTGGCGGAGTACTCCCCGATTCCGGGGACCGCCCTCTGGGACGAGGCCGTGGATGCGTCACCCCATCCGATCGCCGACGAGCCGCTGTTCCACAACAACAGCCTGCTCCCCTGCGCGGAGAAGGAGCTGACGATTCCGGTCTTTCGGGAACTGAAGCGCCGGGCTCTCGTTCCCTTGGATGGATAGCGGGAAAGGTCCGGATCGGAAGGAATCCGGCCCCTCGGGAATGAAAATACATCGAGGCCGGAAAGGAAATGTCCCGCTCTCGGGCTGCAACAGAATGGACGTTCGCCGGCGACTCCGGCCGGCACGGCAAGTCGCCCTCCACGGCAGGAGCGGAACGGTCAGGATCTTGCCTTGCGGAGGATCTCCGTGGCCTGAATGATTTTCATGACCTCCACCGTTCCGGAGGCGGGGAAGAGCTCCAGGGCATCGTTGAGAAGCCTGGGCAGGTGGGACTGGGGATTCACTCCCTGCCCTCCCAGGATCTGCATGGCCTTCTGGGTGACCCATAAGGCCGTCTCGGCGCCTACGGCCTTGGCCCGGGCCGCCCATTTGCCGACCCGGCGCGGCGGGAGTCCCCGATCCAGCGCCGCTCCTGGATAATACACAACCCAACGGGCCTTCTCGATCTCCGTTTCCATTTCCGCCAGCATGAACTGGATGTGCTGCAGCCGGCTGATCGGCCTTCCGTACAGGACCCGCTCCCGGGCGAAACGGAGCGCAATCTCGAACGCGCCTTCAGCTATGCCGAGGCCGATGGCCCCGATGATCGGACGGGAAACGATGAAACTGGACAGCGCAATGGCATGCCCATCTCCTTCCCTGCCGATCAGGTTACCCACGGGGACCCTGCAGTCCTCGAAAACGAGTTCGCTGATCGGGACGGATCGGAACCCCGTCTGGATCTCCCTCCGCCCGATGCTGAAGCCGGCCGTCTTCTTTTCCACGGCCAGCATGCTGGCGCGGTTTCCCGTCCGGACGAGAAGCAGGCAGATGTCCGCGATGCCGCCGTTGGTGATGTAGACCTTTCGGCCCCGGACCCGGTACGCATTTCCATCCCGCACGGCCTCCGTGCCGAGGTTGGCCATGTCCGATCCGCCGGTCGGCTCCGTGGCCGCCAGGCAGACGATCTTCCTGCCCCGGATGACGGGTGCCAGATAACGGACCCGCTGCCTGTCGTTTCCATAGTGTTCCAGGGCATGAACGGGAGCCTGCGTTCCCTCCAGAAAGAAGGCGAGGGAGGGATAGACACGAGAGATCTCCTCGGCGGCGATCAGACCCGCCACGTAACCCATCGCCGAGCCGCCGACATCCGCAGCAGTCGTGGCACCGATGATTCCCAGGGACACCAGGGAAGGAAGCAGATCCCGGGGGAACTCGCCCTTCTCGTCCAGATCCAGGGCTCGGGAAGCGAGTACCTCCTCCGCCATCTTCCGCACGGTCTCCCGAAACGCCTCCAGTTCCACGGTCATCTCAAACATCGCTTCATTCCTCGCCACGGGATGGTTTCTTCCTTTCAGGGCCGTTCTCTACCATATTCGCAGAGGGAATATCCTCCCCTTTCTCCCAGGGCTCCAGAAAACGGCTTCCCGTCCGAGCCCGCCGGGATTCGCTTCTTCCCGCCGTTCCGGGAACGCAACGTCCTCATTGCCGGTTGAAAAAAAAACCGTCACCTGTTAGGTGACAGAAACGAAACGGCAAATCCCGATCCGGCGCGTTGTCCCTGCCGGAGCCCACGGGACGACCGCTTCCGGTCCTGAAAAATCCCATCGAAGGAGGGCGATCATGGATTTCAGACTTACGGAAGAGCAGGAACTCATTCGCAAGAACATGAGGGAATTCGCCGAGAAGTACGTTGATCCCATCGCCGCCGAGATCGACGAGAACAGCCGGCATCCCGTGGAGCTGTTCCGGCAGCTCGCCGAGGGGGATTGGATGGGGATTCCCATTCCCCAGGAATACGGCGGAGCCGGTGCGGATTATCTGACCCATACGGTGGCCGTGGAGGAGCTTTCCCGGTCTTGCTCGTCCACCGGGTTCACCGTGTCCATCCACGTCGGCATTGCCTGCATGCTGATCAACCTCTTCGGCAGCGAAGAACAGAAGAAGAAGTTCCTCGTCCCCATGGCCAGGGGCCGGGATCTGGGCGCGTTCGTCCTGACGGAGCCCGGGGCCGGAACGGACGTCATGGCGGCCACGACCATGGCCGTGGCGGACGGAAACGATTACGTGATCAATGGCACGAAGACCTTCACCTCCAACGGCCCCACGGGCGATACCTACCTGGTCTTCGCCTGGACGGACAAGGCCGCGGGCCGCAAGGGCATGAGCACCTTCATCGTTTCCAAGGAGACCGCCGGGATGAAGGCGGGGGAGCACTTTGACAAGATGGGTCTCCGCTCCTCCCAGACTTCCGAGATGGTCTTCAAGGACTGCCGGGTCCCGAAGGAAAACCTGCTGGGAAAGGAAGGAAACGGCATGGCCATGGCCATGACGGGGTTCGACCACGGGCGCGTCGGGATCGCGGCCCAGTCCGTTGGAATCCTGCAGGCGGCCCTGGACGAATCGATCAAGTACGGCAAGGAGCGCGTCCAGTTCGGAACTCCCATCGCCCGTCACCAGGCCATTTCATGGATGATCGCCGACATGGCGACGGACCTGTCCGCCGCCCGCTATCTCACGTATGCCGCCGCCTGGCTGAAAGACCAGAAGCAGCCCTTCAGCAAGGAGGCCTCCATGGCCAAGCTGTTCGCCGCCGAGGCCGCCATGAAGCACACGATCAAGGCCGTTCAGATCCACGGGGGATACGGGTACTGCAAGGGTGCCAAGGTGGAGCGCCTCATGCGGGACGCCAAGATCACCGAGATCTACGAGGGTACGTCGGAGGCCCAGCGGATGGTGATCTCCGGAAACGTACTCCGTTAGGAAACGAAGGATCGAAATCGGCCGGACGGAGGGGATGAGGATGCCAGTCCTGGTTGCCTGTTTCAAGTGGGTCGTCGATGAGGCGTACATCCGGCGGACCTCCGCAGGAGAACTGGACCTTTCTTCGGTCAGTTACAAGATCAGCGATTATGACCGCAACGCCCTGGAAGAGGCGGCCCGCCTGAAGGAAGCGGCCGGGGGCTCCATTGCCGCCGTGACCGTGGGCATCCCCGAGGCGACCAAGGGCGTCAAGGACGCCCTCTCCCGGGGCGCCGACCAGGCCTTCTTTGTCGCCGACGCCTCATTCGGCGATATCGGCGCCCCCGAAACGGCAGGCATCCTGGCCGAGGTCATCCGGAGCCGCATCGGGAATTTCGATCTGATCCTCTGCGGGGAAGGATCGAGCGACCGTTACGACCAGCAGGTGGGAATCCGCCTGGCGGAGCGTCTGGGCATCCCCTGCATTTCCTTTGTTCAAAGGATCGACCTGGAGGACGGGCGTCTGTTGGCCGAACGGCGTCTGGAGGACGGCATCGAACGGGTTTCCGCCCCACTTCCCGCCGTCGTGACGGTCCTTCCAGACATCAACGTCCCCAGGATCCCCGGTGTAAAAGACACCCTTTCGGCCTCCCGCAAACCCGTCGTCACGATCGGCAGGGAGGAACTGTCCGGATTGCCGGAAGCGCATTTCCGCACCGTGTCGCTGACGGCATCAAGACTGGAACGTCAATGTGAGCGTTTCGGAAATGACGGACCGGAAATCAGCCGCTTCGTCGGGGCGCTCCGGCAAAAAGGGATTCTCCTATAAAGGGGACTTGCCATGGCAGGAATCTGGATTTTCGCGGAACATGCAGGGCAGGCCCTGGAACTTCTCCATGCGGCTCAGAGCCTCGTCGATGCCGGAATGGGCGGGGAACTTACCGCCTTTTCCTGGCCCGGCGGCCCCGCTCCGGATGAACTGGGCGCAGGCGGCGCCGACGAAGTGCTGATGCTGCCGGCCCTGGCCGAAGATCAGCCCCTCGAGGCCTATGCACCAGCCATTCTGGTGGATGCTCGGCAGGAACGGCCGGACCTGCTCCTCTTCGCCGCCACGGCCCGCGGCAAGGACCTGGCGGCCCAGATCGCCGCAGGCCTGGACGCCGGACTCTGCAGCGGATGCATCTCCCTCCACTGGGACAAGGAATCCAAAACTCTGGAGATGGAGCGGCTCCTCTACGGAGGTGCAGCGGTTCAACGGATTGCTCCTCTCGCCTTCCCCGTCCTGGCGGCCGTTCCCCCGGGTACGTTCCGGGCGGGCCCGGGAAATCCGGGCCGGGAGCCCCGGATCCGGCATCTCATGCCCCCGCCGGCTTCACCGGTCGCCGTGCAGGAACGGAAGCCCCGGCAACGGCTGGAGCAGGATATTTCGGCGTCGAAGGTCGTCGTCTGCGCCGGCCGCGGTTTCGAAAAACGGGAGGATCTCGCCCTCGCACGCGAGCTGGCCGATGCCCTGGGAGGGGCCCTGGCCTGCACAAGGCCGCTGTCGGAGGAAATGCACTGGCTCCCGGAAGACCTCTGCATCGGCCTCTCGGGCATCCAGGTCAAACCGGACGTTTACATCGGCATCGGCGTCTCCGGCCAGGTCCAGCACCTGACGGGGATCCGCGGCGCCAAGGTCGTCTGCGCCGTCAACCGCGACGAGCAGGCACCAATTTTTGCCGCAGCCGACCTGGGCGTCGTCGGTGACCTCTATGCGGTCCTTCCCCGCCTCCTTCAGGCATTGAAGGAAGCGGCGTCTTCCTGAAAAGCCGGACGAGCGAAGGAACAGAGAGGCGCATTCATGGGAACACCCCGCTGGTGGATCAGAAACGCAATCATCGCACTAGGATCGGCATTCTTTCTCGCCTTTGGAATCGATACCCTCGTTGGAGCCTATCGTCTCCGGGACGCCCACCTGTTTATCGTTTATTTCTTCTCCTCCAATTTTATCATCCTAATCAGCATGGTGGGGCTTCTGTACCCGATCCTGCAGATACACGCTTATTTCCGGGCCAGGAAAGGCAGAGACCATGATGAAGAAGACGCCTGAAAGACACCTTTTTCTCTTTGTCCTTGCGGGCCTGCTTTTCTGCGGAAGCATCGCCCACGGCCAGGACCTGGAAGACAGGGTCATCCGCAGGGTTCTGCCCAACGGGCTGACGGTTCTTCTTCTGGAGCGCCCCCTGAGTCCTACTGTATCGCTCTACATCCGCTACAAGGCCGGGGCGGTCGACGATCCCGACAGCGGCACAGGAGCCGCGCACCTGCTGGAGCACATGCTCTTCAAGGGCACCGAGTCCATCGGTCCCCTGGATCGGGCCGCGGATGCGGAGCTTCTGGAGCGGATCCTCCAGACGGGACGAGAGCTTGATCGGGAGCGTGCCCGGGGGAATCGGGCCGACGCGGAAAAATTGAAGGCCCTGTCCGCCCGTTTGCAAGACCAGCAGTCGCGCCATCGGAAAACGTTCCGTTCGAATGAAATCGACCGGCTCTACACCATGAACGGCGGCGTGAGCCTCAACGCCTCCACGGGACAGGACGTGACCACCTATCACGTCAGCCTTCCTATGAACCGCATCGAGCTCTGGGCCAGGATCGAATCGGACCGCATGATCCGGCCGGTGTTCCGCGAGTTCTACTCCGAGCGCGACGTGGTTCAGGAGGAGCGCCGGCAGCGTACCGATGCGGACCCGGAGGGCCTCCTCTACGAGCGCTTCATGGCTGCCGCCTTCATCTCCCATCCCTACAGGAGACCGATCCTCGGCTGGCCTTCCGACATCGCTTTCCTCGATCCCGCGGTGCTGCAGTCTTTCCTGCTCCATCACCATGCCCCGAACAACACCGTCATCGCCGTCGTCGGTCGAATCCGCCCGGACGAGGTCTTCCGCCTGATCGAGCGGTACTTCGGAGACATTCCCAGGCAGGAGATTCCCCCCGGCCGCCTCACGGAGGAACCTCCCCAGAAGGGCGAACGGAGGATCCGGGTGCATTTCGACGCCCGTCCACAGCTCATGATCGGTTGGCACAAGCCGGCGCTTCCCCATTACGACGACTATGTCTTCGACGTCATCGAGGCGCTGCTTTCCCGGGGCCGGACGTCCCGGTTCTACAGGAACCTGGTCGAGGAAAAAGGAGTGGCGGAAAGCGCGGCCGCATCGAGCAGCCTGCCCGGCTCCCGGTATCCGAACCTGTTCGCGTTCTTCGGAACGCCCCGGGAGCCGCATTCGCCGGAAGCGCTGGAGAAAGCCGTCTATGCGGAAATCGCCAGGCTCCAGGAGGAGCCGGTACCGGAAAAGGAACTGGCAAAAGTGAAGAACCGGATGCGGGCTGATTCCATCCGGGAGCTTGCATCCAACGAGGGAATGGCAAGCAGGCTGTCCTATTACGAGGCCGTTGCCGGCGACTGGCGGTATATCACCGGACACCTGAAGGCCATCGACCGGATCACCGCTGAGGACGTCCAGCGGGTTGCCCGGACGTACCTGATCCCGGATAATCGCACCGTGGCCGTGCTGGAGAAAAAACGATGAGGCGTCTGCCGGCTGTATTGCTTGCGTTTGTGCCAATCCTTCTTCTCTGTTTCCCCGTGGCGGCAGCGGGCGCGGAGCCCCGCCGGACTGCACCGGCGTCTCTCGTTTCTCCGGACAGCCTCTCCTATCCGCCGCTGGAATTTGAGGTTCCACGGGCCGACCGCTTCCGGCTGAAAAACGGAATCGTCGTTTTTTTTCTTCAGGACCGCGAGGTCCCGATCGTCAATATCCAGGCCTTTCTGAAGGCGGGGTCCCTTCAGGACCCGGACGGCAGGGAGGGGCTGGCGGAGCTGACCGCCACGGTGATGCGTACCGGCGGCATCCGTTCCCTTCCTGGACGCGAAGTGGATGAACGCCTGGACTACCTGGCCGCCGAAGCCGGTTTGGCTGCGGGTCCGCAGGCCGTCACGGCGACCCTGTCCATCCTGAAAAAGGACATCGAGGAGGGGATGGCGATCTTCGCCGGCATGCTTCGCAGCCCTGTCTTCGAGGAGGACAGGCTGCGCCTGGCAAAGGAACTGAAAAAGGAGGAACTGCAGAGGATCGCCGACGATCCCCAGCGCCTGGCCTTCCGTGAATTCAACCGCTTTTTCTACCGGAACAGCCCCTGGGGCCGTATGAGTTCCCTGGCGTCCATCGACGCCGTCCACCGGAAGGACCTGGTCCAGTGGCACCGGCGCTACTTCTCCCCGCGCAATCTCTGGATTGGCGTAAGCGGCGACATAACCCGGGAAGAAGCGGAGGCCGTCCTCGATCGCCATTTCGGAACCTGGACCGCCCCAGAGGCTGTCGGGATGGAGACGCCCCCACCCGCTCCCCAACGGCGCGGAATCCGGCTCGTTCCCAAGGAGACGCCGCAGTCCATCGTCATCGCCGGCTATCCGGCCCCGCCGAAAGGCGCCCCGGACTCTCCCGCCTTCGAGGTCCTCGATTTTCTCCTGGGAAGCGGCGGCTTCTTCTCCCGGATCTTCCAGGAGGTCCGGACCGACCGCGGGCTTGCCTACAGCACGGGCAGCTTTTACCGGAGCCGCACGGACCACGGACTCTTCGGCTCCTATGCCTTTACCGGAACAAAGACCGCCATACCGGTTCTGTCGCTGCTGGAAAAAATCATTGGGGAGAGCGGGAAAGGCACCTTCACGGAAAAAGACCTGAAGCTGGCCCAGGATTCCCTGCTCAACAGCTTCCTCTTTTCATTCCATTCGTCCGGACAAATCGTCAGGAGCCGCCTCTCCGTCGAATTCGACGGCCTTCCCGCCGATTATCTCGAGACCTACCGGGAACGGATCCGCCGCGTCACCCTTGACGACCTTAAGAGGGCGGCGAACCGCTGGCTGGACCCCGGACGGGCCTCGATCCTCGTTCTGGGCAATTCCCGTGAATTCGAAGGCGGTCTTGAGCCGTTCGGAGACGTTTCGACGGTTCCATAAACGGAATGCCCCCGTCCGAATCCGATGGAAAGGGCATCCCGATCCGATCAAGCGGGGGACGGTCCCTTTCCAGCCATCGTTTTCTTTGCCTCCGGTCTGTTCCTGTGGTAGTAATCGCGCTCTGTTTATCTTTCAAGGGACAGGAATCAAACGACCATGATCCGGCAGGACCTTTACCATCGCATAGCCGCACGCATCGATCGCTACGAAGCGGACATGATCCGCCTCCAGACCGAGTTGACCGCCATCCCCGCCCTCGCCCCGGAAAACGGCGGGGACGGAGAATACAAAAAATCGCGGCGTCTGAAAGAGCTGCTCGGGGAATACGGATTCCCGGAGGTCCGGGAGATCAACGCCCCCGACGACCGCGTATCCGACGGCGTCCGCCCGAATCTGGTAACTCTGATCCCGGGACGGACCAGCCGGCGGGTCTGGATCCTGACACACATGGACATTGTTCCGCCGGGCGAACTCTCCTTCTGGGAGGGAGATCCCTACACGGTCCGCGTTCATGACGGCAAGGTCTTCGGAAGAGGAACCGAAGACAACCAGCAGGACTTGGTCGCCTCGGTCTTCGCCGCCAAGGCATTCCTCGATGAGGGGATCACCCCGGAGGCGTCCATCGGTCTGGCCTTCGTGTCGGACGAGGAAACGGCCAGCCACAAGGGCCTCGATTACATCCTGCAAAGTCCTGAAAATCCTTTCCGAAGGGACGATCTCCTGGTGGTTCCCGATTCAGGAAACGAAGACGGCTCCCTGATCGAGATCGCCGAGAAGAGCATCCTCTGGCTCTGCATCACAACCATCGGGAAGCAATGCCATGCCAGCAGGCCCGACATGGGCGTCAATGCCTTCCGGGCGGCGTCCCATTTGGTCGTTCGCCTGAACGGACTCCATGAGCGTTTCGGAGCCGCCGATCCCCTCTTCAATCCTCCCCGGAGCACCTTCGAGCCGACCCGGAAGGATGCCAACGTCCCCAACGTCAACACGATTCCCGGTGAAGACGTCTTCTACCTGGACTGCCGGGTTCTCCCGCAATACGACCTTGGCGAAGTCGAGACGGTCATCCGCTCCATGGCCGATGAAATCGAGAAGGGGTTCGGTGTTTCCATCTCTGTCTCATCGGTGCAGAGGATCCAGTCTCCCCCTGCAACCCCGCACTCGTCGCCGATCGTCTCCGCCCTCAAGGAGGCCATCCGCGATGTGTACGCCGTTTCCGCCGAGCCCCGGGGGGTGGGGGCCGGCACCGTCGCCGCCTTCTTCCGGGCCGCCGGGTATCCCGTGGCCGTCTGGAGCCGCTGCCGCTACATGGCCCACCAGCCGAACGAATATGCCCTTCTGTCCAGCATGACGGGCAATGCCAAAGTCTACGCCCACCTGGCCCTCCAGGAAACGGAATCCTGAACCGGAACGTCTTCCTGCTGCCGGCGCAGAACCAGCGGCGCTTTTCCCGGATACCGGGACGCCGATGTACCACCACATTTCCATTGACACGCCTTTGCGATTTCCCTATGCTCGTGTGGAATTTCAATGACTTGAATTGCAAGTTATAAATAGCACAGGGCTTTTCAGGCATCCGGCCCTGATTCATCCGGCGGGGGCCGCAGCGGCAAATGGGGGGTTTGCTCTTTCGGGCAAGCCCCTTCCTTGTCTTTCGAGACCCGTACCGGAAGAGCGGGAATCCGGCCATGGTAATTCAACGCATTAACGGACCATTACAGGCAGGTTTTCTATGATCACCATTCGCATCGACGGGAAAGAATGCCCGGCCCAAAAAGGGCAGACCATCATTGACGCCGCCCGCGCCAACGGCATCGATATCCCCTCCCTCGGCTACGACCCCCGTGTCACTCCACCCAGCAATGTGGAAGCAGCCTTCGTAGAACTCCATGAGAAAGAAGGCATCCGGTTCGTCTCGGCGACGGCGACCGCGGCGGCCGAAGGCATGGAGGTCCGCACGGAATCGGACGCCCTGACAAGTTATCGAAAAATCTACCTCCAGGCCATCCTCCGCCACCATTACGGCGACTGTACCGCACCCTGCGTCCGCCGCTGTCCCGCCCACATCGACATCCAGAAATACATCTATCACGTGGACGCCGGAAATTTTGCGGAGGCGCTGGAAACCATAAAGGAAAGCAACCCTCTGCCGGCCGTGTGTGGCCGTGTCTGCCCCCATCCCTGCGAAGCGGACTGCCGGAGAAACGCTGTGGACGGCCCCGTGAACATCAACAGCATCAAGCGTTTCGTTGCCGACTGGGACCGGCGCCAGCTTACCCCCTACCGGCCGGAATGTGCGCCCGACACGGGGTTCCGAGTCGCCGTCATCGGTGCCGGCCCCGCCGGGCTGACCGCGGCCTGGTTTCTCAGAAGGGCCGGACACAAGGTCGAGATCTTCGAAATGCAGGAGGCCGCAGGGGGAATGCTTCGCTGGGGGATTCCCTATTACCGCCTTCCGGAAGAGGAACTCGACGCGGAGATCCGGTCTATTCTGGATCTCGGAATCGACATTCATTACGGAAAGAAACTGGGACGGGATTTCACCCTCGACTCCCTGAAGAAGGATGGATTTGACTCGGTTTTCATCGGCCTCGGAGCACAAAAGGCAACCCCCATCGGGGTGGAAGGGGAAGACCTTCCCGGCGTGGTCTCCGGACTGGATTTCCTCGCCGCCCTGGCACGCGGTGAAAAGCCGGACACAGGAGACCGGGTGATCGTTCTCGGTGGCGGAAACACCGCCATGGACGCAGCGCGCAGTGCCGTCCGTCTCGGGGTCCGGGATGTCGTCGTGGCCTACCGGAGAACGCGCCGGGAAATGCCGGCCCAGGAGGAAGAGATCAAGGAGGCCCTGGAAGAAGGGGTGGACATCCAATACCTGACGGCCCCCCTGGCCATCAAAAAGGAAGGTCCGCTGCTCCGGCTGACCTGCACAAAAATGGAGCTTGGGGAGCCGGACAAGAGCGGGCGGAGAAGGCCCGTTCCCGTTCCCGGGTCGGAATTCACTCTCATGGCGACGATGATCATCTCCGCCATCGGCCAGGCCGTAGACGGTGACGGCATGGAAGACAGCCGGCTCCTCGACCGATGGGGAAACGTCCGCGTCGATCCGGCAACGATGCAGACGGAGATTCCCTGGGTCTTCTCGGGCGGAGACTGCGTCACGGGACCCGACATCGCCATTTCCGCCATTGCGGCGGGGAAAACGGCGGCGGAATCCATTGACTGCTTCCTCCGGGAGGAAGCGGTCCGGCTTCCCGTCACGCCTTACACCTGCACAAAGGGAGACTGGCGGGACATCCCGAAGGACGCCTTCAACGGCGTCAGGCCCGCCCGGAGAAATGAAATCGCTGTCCGGGCTCCGGAGGTAAGAAGAACCACCTTTGCGGAATCGACGCGGACCTGGGACGCCGACTCGGCCATGGCGGAGGCGTCCCGATGCCTCCTGTGCGGCTGCTCCGAGCGCTATGGATGCGATCTGCGCGATTACGCCAGCCGTTACGGCGTCCGGTACGATGAATCCCAGCCGGGAACCTCCCTGCCCGTGGATGACAACCACCCGATCATCCGGCGCGACCCCGGCAAATGCATTCTCTGCGGCCTCTGCCTCAAGGTATGCCGCGAGATGGAGGGGGTCTCGGCCCTGAGTTTTTACGAGACAGACAACGTGCTCACCATCGGCCCGAACGATCACCGTCCGCTCGATTTCACGACCTGCGTCGCCTGCGGTCACTGCGCAACCATCTGCCCCACGGGAGCGTTGACGCTGAAACCGGTCCTTCCTTCGCTGTACCGGGCCCTGCACAGCCCCGAGCTGACCGTGGTCGCCCAGATCGCCCCGGCCGTCCGCGCCGCCTTCGGACAGCATTACGGAATTCCGCCGGAAGGGGTCATGCCTGTGCTGAGCGCGGGGCTGAAGAAGCTGGGATTCAACTTCGTCTTCGACACCTGCTGGGCGGCGGACCTCACCATCATGGAGGAAGGCACGGAATTCCTCTCCCGTCTCGCCGAGGGAGGCGTGCTTCCTCAGATCACCTCGTGCTGCCCCGCCTGGGTGAACTACTGTGAGAAAACGGCGCCGGACATTCTGCCCAATCTTTCCTCCTGCAAGTCTCCGCAGCAGATGTTCGGCGCGGTCCTGAAACGGTACTTCGCCAGGGAACTCCGCCTGAGGCCGGAACTCCTCTGTTTCGTCTCGATCATGCCCTGCAATGCCAAGAAATACGAGGCCGCCCGTCCCGAGTTCTGTCCGGACGGCGTTCCGGACGTGGACATCGTGATCACGACGAGCGACGTGATCGCCATGTTCGAGGAAAGGCACATCGACCCCCTGTCGATTCCGCCCGCGGCCGTGGATGCTTTCTTCGGGAAGGTCAGCGGCGCCGGCATCATCTTCGGGGCCAGCGGCGGTGTGGCGGAGGCCGCCCTCCGCCTGGCCTCGGAAAAGATCACCGGCCGGCGGATGGAAAGCCTCAACTACGAGGGGGTCCGGGGCATGCAGGGGGTCAAGGAAGCCCTGGTCCGGCTGGGGGAGACGGACGTCCGGCTGGCCGTCGTCAGCGGACTGCAGAACGCCCAGGGAATGATCGACCGGATCCGTGCCGGCGACGCCCCCTACGACCTCATCGAGGTCATGGCCTGCCCCGGGGGATGCATCAACGGCTCGGGCAACCCGGCCCCACAGCTGAAAAGCGATACGGAGTACCGCCTGGAAGTCCTCTATCGGCTGGACCAGGAGGCCCCCATACGGACCAGCCAGGACAACCCGTCCGTCCAGGACGTCTATAGGAACTGGCTCGGACAACCGGACAGCGACCTGTCCCACCGTGCCTTGCATACGACGTACCGGCGCCGATCCATGCGCCCGCGAGACGCGGCCGATGACGTATCCCGCGCCGCTTCCGCGGTTCTGGACGTAGGTGTCTGTATCGGCACGAACTGTTACATCAAGGGATCCTGGAGGCTGTTGGAGGGCCTGGCAGCCGAGCTGAAACGACGGGGGCTCCTGGAGCGCTGCCGCGTGAAGGCCCGTTTCTGCACAGGACAGTGCCAGGACGGCCCGAACATCACCATCGGCAGCCGGATCTTCGGCACCGTCAATCCCGATGATGCCGCGGGCATTATCGACCGGTACCTGCTACCTGCCCTGAACGGAGAACTCGAGGGAGAGGAATAAGGCTCATGCTCATCATCACCATCTGCGTCGGCAGCTCCTGCAGCCTCCGGGGGTCCGATGAACTGGCCTCGGGAATCCAGCGGCTCATCGAGAAAGAGAAACTCGAGGGGCTGGTCGACATCGTCGGTGCCTTCTGCATGGATGCATGCTCCAAGGGCGTTTCCGTGACGGTGGACAACCGCGAATTCAGCGGCATCCGGCCGGAAGACGCGGAGGCCTTCTTCTATCGTGAGATTCTTCCGCTTGTCAGCGACCATGAGATCCTGAGGGGGCGATCATGAGCGAACCGGTCATCATCACAAATACAGCCCTGTGCCACGACTGCTACCGCTGCGTGCGGAACTGCGACGTCAAGGCGATCCGGGTCATGAACGGACAGGCCCAGGTCGTTCAGGAGCTCTGCATCCTTTGTGGCACCTGCGTCCGCGTCTGCCCCCAGAAGGCAAAAGGCGTGCGTTCCGCCAGGCAGATTGTGGTTCAGGCCCTCCGGGAAGGCAGGAAAGTCGTTGCCTCCGTAGCCCCGTCGATTCCCGCTTTTTTCCCGCTCCGGAGCTTTGCGCAGGTGGAGGAGGTCCTGAAATCACTCGGGTTTCACGCCGCCGAGGAAACGGCCGTCGGTGCCCACATCGTGGCCCAGGCCCATCGCGAGTACATGGAGCAATCGACGGACCACTGGCCTGTCATCGCCTCCTCCTGCCCGGTCATCGTGAATCTCGTGGAAAAGTACTACCCGGACCTCATCGGCCACCTGGCACCCATCGTATCGCCCCTGATCGCCCACGGCCGGATCCTGGCCCGGAAATACGGCCCCGAAGCGTTCATCGTTTTTATCGGCCCCTGCATCGCCAAGAAGATGGAAATCCACGACGAAGCCGTCGCCGGGGTCGTCCAGGCGGCCATGACATTCCAGGGTCTCCAGGAGTGGATGAAGGAAGCGGACATCGACTGGCCGGAGGCCGGGGAACGTCAAGGAGATCCAGTCCTCGAAACGGCGAGGTTATTTCCCATCGAGGGCGGACTGATCGGCACGGCCAGGATGAACACCGACATCCTGGACAAAAGAATGGTCATCGCCTCGGGTCTCCGGGCCTGCCGCGATGTCCTCGAGGATATCCGCTCAGGACAGATTCATGCCTCCCTGGCGGAGCTCCTGGCATGCAAGGGAGGGTGCGTCAACGGGCCGGTCATGGCCGGCATGGAAGGGGGCATCTACGCAGCCCGGGAAAAGGTGATCCGTTTCCAGAGCCGATGCCAGCCCGAGCTGCCCATGCCCAGGGAGAACTGGCCGGATGTGGGCAGGGGGTACCGGGACAGGATGGAGCGCATTCCGGAATTCAGCGAGGAAGAGATCCAGAAGGTCCTCCATCGCATCAACAAGTACACCCCCGACGACGAGCTGAACTGCGGAGCCTGCGGCTACTCCTCATGCCGGGAAAAGGCCCTGGCCACGCTGCGGGGAATGGCGGAAGTGACCATGTGCATTCCCTACATGAGGCGCCGTTCCGAATCGCTCCGCCAGGTGGTCATGGACGCCACACCCAACGCGATCCTCATCGTCGACGACGATCTGATGGTCCAGGACATGTCTCCCTCGGCGGAGACGCTGTTCCGGAAAACGATGTCCGAGGTGAAAGGCACGCACCTCTCCTGTCTCATCTCGGTCCTGGACGATTTCATCCATGTGCGCGACACGGGAGAGCCTGTCATCGGCAAGGCGAGGCGACTGAAGGAAGACCTGATCGGCGAGCAGTCCATCTTCCGCGTCGAAGGACAGCTTCTTATGGTGGCCATCATCCGGGACGTCACGGAACGGGAGCAGGAAAGAGAACAGTTTCACGTCATCCGGCGGGAAACCCTGGAACGGACCCGGGAGGTTCTGGGAAAGCAGATGCGGGTGGCCCATGAGATCGCCCATCTCCTGGGCGAGACAACGGCGGAGACCAAGGCCACGGTGACCCATCTGGCTAAACTTCTGGAAGGAGAAGATCGGGAGTGAGGCAGGTTGTCGAGTGTTCATGGCGCAGCCTGAACAAGGCCGGGGAAGAGCTATGCGGGGACTCGGTCATTATCCGGACCGGTCCGGACTCTTTCGTCGCCGTGCTGTCGGACGGCCTTGGCAGTGGCGTGAAGGCGAGCATCCTCTCCACGCTGACGGCGGAGATCGCCGCCCGTCTCTTCGAATCGGGGATCTCCGTGGAAGAGGTCATGCAGACCATTGTGGAGACCCTCCCGGAATGCAACGTGAGAAAACTGGCCTATGCCACGTTCGCCGTCCTGATTGTGAATGAAGGCCATCGCGCCCATCTCGTGGAATTCGACTCCCCTCCCCTGATCATGATCCGGGACAACGCAATCTTCGAATTGCAGACGGATAAGCGGGAGGTGAGCGGCCGCCTGATCCGGGAAACCCGCTTCGACGTCCGGGACGGCGACTACCTGGTCATGATCAGTGACGGCTACGAACACGCGGGCCTCGGTGGGATTTACCGGCTGGGGTGGCGATGGCCGAATATTGCACTGGCGGTGCAGCGCTTCGTCCAGACAGGCGTGGACACGCACAGGCTGATGCTGGCCCTGTCGCGGACCTGCATGAAGCTCTACGACGACAAACCCGGAGACGATTCGACGGTCATCGCCATGAAAATCAGGCCGGCCGTGTCCCTGACCGTTCTCACGGGTCCCCCCGCAGACCGGAACCTGGACACAAGCGCCGTTTCCAGGCTGATGGACGCCGAAGGGTACAAGATCATCTGCGGGGGAAGCACCGCCCAGATGGCCGCCCGTGTTCTCGACAGGAAACTCGAGGTGGAGTGGGTGCCTCCCTGGAAACGGATGGATGACAAACCTGCCCGGAAAAAGGGCTCTCCCCCTACGGCACTCCTCCAGGGAGTCGATCTTGTCACCGAGGGGATCCTGACGTTGGGCCAGGCCGTGGAACTCATGCGGACCGTCGGGACCAGCGAAGATCTCCCCCACGACGACGATGCGGCCACCCGCCTGGCGCGTTATCTTCTCGATGCCGACGACATACAATTGATCGTCGGTTCCGCCATCAATCCCAACCAGGTTGCCGACCTGATCCGCGGCGAGCCGATGCGCATGGTGTATATTCGCGAACTCGTTCAGGATCTTACCAGGAGAAACAAGCAGGTCCACGTCGAGCGCATCTGACCCCGCGGGAGTCATTCATCATCGAGGATGATCGTATGCTTCCCCGACGGGGGCTGAATCAGCCGTCTCGGCAGCGAGATTTTCACCGTGGTACCGGTCGGACCATCCTCAGGACGGGCGTTCGATTCGATGCTCATTGCACCCCGATGGGCCTTGACCGTGCCGTATGCCGACGGGAGTCCGAGTCCCGTCCCCTCGCCGACCGGCTTGGTCGAGAAGAAGGGCGTGAACAGCTCGTCCATGTATTCTTCCGGGATCCCCGTCCCCGTATCGCGGATCGTAATCATGATCCTGTCGGCGCTTTCTTCGCCGGAGACCGTTAACGTACCGCCCCGGGGCATGGCTTCGACAGCGTTTTGTTCAAGATCAGCCAGGGCCTTCACGATGCGTTCGTGGTCCAGCCAGACGTCTTTGTCCCGGATCTCGGACTTGAGGACAACCTCAACGGATTGCGGCACCGAGAGGGTCTGGAGGCTGTCCTCAAGGATGCGTAAAATATCGGTTTTTCTTAATTTTAATCCGTGCAAAAGGGGAATGCCTCCTTTGTGAGCCTGTTCAGACTATCCGGGGCCTTTTTCCTCATATCTCGGAGAAGACCGCTTCCGGTTGAATGCCTCCCGGGAAGGCCTGTTCCCTGAAGCCGCACCCTGCCGCAACATAATATCCCGAGAGGGCCGAGTATACACGAGAGCGAGGCATCCCCGCAAAACGTTTGCATTGGAAAAAGGATCATGATAGCCTCTCCCCTCGTTTTCGGGTGTGTTCCATTCCTTTGTCTCTTCATGCGTATGACGGTTTGAAGCCTAGATCCGATTCCATATCCGAGGGAAAAATCGTTTTCCCGGATAACAACACTCTTCGGACGCTGCTGGGCGAACACGACCGGCACATCAAGCTTCTCGAAAAACTCCGGGCGGTCAGGGTGGGGGTCCGTGGCAATGTCCTGTCCATTTCCGGCGATGCGGACGATGTGGAGCTGGCCGAGAATCTTCTCAATCAGCTGTATTGCTTAATAGAAAAGGGCTATCCTCTCTACTCGTCCGACATCGATTACGCACACCGGATTCTATCGGAAGACTCGCGGACAAACCTGGAAAGAATCTTCCTCGATACGGTTTTCATCCCCTCCAAGAAGCGTCCCATCACCCCCAAGAGCATCGCCCAGAAGGGATATATCGATGCAATCCGCAAGCATGACATGGTGTTCGGCATTGGACCGGCGGGAACGGGGAAGACCTATCTGGCCATGGCCATGGCGGTTTCCTGCCTCCTGGAAAAGAAGGTGCACCGGATCATCCTGGCCCGGCCGGCCGTCGAGGCGGGCGAAAAACTCGGATTCCTTCCCGGAGACCTCTCCGAGAAGGTCAATCCGTATTTGCGCCCCCTGTATGACGCCCTCCATGACATGATGGATTTCGAACGGGCATCGGCCATGATTTCCAAGGGTATCATCGAGGTGGCACCGCTCGCGTTCATGCGTGGCCGTACCTTGAATGATTCCTTCGTGATCCTGGACGAGGCCCAGAATACGACCTCCGAGCAGATGAAAATGTTCCTGACCCGGCTCGGCTTTGGATCAAAGGCGGTCATCACGGGGGATGTCACCCAGATCGACCTTCCGGAAGAAAAGGCCTCCGGCCTCGTGGAAGCGGAACGGATCCTGGGACGGATTTCCGGCATTCGCTTCGTCTATTTCAGCGAACTGGACGTCGTCCGCCATCCTCTTGTTCAAGACGTGATCCGGGCTTACAACCATCTGGGCCGAAGCCGCAGACGGGCGGATGATAACGGAACATGAATCCCATCGACCGAACCGTTGAAAGCATTTCGTCCAGTCTTCGGAAGGCCGTCCGTGAGGTGCAGTTCCTCCCTCCCTTCGCCCGGAACCGGCAGTTCCAGATGTGGGCTACCGCGATCCTTCTGTCGCTCATCGTTGCCTATCTCCTGACTCCCACGGTTCATTTCATCCCGCCCAGCTACAAACTGGGCTCCATTGCCGCCAGAGACATACGGGCAGACCGTGATTTCTTCGTGGAGGACAAGGCTGCAACGGAACTGAAGAGGATGGAGGCGGTCAATTCCCTTCCAGCGATCTATGATCTGGACATGGATATGCCCGATCGGCAGCGGCTGCAGATCGAGCGTGCTTTTTCCGCCATGGAAGCAGCGATCCGGGGCATTGACCGGACAGCCCTGTCGGTGGGTGTCCTGACGGTCAAGGACCTTGGAGAAATCGCGCGTGGACGCAAGGATATGGAGCAGGTCCTCGGGGTTTCCATTCCGGAACAGGAGTTCCAGGTCCTCTTGAAATACCGCTTCTCGGCGGATCTGGCGGGCAAGATTGTCCGGCTGCTCACGTCCGTCTATCGGACGGAGTGGATTACGAATGTCAGCTTTCTCACCCGGGACACCAGGAACGGCATCATCGTCAGGGATCTCAAGACACAGCAGGAGGAGCGGTTGTCGGACCTCTCGCCGATCTGGCACATGAGGGACGCGGAGAATCTGGTGCGCCGGAAAGCCTCCCTTGTCCTGAGGGATGAACGGGAGGACGTCCGGAGGGCCGCCACCGGCCTGATCATCAGGCTCATTCAACCGAACCTGATCCTGAACCAGCCGGCAACGGAAAAAGAGCGCAAAACCGCCATCGACACGGTCAAGCCAGTCCTCTACCAGGTCCAGAAAGGAGAGGTGATCACCCGGGAAGGGCAGAAAATTACTACGTCCGACCTGGAAAAAATCACGGCCCTCTACAAGATCGAAAGCGACAGCGTGACGGAAAAGATTGCCATGTATGCGGGCATGCTGCTCCTGACGATGTTCTTCGCGCTGACCCTATATACCGTAGCCCGCCGCTGGCTTCGCAAACCCAATCAGGAAAACGCGGATCGAATCTTTCTTTCCCTGACGATTCTCCTTCATTTTCTACTGATCAAGGCGGGGATTTTTGTGGCGGGGGCGGTAAACCGCGCCTTTCCCTTCATTCCCACCGAAGCGGTCTATTACGCAATCCCGTTCGCATTCGGCCCGATGATGGTCGCCTTTCTCATCATGAGGAAGCTGTCCCTCCTGTTTGCCGTATTCACGTCGGTTCTGGCATCGTTTCTTTTCGACAGCCTCATCTCCATGACGCTCTATGCCCTCCTGGGAAGCATCGTGGGCTCCTACTACATCGCCCACTGCCGCCAACGGTCTTCTTTCCTGCGGGCCGGTTTCCTCCTCGGAATCGTCAACGTGGCGATCATCCTCTGCCTGGGGCTCCTGGAAGGTTCGCTGTCCGATATGGCCATCCTGGCGAAGCTGGCCATGGGATTCCTCGGGGGTCTCCTGTCCGGCATTTTCGTGGCCGGAATCAGCCCCCTGTTCGAAAGCGTATTTCCCTACACGACCGACATCAAGCTCCTGGAGCTGGCCAATCTCAACCAGCCCATTTTCCAGCGGATGATCATCGAGGCACCCGGCACCTACCATCACAGTGTTGTCCTCGGCTCCATGGTCGAAGCCGCCGCGGAGAGCATCGGTGCCAATTCCCTCCTGGCAAAAGTGGGCGCCTATTACCACGACATCGGGAAACTGGCCAAACCCCTCTATTTTATAGAGAATCAGCGGGACGGGGAAAACAGGCATGAAAAGCTGTCTCCCCGGATGAGTGCACGGGTCATCACCGCCCATGTCAAGGATGGCTGTGAGCTGGCCGCTCAGGCCGGCCTGAACCAGGACGTCCTCAACATCATCCGGGAGCACCACGGAACGAGCCTGGTCACCTACTTCTACGAAAAGGCCCGCAAAGACAAGGATCCTTCCATCCGAGCCCTTCCGGAAAGCGATTTCCGATACCCCGGTCCGAAACCGCAAAGCCGCGAATCGGGTCTCGTTCTCCTGGGGGATGTCATGGAGGCATCATCCAGGACGCTGACCAATCCAACCCCGGCCAGGATCCGGAATTTCGTCCAGGAACGGATCGAACGGGTGGTCGCCGACGGCCAGCTCGATTCCTGCGCTCTGACGCTGATGGATCTGAACATGATCGCCGAGAGCTTCACCCGAATCCTGACGGGCATGTTCCATCATCGCATCGACTACCCGGCTCCACCCGCCCGGGAAACAAACGGACGGAAGGAGTCATCCACTCCCAACGGACAGAATGGACATCTGGATCGAAAACCGACAGAAAAAGGAAAAGATCGACCGGCGTCGGGTGCGGAGCGCGCTGCGTAAGGCACTCCACAGGCTCGGCCGGGATGACGCCGAGGTAAGCCTGCTTTTCCTCGATGACGAAGGGATTCGCGAGATCAACCGGACCTATCTGAACCGGGATTATCCCACCAACGTCATCTCCTTCTCCATGACCGAAGGCCCCTTCGGAGATCTGAATCCCCGGGTCCTGGGCGACATTGTGATTTCCGTGGAGAGGTCCCGCGCGGAAGCCCTGGAATCAGGGCTGGCCCCGGAAGACTACCAGGACTTCCTGATCATCCATGGGCTCCTGCATCTCCTCGGGTATGATCATGAATCCCCCCGGGAAGAGGATGGGGAGCACATGCGGGAGATGGAGCGGGAGATTTTCCGCCTTATCAAGGGATACCGGATCGGCGGTGGGGATTGAACGGACATCCGGCGGAGCCGCAACGACGGGCGGCTCCGCCGGATGTCGGCGGGTCGGTGGAGATTACCGGATATGGATGATCTGCCCGGGCTGGATGGAATCTCCATCCCCCAGGTTGTTTGCTTTTCTCAGGCTGTCAACGCTCGTTCCGTTACGGACGGCGATCCGAAAGAGATTATCCCCCTTGCGGACCTTGTATGACCTGCCTGCCTCTCCGGTGGATGATGCTCCGGATTTTGCTTTTTTCCCGCTCTTCTGAACCTTCTTTTCCGCTGCTTCCCCGGAGGTATCCTCATCGTTCCCCCGGGGCGGGACCTTCAACAACTGACCGGCGATGAGCTTGTTTCCCTTGATCCTGTTGAGCCGCCGGATCTCTTCGGGGGTTGTGTCACAGCGCTCCGCCACTTCCGAAAGGGAATCTCCCCTTTTCACCCGATAGGTGGCGCCCCCCCCGGATGATGCTTTTTTCCTGGCTTCTTTGACCGGTGACACAGCGGCTTTTCTCGCCACCGGGATTGAAAGCGGCTGCCCGACCCGGACTCCTTTCCTGGACAAGCCTGGATTGCAGGAACGGATGGCCTGGGTCGTTGTTCTGTATTTCCTGGCGATGGACGCCAGGGATTCCCCCCGTTTCACCCGGTGCCGGACAAACCGGCGGGGATCACGTTCCGGCGCGGGCAGATCCCACCTGGGAATCTCGTCCATTTTCTTGACCAGCAATTCCCCTTTTTCAATCGGCACCCTCAGGTCGTAGTCCTGGTCGGGGGTGATGCCGTGGCGTAGCTCCGGGTTCAGAAAGACCAGAGTCTCTTCGGAGGTCTCGATCCGGGTTGCAATCTCCGCCAGCTTCATGGACTTCCTGACCTTCACTGCTTCATAAGGGATCTCCTTGTCCAGCGTCTCGGGCAGCTCCATCCCGTATTTCTTCGGATCCCTGATGATGTGCAACGTCGCCAGGAATCGCGGCACATAGCGCGCCGTCTCATAGGGCAGCATGTGGTAAAGATCCCAGAATCGGTCCAGATAGTTCAGCTTCTGCTGCGAGATGACCCGGAGAACCCTTCCCTCACCGCAATTGTACGCCGCCAGCACCGTCAGCCAGTCACCGAACATCTCGTGGAGGGCCTTCAGGTAGTCGATGGCCGCCCGGGTCGACTTTTCCACATCCATCCGCTCGTCGACCCAGTCCGTCCGGTTCAGGCCGTATTTGTAACCGGTGGAAGGGATGAACTGCCATGGCCCCAGCGCTCGGGCCCTAGAGAGGGCGCGGATCTTGAATCCGCTTTCCACAAGGGGCAGCCAGGAAAGCTCTTCCGGCAATCCGGCCTTTTTGAGTTGCCGGACCATGGCAGGGCGGTACATACCGGAACGCCGGTAGGACTCGATGAAGAAATTCCGTTCGATCGTCTGGAAGGATCGGATCTCCTTTTCCACATCCGCATTTATCAGGAGGGGGATCTCTCCGCGCTTTCCTTTGGCCTCGGTCCTCATGGAGGTATAGATGGCCAGGATGCGACGGGCCACAAGCAGCCTCAGGTCATCCTTCTGCCGGGCGACAACGGGGTCCCCGTCCGTTTCCAGGACCAGGGCGTAGGCCTGATCGAGGAGCTCCAGGGCCCCTTCCAGATCCCCCCTGGACCAGGATGCCTGGGATTCTTCCAGGAGGGCCAGGGCTTCTTCCATCAGGTCCTGATCCTGTCCCTCCCCGTTCTTTGTTTCCGGCTGCACGGGATCCGAAAGTGCGGCTTTCTTTTCCACAGAACCCGGATTCCCCGCCGTCCGCGCTTTTTCTGCAAACGGGTCCTTAACATCCATGGCAGCGGCAATCCCCGGATTCGCCGACGGCTGTCCCTCAGCACTCCATCCCGTTCCGGGGAAACAGCAGACAAAAACCACCAGGAAGATGAACCGGCAAACGGATCGTTTCGACATGCTGCAACTCCTTCCCTTTATCTCTTGGAAGCCGCGAGAAGATAGGCCTCGATGAAATCGTCAATCTCCCCGTCGAGGATGCGGGTGACATTGCCTGTCTCAAGACTGGTTCGGTGGTCCTTGACCATCTTGTAAGGATGGAGGACATAGGACCGGATCTGGCTCCCCCAGGCGATGTCTTTCTTCGACTTCTCCATTTCGTCCTGTTTGGCCCGCTGCTCCGTCAACTTGCGCTCGTACAGGCGGGATTTGAGGTACTTCATGGCCATGGACTTGTTTTTGTGCTGGGACCGCTCGTTCTGGCACTGGACCACGATGCCCGTCGGAATATGGGTGATCCGGACGGCCGAGTCCGTTTTGTTGACGTGCTGTCCGCCGGCTCCGGTGGATCGGTAGGTATCGACGCGCAGGTCGTTCTCGTCGATCTCGATGACGATCTCGTCGCTCACTTCGGGATAGACGAACACGGAGGCAAAGGATGTATGACGCCGGGCGCCGGCATCGAACGGAGAGATCCGGACTAGGCGATGAATGCCGATTTCCGCCTTGGCATAGCCGTAGGCGTAGGGCCCTTCCAGCGTCATGGACGCGCTCTTGATGCCCGCCTCTTCACCGGGCAGGAGATCGATCACCTGCATCCGGTAGCCTTTTCGCTCCGCCCACCGACCGTACATCCGGAAGAGCATCTCCGCCCAGTCCTGGGCCTCGGTGCCGCCGGCGCCGGCGTTGATGTTGAGGATGGCGTTGAGCCGGTCTTCTTCCGCACCCAGCATGAGGCGGAATTCATCGTCCCGGACACTCGTTTCGAGACCGCCGAGTTCCCGGGAGATATCGCGGAGCGTATCCTCGTCCCCCTCCTCGGAGGCCATTTCGTAAAGCTGGGCCAGATCGCGGTAAATCCGTTCCCTTTCCTTCCAGCCGCTGATGACCTCTTCCAGGCGGCTCTTCCGCTTCAGGACTTCCCTGGCCGCTTCCGGATCGCTCCAGAAGTCGTCTTTCAGGATCCGAGTCTCCAGGGCGTTTTTTTCGGTTTCCTTGCCGGCAACGTCAAAGGCACACCCCGAGGTTTTCAATCCTTTTCTGAAGATCCTCAAAAGTCTGCGCCAGTGCTTCAGATCCTTCGATCATGGTTCATTCTCCTTTTATTGTCGTCCTCTCGGGGGATCTGTCCGGCTGGAACGGGGCCGGCCGATGCGACCCGGTGATGAAAAGCCGATCACCACGAGGGTGCCGCCCAGGCAAAGGTAAACAAAGATGTCCCCATATGCCCCATAAACCGTCTTCTCGTCAATGAATTTCACGCTTCCGGCGAGGGTGGTCCGCTCGAAGATGCCCGTCCGATCCGTGATCCGGCCGAGCGGATCCACGACGGCCGATATTCCCGTATTGGCCGCACGTACGAGGTAGAGCCTGGTTTCCACGGCCCGGAAGACCGTCATCGAGAGGTGCTGGTAGGGAGCGGAACTCCGGCCGAACCAGGCATCGTTGGTGATGTTCACCAGCAGGTCCGCTCCCTGGCGCTTGTATGCCCGGCCTGCTTCCGCGAGGATCCCCTCGTAGCAGATGAGGATCCCCGGCCGGTGAACACCCATGGACAGGACCTGGTATCCGGCGCCGGACTCAAAATCGCCGATTCCCTCGGTGAGTGCAGTGAGGAAGGGAATGATCCGTCGGAACGGAACATACTCCCCGTATGGCACCAGGTGGACCTTGTCGTACCGGTCCTGCAGGACTCCCTCCGGCGATACGAGGAATGCGCTGTTGAAGGAGGCGATCTCGCGCACCCGCTGTTCATAGCGGGGACTGCCCAGGATCAGCCAGGATGCGGTTTCACGGGGGAGCAGAACCACCTGCCGGTGCAGGTCGTCCCGGTCCTGGAAATAGAAGGGCGCCGCCGTCTCCGGCCAGACGATGAGGCTCTCCGGCGGCGGTGCCGCCCGGCGGGACAGGGAGGTGTAAATATCGACCGTCTCCTTCTGGTACGCGGGATCCCATTTCACGTCCTGTTCGATGTTTCCCTGGATGAGGCGAACGGCCAGAGAGGGGGCACCTTCGAGCTTCTTTCCGATATCTCCGATCCGCCACCAGCCGTAACCGTGACCAGCCGCAAGCAGAAGGATGCAGGCCAGGGCCTCCCGGATCCACCGCCGGTCCCCCGTCCGCTCGAAGAGGATACGGAAAAGGACGGCATTGGCCATGACGACGAGGAAGGTCAGCCCGTAGGTACCGGTGAACTCGGCCATTTGGATGAAGGGCAGGTTCGGATACTGGGAGGCGCCGAGGTTCGCCCAGGGGAACCCGCTCAACAGGTGGGACTTGACGAATTCAAGGGAAGTCCACAACAGGGGGGCGGCCATCACAACGGGAATGCCCCGCTTCCGGAGCCGAACCAGGAGTCCGGAAAAGATGGAGACATACAACCCGAGGTAAGCCGCCAGAAGAAGCATGACGGGGATTCCGACCGCAACGGGAAGCCGGCCGTAATGGACGACTACGTGGACGATCCAGTAGAGAATCCCGACGTAGCCGGTGAAACCGGCCAGCCATCCCAGCCCGAACGCCTTCAGGGGCGAAGCGCTTCGGACGGCAAGAAGGAGCGGTACGAGAGCGAACCAGGCCACAACGGCGGAGCCGTAGCGCGGGAAAGACAGGAAGAGAAGCACCCCGCTGGCCAGAGCCCAGAGCCAGCCGTAATATCCCGGGGCGGCCGGCGAACTTCCGGTTTCGCCGCTTCCTTTGATTCCATTACCTGTTTCACGCCGGTCAGACCGTGCCATGGTCGACCGGAAGCTTCTTCATCCTGACCTTGCGTATTGTTCGCTCATTCGCGGCGTCGATCAGGATTTCAAACGGCTCGATGGTTATGGTCTCTCCGGGTTCCGGAATTCGCATGATGTGGTGAAGGATCAGGCCGCTGACCGTCTCGAACTTCCCCCGCGGCAGCTTCACCTGGAAATGATCTTCGATCTCCTCGATCTCGACGCGGCCGTCCAGGAGAAAATAACCGTCCGCCACGGGGACAATGCGTCCCTCCCGGCTGTCGTGCTCGTCGTGGATCTCCCCCACGATCTCTTCGATCAGGTCCTCGAAGGTGACCAGTCCGGACGTGCCGCCGTATTCGTCGATGACGATGGCCATGTGGTGCTTCCGTTGCTTGAGTTCATGGAGGAGGATATGGGTGTTTTTCGTTTCCGGGATGTAATAGGGCTTGCGGAGAGCCTGCAGGATGTCCTTTTCGTCGACGGGCTTCGACCAGAACTTGAGCAGGTCCTTTACGTTCATGACGCCGACGATGTTGTCGATGCTTCCCTGGTAGACGGGCATGCGGGTATGTCCGTGGATGCGAACCAGATCCAGGATCTCCTCGATGGTCGACCGGGAGCTGATCGCCACCATCTCTGTCCTCGGGATCATGACTTCCCGGACGACGGTATCGCGGAATGCCAGAATGTTCTGGATCATGTCCCCCGACTGCGAATCCAGAAGCCCCTTTTCCTCGCCGTCGTCGACGATGGACTGGATTTCCTTCTCCAGCCGACCCGGATCGCTGGGAGTGATCATATCCCTCAGAAACGCGGATACTTTTTTCTTCATCCCTTGCCCCCTATTCCTCACAGCCGGATTCAAAGCCCACGCAGATATTCGGGTCTCAGCAGCTTCCTGTCGCGGGATTCAACGACTTCCCGGATGAGCTGGACCGTGGCCTCCTTCTCTTCCGGGAGCCGCGCCCGGATCGGAAGATAATTCGAGGCATGGTTGGACGTGAAAAAACAGTTTGTGAATCGGGATCTCCCGATCATGATCCCCAGTTCCTCGAGAAAACCGTACTGGTCGGGCAGAATGAACCGGCCTGCTTTCCAGTCGTCGTGCAGCGGCGTTCCGGGCACGAGCATCAGGGTCAACGCACCGGTATAGTCCGGATCCATCTCCGTCAGGATGTTCGCGGTCGAAAGGGCATGTTCCGTGCTCCCCTCCTCGCCTCCGATACCCAGCAGCACGGTCACGGACAGGCTGATGCCCGCTTCCTTCAGCTTTTGCCCCGCATCCACCAACTGTTGCGGTGTGGCGCCCTTCCGGATTTTTTCCAGGACCGACGCGCTCCCGGACTCCACCCCCAGGTAGGCGATCCCCAGCCCCAGGTCATGGAGCTCCTTGAGCTGTTCCGGGGTTTTTTTCCGCACGCTCTTGGCATTTGCGTACAGACCGACCCTCCGGATACCCCGGATGTTGTCCCTGAGTTCCGTGAGGATTTCAACCAGCCTGGGCTGCGGGAGAATCAGGGCATCGCCGCCCACGAGAAAGACCTTCCCAATGGGGCGCCTCTGGGAGAGACGGGCCGCCTCCCGGATGTCCTCCCGGATTTCCTCAAACGATTTGATGCGGAACTTCTCGCCCTTGTACGTCGGGCAGAAGGTGCATTTGTTATGGGAGCAGCCCACACTTACCTGAAGGAGAAGGCTACCCGCCTCGCTGGGCGGCCTGATGATCATTCCCTCGTATTTCATGTTCCTACCATCGAAAAAAAAAAGGGGGTTGACCTGTCTGGCCAACCCCCATCAGCATATTTGGCGGGGCCGATGGGACTCGAACCCACGGCCTCCGGCGTGACAGGCCGGCGTTATAACCGACTTAACTACGACCCCGTTATGCTCTGATTCCTTAATAAAAGATTACCCCTGTTCTACCGTGAATGCAAACAAGAGTTTCTCTCTATTTGGTAGGCGGAACAGGACTCGAACCTGTGACATCCACGGTGTAAGCGTGGCGCTCTCCCAGCTGAGCTACCCGCCCAAATCCGGAGGCCGCCCTTTAGCAGATCAAAAAGTGTCTTGTCAAGCCCAACCTTGTGCGAGATTCTGTCAGTGGGCAACCACCGTGGAGACGGAATCGCTGCGGGAATCGGGATTCGCCTCCCCGCCGCTCTCCAGGAGAGCGTTTCCTGCAAACAGGGGCATTTCGCCGGCGGGCTCGCCTACGAAGGCCACCTTGAGAACGTCATCCATGTGCTCAACAAAGACAATCTCCAGTGCCTTCAATACGTTGGACGGAACTTCCGCCAGATCCTTCTCGTTGTCCTTGGGAATGATGACGGTCTTCAGGTTGCCCCGGTGAGCCGCCAGCAGCTTCTCTTTCACCCCCCCAATCGGCAGAACCCTTCCCCGGAGGGTGATTTCTCCTGTCATGGCCAGGTCGCCCCGGATCTTCCGGCGAATGAATGCGGAGGCAATGGAGGTCGCCATGGCAATGCCCGCGGAAGGTCCGTCCTTGGGGATCGCCCCCTCGGGAACGTGGATATGGACGTCCACATCCTTGTAGAAGTTTTCTTCCAGGCCGAACTTTTCCGCCCTGGCCCTAACGTAGGTCAGGGCCGCCTGAACCGACTCCTGCATGACGTCGCCCAGCTTGCCCGTCATGACCATCCGGCCCGTTCCCTTCATGAGGGACGACTCGATATTGAGCAGCTCCCCACCCACTTCCGTCCACGCCAGACCGATGCAAAGCCCGATTTCGTCTCTTCCGTCCACCTCCCCGTGCCGAAACTTGGGTACACCCAGATACTTGGAGATGTTCTTCGAGGTAATCTTCAACTGGTTCTTTTTCCCGTTCGTCACGATCTCCCGGGCCACCTTCCGGCAGATGGAGGCGATCTCCCGCTCCAGGTTCCGCACTCCCGCTTCCCGGGTGTACTGCCGGATGATCCCCAGGATCGCACCATCCGTGAATAGAATGTTCTCCGGCTGAAGACCGTTTGCCTCCATGGACTTCTTCACCAGGAACTTCTTGGCGATGTTCAGTTTTTCCGGTTCGGTGTAGCCTGCGATCCGGATGACCTCCATGCGGTCCTGCAGGGGGGCCGGGATGGTCTGGAGGACGTTGGCCGTCGTGACGAACATGACGTCGGACAGGTCGTAATCCACCTCCAGGTAGTGATCGTTGAATGCTCCGTTCTGCTCCGGATCGAGCACTTCCAGAAGAGCGGACGACGGATCGCCGCGGAAGTCGGAAGACAGCTTATCCACCTCGTCGAGGCAGAAAACGGGGTTGCTGGTCCCGGCCTTCTTCATGAGCTGGACGATTTTGCCGGGCAGGGCTCCGATGTACGTTCTCCGATGACCGCGGATCTCGGCTTCGTCCCGTACGCCGCCCAGGGAAAAGCGCACGAATTTTCGGTTTGTAGCCCGGGCCACGGACTTGGCGATGGAGGTCTTCCCGACCCCGGGAGGTCCCACGAGGCAGAGGATGGATCCCTTGTTCTTCTTTACCAGGCTCTGAACCGCCAGGTATTCCAGGATCCGCTCCTTCACCTGCTTGAGCCCGTAGTGATCTTCCTCGAGAACGGCCTCGGATTCCTTCAGGGTAAAGGCATTTTCCGTCTTCTCGAACCATGGAATGTCGAGGAGCCAGTCGATGTAGTTGCGGACAACCGTCGCTTCCGCCGACATGGGGGCCATCATCTGCAGCTTCTTGATTTCCTGGCGTACCTTCTTCTCGGCCTCCTCGGACAGCTTCTTTGCCTTGAGCTTCTTCTCCAGTTCCTGGATCTCGTTCTTGAAGTCGTCCTTCTCTCCCATCTCCTTCTGGATGGCTCGCATCTGCTCGTTGAGGTAATAATCCTTCTGGGTCTTTTCCATCTGCTTCTTGACCCGTTTCTTGATCTTTTCCTCCACCTGCAGAATCTCGATCTCGCCGACCATCAACTCATAGACGGCCTCCAGCCGCTCGTTGAGGCTCGTAATCTCGAGGACCCGCTGTTTTTCCTCCAGCTTGACGTTCAGATGGGAAACGACGATGTCCGCCATCTTGGCGGCGTCATCCATCGCGGTAACCGTGGCGATCATTTCCACGTGGATCTTTTTGCTCAGCTTCACATAACTCTCAAAGGCTTCCTTGAGGTTTCTTACCAAAGCCTCCGTTTTTACAGGATCTTCTTCCTCGTTATCGATCATCTCCTGCACGCGCACGAGGAAATAGTCCTCGTTGGGGAGGTACTCTTCGATAACCCCCCGGCTCTTGCCCTCGACCAGCACCTTCACGGTGCCGTCGGGAAGCCGAAGCAACTGGATGATGATACCGATGGTGCCGATCGAATAGATATCCTCTTCCGCGGGCTCATCCTTCTGGGCCAGTTTCTGGGCTACCAGGAAGATCCCCTTCTCGTGTTTCATGGCCGATTCGAGGGCGGAGATCGACTTCTCCCGTCCCACAAACAGGGGAACGATCATGTGCGGGAAAACGACTACGTCCCGAAGCGGCAGGAGCGGAATGGAAACGATCCTGGTTTTTTTTTCATCGGCACTGCTGTCTAATATGGCCACTGGGTCACCCCGTCTTTTTCTTTATTCATTCATCCGGCTTCTTTGCCGTTCAGGCCGTCTCGGTTTTCGTTTCCAGGACGAACAGCGGCATTTCCTTCCGGAGCACCACTTCATCGCTGATGATGCACTCCTGGACATCATTCCGGGAGGGAAGATCGTACATGATGTCCAGCATTGTGTTTTCGAGAATCGCCCTCAACCCTCTGGCGCCGGCCTTGCGCTCTACCGACAGTTTGGCAATCGAGCGAAGGGCGCCGTCCGTAAACTTCAGGGCAACATTCTCCATCTCGAATATTTTCCGGTACTGCTTGATGATCGCGTCCTTCGGCTCCACGAGGATCCGCATCATGTCGTCCTGGGTCAGCTCGTCAAGGGTCGACACGACGGGAAGCCGCCCGATGAACTCGGGAATCATCCCGAATTTCAGGAGGTCTTCCGGCTGGACCTCCGAGAGGAGCTCGCTCAGCCGCCGATCCCGCTTGCTCCGCACCTCGGCGCCGAATCCCATGGAACTGGCGCCGATTCGCTTGGCGATGATGTCCTCGATCCCGTTGAAGGCCCCCCCGCAGATGAACAGGATATTCGTCGTGTCCACCTGGATGAACTCCTGCTGGGGGTGCTTCCTCCCGCCCTTGGGGGGAATGTTTGCCAGGGTTCCCTCAATGATCTTCAGCAAGGCCTGCTGCACGCCTTCACCCGACACGTCCCGGGTAATCGAAGGATTCCCCGATTTCTTGGCGATCTTGTCGATCTCGTCGATGTATACGATAC
The DNA here is from genome assembly GCA_035363115.1 of Syntrophales bacterium. Lineage (NCBI taxonomy): Bacteria > Pseudomonadati > Thermodesulfobacteriota > Syntrophia > Syntrophales > Syntrophales bacterium. The sequence continues at coordinate 439,907 of DAOSEM010000002.1, read as the reverse complement.
CCCGGGATGCCCGCTCCACGTCATAATCGGCGTTCTGCAGGAGGCTCAGGATGATGTTCTCCACGTCCTCTCCCACGTATCCCGCCTCGGTCAGGGTTGTGGCATCGGCGATGGTAAACGGTACATTCAGGATTTTTGCCAGGGTCTTGGCGAGCAGTGTCTTGCCGGAGCCCGTGGGCCCGATCAGCAGGATGTTGCTCTTCTGGATCTCAATGCCGTCCAGACTAACATTCGAAGTAAGCCGGCGATAATGGTTGTAGACCGCCACGGACAGCACCTTCTTCGGCTTCTCCTGGCCGATGACGTACTGATCCAGGAAAGATTTGATTTCCCTGGGCTCCGGGATTGCCTGGCGGGGTTCGTCGAGAAGGGGCGCATCCGTCTCCTCTTCCACGATGCACCGACAGAGCTCGATGCACTCATCGCATATATATGCCGTGGGCCCGGCGACGAGCTTGCGGACCTCGTTCTGGCTCTTGCCGCAGAATGAACAATACAGCATTCCGGGCCCGCCGTGCACATCCCGTCCTTTTCTTGCCATGTCTGTCTCCTGTTTACTTCATCTGCCGATTCCCGTCCCTTCCGGCCCGGCCGGTTCAGGAGCGGGAAGCGTTTTTTACCGATTTTCCTTTGCGGGCCTTTTCTGGAGAACTTCGTCGATGATTCCGTACTCCCTGGCCTGCTGGCTTTCCAGGTAGTAATCCCTTTCTGTGTCCGCCTGTACCTTGGACAGGGACTGTCCGGTCAGATCGGACAGGATGGCATTCAGCCGGTCCTTCAACCGCAGGATTTCCCTCGCCTGAATATCAATATCCGTCGCCTGTCCCTGGAAACCGCCGAGGGGCTGATGGATCAGGATTCGCGAGTGCGGAAGGGCGAAACGCTTGCCTTTCTCTCCCGCGGCCAGCAGCACCGCACCCATACTGGCGGCCTGTCCCATGCAAAACGTATGGACGGGACAGCGGACGTATCGCATCGTGTCAAAAATGGCCAGTCCCGAACTGACGTGACCGCCCGGCGTATTCAGGTAAAAGTAGATTTCCCGGTCCGGATCTTCCGACTCCAGATAGAGGAGCTGGGCGATGATGAGATTCGAAACGTGATCGTCGATCGGCGTGCCCAGGAAAACGATCCGGTCCTTCAACAGGCGTGAATAGATATCGAATGCACGCTCTCCCCGACCGTCCTGTTCCACCACCATGGGAACCAATTGCATCAGGCAACCTCCCCGGCGCCGGCGACCGCCGCGGCCGCAACGGGAGTGATCTTCCCGCGGTCGATGATGAAATCGAACACCTTTTCGTTCCTCAACTCCAGGCGGATGTCTTCGATCCGCTCCTCCTCTTCGAGCTGCTGCCTCAGTGTGTCGACAGGCATCCCTCTGCGCGAAGCCAGTTCAAGGATCCTCTTTTCCAGTTCCTCTTCAGCAACGTCAATGGCCTCAATCTCAGCGATTTTCTTCAGCAGAAGGATCGATTTCACAACCTTCTTCGCCTCTTCGCGCATCTTTTCCAACTGCGAGAAGGCCTGCCGGGATGCCTGCTCCCTGGGCATTCCCTGAGCCATCAGGGACCGCTGCAGATCGCCCATCATGAGAATCACCTGGCGGTCCTGGAAAGAGGGCGGAATCTCAAAATCATGGGCTGTCACGAGTTTTTCCAGGATCTGGTCCCGCAGGGCCGCCCGGGAGCGGGCCTCCACCTCTTCCCCGAGGGACTTCCGGAGCTCGGCCCGGAATTCTTCCATATTTTCGTACTTCTCGAAGTTCTTGACAAATTCTTCGTTCACTTCAGGAAGCTTCTTTTCGCGGATATCCCGGATCTTCACCTTGAATATTGCTTCCTTGCCGGCCAGGTCGGGCACCCCGTATTCCAAGGGAAACGTGATGGGAAACTCCTTTTCTTCTTCCTTCGACATCCCGACGAGCTGATCTTCAAACCCCGGGATGAACCGTCCCGATCCGACTTCCAGGAAATACCCGTCCGCCTTCATTTCGTCGCGGGCCACACCGTCCAGAGAGCCCTGAAAATCGAAGGTGACAAAATCTCCGCGGGCGATCGGCCTGTCATTTTCGAGCTCTCCCATCGTGGCGAACATTTCCCGGATCTGCTCGATCCGCCGGTCCACATCTTCCTCGGAAACGGATGCCTCTTGCTTCTCCAGTTGCATTTCGATGTAATCCTTCGGCTCGACCACCGGCTCCACTTCCACCGTTGCGGTAAAAGAGAAGCCCTGATCGGGGACGATCCCCTTCTGGTCGATGACCGGCTGCGCCACCGCCTGGATTTCATGAGCCTGCAGGGCATCCCAGTAATATCGGTTCACCAGGTTCGTGACGGCGTCACCCTCTGCCTGATCCTTGTAATATACCTCCAGTACCCGCCTTGGCACTTTTCCCTGCCGGAAGCCCTTCACGTGGGCCTTTTTTCCGACCTGGCGATAGGCCGCCTCCAGTTCCTTTTTCACATCCTCCCAGGGAACGTCAAAAGACAGCTTTTTCTGGACCGGACTGATCTCTTCAATCTGAACCACTGTTGTCGCCTCCGTCACGATAGTTCTCCTGAACTGGGATAACGGCTGATGGAGAAAGGGGGTCGGGAACAAACCCGGGAATGGCCTTGTGAGAAAATTGGAAAGTGAACCCTGATCGCGTCACCCGATAAAATCCTGAATCCTCCAGCCGTGGTATGATAATCATCCTACAGGGGTGCGTCAATAGTGAAAAGTACCCGTGCTGTCAAGCAAAACCTAAATCACGGCCGATAAAGGGAATTCAGGGGGAGGCGGTGTGGTTTTTCACATACGGTCCCCCGAAATATCGTGAAAAACTGGAATGGACCCCGATTGGATCGCTGGATAGGACACCTTTGTCTGCTCTGCCGGCCGCAGGCCTTTTCCCGCAGGCCTCGATGTGGTCTTTGCAGGTCTTTCCGAATTCTTATCCGGGATGTCATCACGAATCGGAAGGAAAGGTACCGGTATGGCCGGCTATGAATGCCAACTGCTTTCAGGAGTTCAGAACCGGGCAGGCTATACAGCGGATAGAGCGGACGGGCAATCCCGATTCAGGAATGGAACAACATGGTTTCGAAGATCACATATGCAGAGGGTTCCTGCCGGGCTGATCCTACCCGGAACGGGAATCCACCCGTTAATAATGCATCTTCGTCTTGCTCGATGTCCTTGTTTTTACATCGTAAACGACGTTGTTCTTGAAGTAGATGTCGATCATGGTGGTTTCGGTTTTCCATTCGGCACCGATCCCCACGGCGTGAGTAACCACACCGGTCCCCGTTATATTCTTTTCCATGTAGGCGTACTGCCATATCTCGACCTGATTCTTGGCGTCGTATTCCGTTTCCATCGGCTCTCCGCAAACCCGCAGAACGTCTTCCTTGGTTGACTTCCCGACTATGATGTTCTGCTTGACCGCTTCCGCGTCGATTCTCTTCCCTGCAGTCGCACAGGACAGGACAAACAGCGACAATACAATTACGACCGTAAGTCTTCTGTACATTACGGTTTCCCTCCTCCGGCAATCATTGGTCTTCCACGGATCCGCGGGCCGGCGTGCCACCCGGCATGCCGTCCCGGTCTCCCCTCCCCTACTCGTACAGATCCTGGTGCTTCAGGTGAATGGGAGGCATCTTCTCGGGGACCTGGGTGATGCATTCCGTATACTTCTGCTTGAGCTTTCCGTCTTCTCCGTATCGACGCTCCTCATAGCATTTCTGTACAGTCACGGGGGCACACGAGAACAGAAACAGGGCACATAACATAAGAACACAGAACCGTTTCATCCTATCGCTCCTCCTTTGAATTCTGTTCATCACGCTTGGAGAGACTGCTTTCTTCCCCGAGACCTGATGACATCAATGACCGATCGTCAACGCCGGGTCGAATTTCCCCGACACGGTCGGCGATTGCGCGTTGCCCGTCTCTCTCCTGACCTGTTCGGAAAGGAAGGGGATCAGTTCCCCCAGGGTTACGTGACCGTCACGATTATAATCCGCACCACCGTTTAGGCCCGTGAGGAGGAAATGCGTGAACACGCCGTGACCGCCTCCCCACTGCCGACCTTCCTGGGAAAACTGCCGGTCGTCCGATGCGCTGATGACCGCGACACCCTCGCCGACCTTGGAAAGAGTCTGGATGCCCGAACTGATGGGATTCACCTGGACGCCCCGGGCGGCGCGACGGGCGATGTCAAACGAGCGTCCGATGCCGCCGGAATGGCAGGCATCCGCAATCACCACGACCTTTTTCGCCTTGATAAAACGCTTCAGAGCGGTCTCGATGTCCCACATCGGGAATCCCGTCGTGGCTACGTCGTCGTACTGGCAGTCATAGGGAAGGAGAAAGAGATTCTGGGGCTGATCCGGGGACTGGGGGCTGCCGTGACCGGCGAAATAGATCATCACGGTGTCCTCTTCGAGCACCTGTCCCAGCCAGTTGAACAGGGCGTTCCGGATGTTCCTGGATGTGGCTTCCGAATCAAGAAGTATCCGGACCCGGGAGGGTGCGTATCGCCCGCCCTTCTGCGAAATCAGCCAGTCGTGGAACGCCTTGGCGTCCGCAGCGGCGTACCTCAATCCTTCGATCCGGGAGTCCTTATAACTGGAAATGCCGACGATGACGGCCCATTTCTGACCCTGAACGGGCCGCAATCCTGCATCGTCCCCGGCCTGTCCCGCCGGCGACACCCTCGCCTGCCCTTCGTTTCCGGCCATACCGGAGTCCGTCCGGACAACGGCAACATCGACGACTCCGTCGTTGTCCACGGTGCACCCGAAACAGTCGTTGATCCGGAGATAGAGAACTCCTTCTTCCTTCGGGGTAAAGACATATTCGTAACCGATACCGAAAGGCTCGCCGTTTTCACCTATCTTACCGATCAGAGCGCCGGCGCTCCACTTCTTGACGACATTCCTGACGGGCGGACAGGAAGAGCCGTGGGTCTCGACCCCCGACGGACTGGTCCATCCGCACAGGATGCCGGCGTGCCATCGACCCCGGGCCGATATTTGATACGAAGCGTCCTTCTGAACGATGACTCCCGAATTTCTCCATTCATCCGCCTGGGCATACACCTTTGCTGACCTCTTCTGGACCTTCTGATCCAGCCGGACGGGATCAACCTTGTCCGTGTACTTGAACCCGGCGCAGCCCGCCAGGATAACCATGCACAGGCAGGTGAGAATCAGACATTTTGCTTTTCCGCACGCATTCATGAAGGCTCCTGGATTCACAAAAAAACCCGTTCTCTCTTGAGATACGGGGTTATCGGGCAATCCATAAAATCTCCCCGAGAAATGGAACATGCCTGCATGATTGTTACAAAAGTATTGAAAACATTACGGCCAGAGCGGAGAATTATGCAAGCTTTTTGTCAGCTATTGTAACCAGGGAGTGAAAGATCGGCATGTACTTGAGTTGCATGGCATGACAATGGGACGCTGTTCGGATCGATTCGGCTCCATTCTGAATGCATTGCGGCTTTCCGGAACCTTCCCTCTTGAAGTCCGGCCGGTCTCGTGAAATAACATCCCCCTCAAAAGGGGCCGGAACAAGACGGACCCCTTAAAACTCCCCGGCGCGGAAAGAGGATCATCCATGAAAAACAAGGAAATCAGGGTTCGCGGATTCCATCTCGACCAGTTCGGACATGTCAACAACGTGCGCTACCCTGAAATCCTGGAGGAAGCCCGCTATGACTTCTTCGACCAGTTTCCCGGTTTTTTCGCGAGGATTCAGAGAACCGGCCACTATCTTCCCGTAACGGAGGTCCACATTTACTACCGGAAGCCCGCCCGGCTGGACGACATCCTGGACATCCGGACCCGGATTACCGGCCTGGACGATACGGGCGGAGCCATCCATCAGACCATTACCCTCAAAGGCACCGACCGGATCATCCTTGAGGCGGATGTACTATTCGTCGCCGTCGATCTGAAGACAGGGAGGCGGGCAGCCATGGAAGGCGATCTTCGTGCGGAGATCCAGTCCGTCATCGACCGTTGCGAAGCATAGTGCCCCCATCCCGCAATGGCTCGTTTTCCGGGAGCTCTCGAACCATCACCATACCGCATCGCATCGTCAATCTTTGAAACCAGCTGGAGGTTCCAGACAGGATGAAGCATGAGCAGTACGGCCCCATCACCTTGATTCGCGGAGAGAATGGCGGCCGCCACCCTTTTTGCCACTCCCTGTTTATCCGCGAGGCGGGTGTCCTGGTCGATCCATCGTCCGACCGTACCGAACTGAAGCGATTACGCGATGAAGGAGCCGTCAGAATGGTCTGGTTGTCGCATTGGCACGAGGATCACCTGATGCACCTGGATCTGTTCGATGACCTTCCTCTGTGGATGTCCGAGGAGGACGCACCTCCTCTCGCGGATCCGGAGATCTACATGGACTGGTATCGGGTGGAGAGTCCATCCGCTCGTGATTACTGGCGCGAGATCCTGAAGAAGCAGTTTCATTTCCGGCCCCGACGTCCGGTCCGATTTCTGAGGGACGGTGAACGGATCGACCTTGGAGTCGTAACCGTGGAGATTCTTAAAACACCCGGCCACAGTCCGGGACACCTGGCCCTGTACTTCCGGGAACCGAATATCCTGTTCCTGGGCGACTACGATCTGGCACCGATCGGCCCCTGGTACGGAGAGGTCTATGCAACGATTGAGGACACCTTCCAATCGATCCGTCGCCTGAAGGACATCCCGGCGGAACGGTGGCTCTGCTGCCATGGGAAGGGGGTCTTTGACAGAATCCCGGACGGCCGCTGGCAGCAGTACGAGGCGGCGATTCATGACCGGGAAAAGCGATACCTGGCCTTTCTGGACCGGCCGAGAACCATCTCAGAGATCGCGGAGGCCTGGATCTTTTACGGGAAACCGATGGAGCCGGCTCAATTCTACGAATTCGGCGAACGCCTCCACGCGGAGAAGCATCTTCAGTGGCTTCTGCAAAAGGGACTCATTACGGAACAGGATGGAAGTTATTCGAGGCAATAGTCTTTCCTTAATGACGATTTTACCCGCGTGGGAAGGAATTGTGGGGGTGCTCTTCGATCCTGGAAGGCGGGAAACGCTTAACTCTTTGATTTTTTGATGGTGCGAGAGAAGGGATTTGAACCCTTATGGTTTTACCCGCTGGATCCTAAGTCCAGTGCGTCTGCCAGTTCCGCCACTCTCGCAATTTAAAAGAGGTTTTCCCTTATACGTGGGATCGCGCCGCTTGTCAACGAGGCGTTTTCGATCAATATGAACAGCCGGCCGGCCTCCGGATCCATCTGAATCGGCCGGACATTCAGGGAGATAGTCCCACGGGCAAGGCGCACGATATGCCAGCGTGTCCGGACGGTCAAGTCAAAACAGGTCGGCAATGCCTGCCCGGATCCCATCCGGCTCTTCTTGGATCCAACCGGCGGCACCGTCCGGTCCCGAAACCGCAGGCGACACCGTCTTGCCGTCCTCCGTATCGTCATGGTAGAAGTTCCCTGCAGTGTGTGGTCGATCCAGTCAATCGAACCCAGAGAGGCAGGCGGATGAATCCTCGGAACCGGGCGACACGTTTTGCGTTTGTCTCTCTCCTCGCCATTGCCTGTTTTTGCCTCGTTTCCGCTCACGCCACCCAAGCCATGGAATCAGAAAGCACCGCCGCCCCTGTCTCTCCCTGCCTTTCCACGACCAGGATTCTCATCGTTTACATGAGCAAGTATGGCAGCACCCGCCAATACGCCCTCTGGCTCCGTGAGGCCATCCCTGGCGACCTGGCGGAACTGGGCCAGGGTGAACCGGACCTCACCCACTATGATCTGGTGATCGTGGGCAGCTACATCCGGAAAGGAGAAATCGCCGCCTCGTCATTCTTGGAAGAGAACCGGCAGGTCCTCAAGGACCGGCAGGTCATTCTTTTCACCGTGTCGGGAACTCCCCCCGGCCATCCTGCCCTTGAAGCATCATACAACAGAAGCATACCTGCCGATATGAGAAGCGGGATCACTCATTATGCCCTCCCCGGCCGGCTCATCCGCGAGGATTTGACACTGTTTGACAGAATCCTTCTTTCCTTCGGCAAAACCTTCGAAAAGGACGAGATCATCCGCAGGACCATGGAAAAAGACTACGATCATGTACGCCGGAAACATCTGCAACCCCTGATTTCCAGCATTCGGGAAATCATGCAGTCACGATGCGACCGGAACCCTTCCGGGCCTTACGATAAACCGGGAAGAACCAACCCCTGAGCGGAGGCATCGCAGACGCCCTCCCCCACGCTCCTGAATGACAGAGAATCCAGCACATCCATCCGTTAGTGCAAATACCAATCGATAAACTTCGATTGAAAAAATTAACAATCAGCGGGTTGACTTACAAACCCAGTTTCAGTAGAGTCCTCTCTAATTTCCGCATTTTGCACATGATCGGCACCGTTTCGCGATGCAGGATTCGAGAAACGCTTTTTGGCCTGACCACGCGATCCAAACGCAGAATCAGTACGTTGCATGAGCTGAGTTCACATTCCGCCACTTTCATCAGGTGTACCGATGGCGCTCGTAAAATCCGTGGCCGGGAACAAATCCAGAAAGATCTTCCTCATTTTTTTCATTCTTTCGTCCCTCGTTCCAATCTTCTTCATGATCTACATGACCTACGAATATCTCCTTCCGCAGGCCGGGACGCGGGATCTGGACGAGATCAAGCAGGCGATCATTTTCGGCCTTCTTGTGATGCTCCCGCTGCCGCTCGTCAGTTTTCTGCTTATGAACCGCTGGATCGCCTCCCTGGAGGTTGTTACGGACGAAATCAGGTCTCGATCGGCGGAAGTTGCGGACGGCCGGGTCGCCTTCTCCGCACGGGGTATCGACGTAGAGAAGAGAGTGCCGAAGGAAATGCTGGTCCGGGAAGCAAATTCAAGCCGTGACAATGAAATCCGCGTTTTGGTCGACTCCTTCAACGCCGTTTTCCAGACCGCTTCTGACCAGATCGCCGAACGACAGCGCCTTCGAGAACTGCTGGCAAAATTGATTGCCATCGCTTCCGACCTGACATCGGAGCTGGACTTCGACCGGCTGCTCCCCCTGATTGTCGGCGAGGTGACGGCGGTGATGGGTGCGGAGCGAACCAGCCTGTATGTCATCGACTGGGAGCGGGATGAGATATGGACAAAAGTCGCGGAGGGGATTCCCCCGATCCGTCTTCCCTTCGGCAAGGGGATCAGCGGCCGGGTGGCCCAGACCGGCGAGACCATCAATGCTCCCGATGCCTGGGAACTCCCCTACTTCGACCGCACCTTCGACGAGAAGAATGATTTCCGGACCCGCTCCGTTCTGTGCGTTCCGATCAAGGGCCGGCTGGGCGAGAGAATCGGGGTGCTGCAGGTCATCAACAAGCTCGACAGAAAGCAGTATTTCGACCTGGAGGACGAGGTCTTCATGAGCGCCCTCAGCTCCCAGGTCGGGATCGCCCTGGAAAACTCCCTGCTGGTGGAAGAGGTCCGGCTCTCCTTCACCAGTTTTGTGGTCACCATGTCGGCCATCGTGGACGCCCGTCACCCTTACACGGCAGGCCACTCGGAACGGGTGACCGAATATTCACTGCTGATCGCCTCGGACATGAAGCGCCTGTCCATCGACCGGGAAGCCCTGCGTTACGCCGCCCTGCTTCACGACATCGGCAAGATCGGAGTCCGCGACGCTGTCCTACTGAAAAATGGGCCATACACGCAGGAGGAACGGGAGGAGATGAACAAACACCCTGTCATGACGAGGAGCATCCTGGAGAAACTCCGGTTTCCCAGGGCCCTGTCCCGGGTACCTGTCATTGCCTGCTACCATCATGAAAAGATGAATGGACAGGGATATCCCGACGGGCTCAAGGGAGAGCAGATCCCCTTGGAATCGCGGATCATCGCCGTGGCAGACGTCTTCGACGCCCTGACCTCAAAACGGGATTATCCCAAGTACGACGAGGACTCGCTTTTAACCTCGGATCCGCTGCCACTGGAGAAGGTGGTCTCCATCCTGAAGGATGGGGCGGGAGTTCAGTTTGATCCCGTGGTTGTGGAGAGTTTCCTGCGCTGCCTGCCCAGGGCCTTGCTGATGTACCGGGGGGCTCATTTCGACCCCGGGTATGTCGATTCTTTTCTGCAGACCCGGGAACAAGCGGACGTGCGGGTTACAATGCACTGATCCCAATCGCACGGCATCACCGCTGCGGAACCTTGTCCAGGACTGATCCAGAGAGGGTTACGACTTTGGAATACGCGAAATATCCACAAGGAGGAAACTTGCCGGAAAACGAAGTGGCTTCCTTGCTGTTCGTTGCCCGTCCGGCTCGAACACAAGTTTGAAAAACACACAATATTGAACCACGGTCCCGCTCGTACACAGGGCCTGTGAGCATGATCATTTGCAAATCCATTAAGTTATGCTGCATCAGAAGCTCCGGTAAAAACGTCCATTGCGAAAGAGCAGCCGTGTTTTTCCGCACTTCTTGATACGATATTGTTCCCGACTTGCACCTCCACGTGCACATTCACCTTTCATTACAACTTAATACAGACATGGCACGCCGTTGGCAATGAATCCATCAAAGATCGTCGCCATCCTCCTGAAGATCGATCTTTCAGAATCCCCTGAGAGGAAATGCGAGGAACAAGCATCGCACATGCACGGGCCTTCCGCCCGTTTCATCCGCGCATCGCGAAGTGCGTACCATGAACACCGCCACTCTGGTTCAATTTACCGGATCCGCCACCATGATGAGAATCCTCATCAGGCAGGGGGAGACTCGGGATGTCGAGATCCTGGTGAAATATCTTCAGGATCTTTTCACATTGGAGAAGGATTTCGCAACGGACGCCGAGAGTCAGCGGGCGGGACTGCTCCTGCTCCTTTCAAACCCCGGCGAAGCGGCCGTTTTTGTTGCCGAAGCCGACGGCGTGGTCGTCGGCATGGCCACGGCTCAGATCGTCGTCTCGACATCCGTCGGCGGTTATTCGATCCTGCTGGAAGACATGTATGTCTCCGCCGGATTCCGCCGGCAGCGGATCGGATCGAAACTCCTGGAACAGATTCTCGCCTGGGGATCCGAACGCGGCGCACGCCGTGTTCAGCTGGTTGTCGCCTCGGCAAACGCCCGGGCATTCCGTTTTTACCGTCACGCAGGTCTCCTGAAAAGCAACATGACGGCGTTTTACGGAAAACTGGACGTCATGAACCCGGATTTCCCATAACCCGCACCCGGAAGCCGCCGCTTCGATTCACGCCCGGTCTGCTGATCGGACCTTCTCTTTCCTCAGCCACTCCTCGTAGTCCACCATCCGGGCGAGGGTCTTGACCGCGCGCTCCGGCGTCAGGAAGGCGATGCCTTTGTAGCGGCTGCCCGGCACTTCCCGGACGGTCTTGCTTTTCTCGTCGTCCAGGAACACACCCAGAACCGGTTTTCCATATTGTTCCATCAGTCTGGCGCTGTAGGCGAAGAATTCCTCCTCCGCCCCGTTGTAAAGCTTCCGCCCCTCGTCATAGAAAATCGGTTCAATGGCCTGCCCGGCAGTGCGGGCTGCGTCAAGTGATTTGAGGACCATCCGGGTTCTCCCGACGACGCCCAGGTGGATGACGGCGTCGCATTGATCCCATGCGATCAGGGCCTCCAGGATTTTCCCTGGCAGGGAGGGCTCGAATTCACCGACGAGGTCGACGGGGTTTTCACGACTCCAGTAGGGCGGCAGAATCCCGTCGATCCGGGCGATGACGTCCGGGGTCAGGTTCGGCACCTCCAGGCCCATCTCGATGCACACGTCCGTCGCCACCACGCCCCATCCCCCTCCCAGGGTCATGACGGCCACCCGCTTTCCCCGCGGCAGAGGCAGCGAGGAAAAGGCGGCGGACAGGTCCAGAAGATCCATCGGCTGATCCACGACAACCACTCCCGCCTGTCTGCTGGCCGAATTGAAGATCCGGATGTTCGATGCCATGGCTCCCGTATGGCTTGCCGCCGCACGGCTTCCCGCGGCGGTCCGGCCTCCCTTGAGGGCTACGATGGGCTTGTTTCTGGAGACCTGCCGGGCTGTCGAGAAAAACCGCCGCCCGTCCTTGATGCTCTCGATGTAGAGCACGACGGTCTTCGTGAGGTCGTCGTATTCGAACGTCCGCAGGTAGTCCTCGATGGTGATCATGGCCTCGTTCCCGGATCCGCAAAAGGCCCGAATTCCGATCCCTTCCGATTCTGCGAAATCGAGGAGCTGGATCCCAAGGTTGCCGGACTGTGAAACGAGGCTGACCGATCCGGGATTGGGCCAGCAGGAGGTTCCCGTACAGAAGAATTTCATATGGGGATTGCAGATGCCCATCGTGTTGGGGCCGAGAATCGTGATCCCCGCCTCTCCGGCGGCCTTTACGAGATCCGCCTCCGCCTGTCGGCCCTCGCTTCCCAGTTCGCCGAAGCCGGACGTGATCAGGAGCATGCGCCGGATTCCTTTGGCCTTGAATTCCGGAATCAGGGCGGGAACATGGGCCGCCGGGATCGTAACGATGCCGAGATCGACCTCGCCCGGAATCTCCATGACGTTCCGGTAGACCTTCCGGCCGGCAATCTCCGCACCCTTCTGATTGACCAGGTAAACCTCGCCCTCGTATCCGCCAGCCATGATGTTCGAGAAAAGCATGTTTCCCCATTTCCCGATCTGCGGCGAGGCTCCGATCAGGGCCACCGAGCGGGGATAGAATATTCTTTCCACCTCCCTGAGATCCACCGGATGGTGGGCGGATGTTCCGGTGGGCCGCTCCCCGATAATGATGAGGGCATCGACCGCCGTCACCCGGCCGTCGGCTCCGATCACCAGGGGGTTGATATCGACTTCCGTGACATCGGTCAGGTCTTCCGCCAGGCGGGACAACCCGACGAGCGTGCGGATGATCTCCTCTCTCCGAACCGCGGATTCGCCCCGGAAGGGTCCAAGCAGCTTCGAAGAGCGAAGCTCGTCAAGCATCAGGCCGGCCTCGTTTTCGTCCAGGGGGGCGATGCGGAAGACGACGTCCCCCAGGGCCTCCGTAAAGATGCCGCCCAGTCCGAACATGATGACCGGACCGAACTGCGGGTCGCAGAACATGCCGGCCACGAATTCCCGGCGTCCCCGAATCATCGGTTGAACGAGATATCCCTCCAGGTCTTCCCCGGCCGATCGAGCGACGGCCCGTGCCGCCGCCAGGACCTCCCGCCTGTTCCTGAGATTCAGGCGGACGAGCCCCCGCTCCGTTTTGTGCGTCAGCCTCGCACCCAATCCCTTGAGGACGACGGGGAATCCGTATTTCCCCGCCAGTTGAGCCGCTTCATCGGGATCGGCCGCAATCGATTCATCGACAACGGGTATGCCGTAGCCATGCAATACCTGCTTGGACTCCGCCTCCGTCAGGGCAGTCCTTCCTTCCTTCCTTGCTTTTTCGATCCGTGTCTTCTCCATTTCCTTCTCCTGCTTTCTCAGGTCTGCCGGAATCCCGGCATGTCCATGTGCAATTCATAAATAAGATGCATGCACAGATTCGAGCTGTGCATCAACATTCTTTCCATGCAATCCAGCGTCACATCTATCTCTACACATTCCCGTCCCGTTAATCAACGAATCATCCGCGGTCACGGGTATCATCCCGGATGTAATGGATATTTCTTTGGGCAGCGTTTACCTGGTCATTTAGTAACCGCGGTCAGTCTTCGAGGCAAAAAAAATGGCTTGATTCTTTTGTCAGAAGACATGCTCATAACCATCCTCCTTGTCTTCGCCTCTGTCCGTTGCGCTTCACCCGGCATCCCTGATGGTCCGGAAGCCTTTGTCGATTTCCGCATACACTATGGGACCAGCCTTGTCTTTTGCAATCGGAATTTGTCTGAAAACCTTCCGGACATCGTCTAAGATTGATTCCAATCGCCGAGCAGAGACTCCGGAGACAGGCGTCCTGCTCCCATCTTCATTCAGTTCGGCCCTCCCGATCCGGAGGAGGCTTTGCGTCGGTTCTTCTTTCATCGGCAACGCTTATTCACTGTTCGCTGTCTCAACCGGACGGCCCCGATCGATGTGTCCTTATCCGTTTTCCTTCTTTCTGCGTTTCTCCTCTAAGATGCCGATCAAAGGCCCGCCTTCACGCCAGGTCCAGCATGTGTTCATCAGTAAGCTGAAGTTCTCCAGCAGAAAACCGGGGATTTTATGATCATAATACGCTCCGTATCCCTGCATGACGGAAGGTCCCATGGATGTCAACAGGGCTACAAGATGGTTGCACCCCTTGATACCGCCGCCGATGTCTTTCACCTTTGCCGTAAATCCGCCCGCAATTCTCAGGCCTTTCGCCGGCTCCAGGCAATGGATGGTCTCCAGGCAATCCCCGCGCGGGATCACGGGCATTTCAACCTGAAGGTCCTCAATCTCGAGGCTCTCTTTGTTCACAAGCAGGGAAACGATCATCTGGTGCAGGATGCCGGGTGATCTCTCTTCACCCGTTGCCATGCGAAATTCCTTGTGCCGGAAATCCGTCAGGGTGCCCTCGACGACAAATCTCGTTTCGTCGTAATCATACGTATTCATGTCTATATTTCTTGTGTGGTACTTTTCGCCTCGCGGCTTGCCGAATAGAGACATCTTTGTTGACCTCCCAATATTCCGAATGGACCGATCCGGTGCATCGCCCCCCTTCGGATCCCCTCCCCGGTCCCGTCCCCTGTTCGTCCATTTATGAAGCTGTTAAAAAAACGACTCATCGCAGACGGCCTTTTCCGGTAAAGAGCTGGCAGTCCATTCCGGAATGAGCATACATCTCCCGGGAAGGCATGAAACGAGACTTGAAACCCGCCGCGCGGCAGCCATAGGGAAAGCTGACGTCGTGGGTGACATAGAAGTGAGAACAGGACAGGCAATTGATCTCTTTATCCTCTCTGTCCCGGGCGCAATCGGAATCCGTCTCCTTTGTCATTCTGCAAAACTCTTGAAGGTTTGTGTCCTTCGTCTGATACTTCCGCCTCCCCGCTGCGGCAAAGGGTCCCCGCAACGCCAATCCCTCCGGAAACCGCGATCACTATACTTTGCAGAATGCACATGTCAAGTTCGCGGCGCTACAATTCCCGACGTTACCGTCATCGACTATAAAACCCGGACGGGATCCATGCCGCTTCGTCCACACCTTGGATTTGTGGTTTCTTTCCTCTCGGCCGTCTTCCATCGAAATGCCGTCTGTCAGCGTCTGCGACGTTGGCCGTTTCCGTGGAATGATCGGATGGCAGTGCCTGGACCGCAAGAAGGGGGGGAGGAGGCCGCTCCATCTGACACGGCCTCCTCCAAGGAGGGCTTAATAATTCACGTTGGCAATGCCCTTGAGACATAAGATCTGCCGGGCCTCGTCCGGGGTCGCCGGCTCGATGCCGAGCTCCTTGGTGACCCGGACCATCTTGGCCACCTGCTCGGCGTTGCTCTTCGCCATCCGGCCCTTCTCCAGCCACAGGTTGTCCTCCAGACCCACCCGGCAGTTCCCGCCCAGGAGCAGCGACTGCGTGCAGATGGGAACCTGGGCACGGCCGGCCACGCACACGGAGAACTCAAACTCGCCAATGTGCCGCTTCGCATGCTCCACGAGGAACATCAGGTTCTCCGGGCTGGCGGACAGCCCGCCAAGGATGCCCAGGACGAACTGGATGTAGACGGGCGGCTTGATGTAGCCGGCCTGGATCAGGAAGGCCACGTTGTTCACCATGCCCGCGTCGTAGATCTCGAACTCGGGCTTCGTGTTGTTCTCGCTGAAGAACGCGCAGTATTCCCGCAGTGTCTTGAAGGTGTTGGGAAAGATGAAGTCCTCCGTCATGTTCAGCATCATCTTCTCCCATTCATGCTTCCATTCCTTGTAGCGCAGGAGCATCGGGAAGAGGCCCCAGTTCATTGACCCGGCATTGCAGGATCCCAGCTCGGGCTTGAAGTGCGTGACCGGAGCGACCCGCTGCTCCAGGGTCATACCCATGCCGCCGCCGGTGGTGATGCAGATGACGGCGTTGCAGCGGCTCTTGATGCTCGTGATGATCTCCCTGATCAGGTTGATGTCCGGGGAGGGCATCCCGTTCTCCGGGTTCCGGGCGTGGACGTGGACCACCGCCGCCCCTGCCTCGTAGGCCCGGACGGCCTCGTCGGCGATCTGTTTGGGTGTGATGGGGAGGTAGTCCGACATGGTCGGGGTGTGGATGCTGCCCGTGACAGCGCAGGTGATAACGGCCTTCTCTTTCATGAAAACGTTCCTTTCTCTCTTGATTTCCCTTTCCAGGCAATCGGGTCCACTCCATTCGGGATCTTGATCCGGAATGATCTCCCGCAGGAAAAACCTGGAACACCTGTGTTACCGACGAGGGAACAGCACAAAAAGTGCCAAGGATTTCAGAAAAGAAAAGCACTTATTATAACAGCATGTTAATTCTTGATCGGGAATCAAAGGAAACATCAGGCAGGTCGTTATGCGGTCAGATGCTCTTATGTGGACATTCTTTTGTCATTCCCGTTGTGGTTTTACGGGAAAAGATCTCATGATGCCAAACCATTGCAGGAAGTTCGATCATGATTATCAAATTGCATCAAAAAGATCAGGTAGAGGAGAATGCTTTAAAGCGCCTTCCGTTTGAAGCCTTTGTCTTAAAAGGGTATGGCGTTTCTCCGTTTTGTTGTTCTTCACCGCGATGGCCATCGCTTTTTTTGTTCCGACAATCACAACCAGCTTCTTCCCCCTTGTCACACCGGTGTAAAGCAGGTTTCGCTGCAGCAGGATATAGTGCTGAGTGAGAATCGGGATCACCACGGCGGGGTATTCGGACCCCTGGGATTTGTGGATGGAAACGGCATAGGCATGGGCCAGTTCATCAAGGTCCGAATAATCATAGACGACCTTCCGCTCATCGATCAGCACCGTCACCTCTTTTGACTCCTCATCGATGGCGGCGATTCTTCCGATGTCGCCATTGTAGACATCCTTGTCGTAATTGTTCACGATCTGCATGACCTTGTCGTTGACCCGGAAGAGACGTCCGCCTCGAAAGACCCCCTCCTCCCCCGGATTCAGGGCCTTCTGAAGCTCCAGATTCAGATTGCCGGCGCCGACGACTCCCCGATGCATGGGGCTGAGCACCTGGATGTCATTGATTGCATCGAAACCGAACCGCTTCGGGATCCTCTCGGTAACAAGCTTGAGGATCGTTTCGAGCGCCTTCTCAGGGTCCTCCTGCTCAATGAAGTAGAAATCGTCCACCTTATCCGGGCTGGCCTTCAGGTTTGGCATGCTGCCTTCATTGATCTTGTGGGCGTTGACAATGATGGAGCTTTCCCTGGCCTGCCGGAAGATCTCATTCAAATGGACGACCGGGGCAATGCCGGAATCGATGATGTCCATGAGAACGCTGCCGGCACCGACGGAGGGAAGCTGGTTGCCGTCACCGACCATGATAAACGTGGCTTTGACGAGAATCGCCTTGAGAAGGTGGTGCATCAGCAGGGTGTCGATCATGGATGCCTCGTCAACAATCAGCAGGTCGCAATCCAGAGGCGATTCTTCGTTCTTCTGAAAACCACCCTTCCGCATGTTGAATTCAAGCATCCGATGAATGGTCCTGGCTTCATGCCCGGTTGCCTCGGTCATGCGTTTTGCGGCTCTCCCGGTAGGAGCGGCCAGCATGATCCTTGTCCTGATGGCCGAGAAGATTTTCAGGATGGCGTTGATGATGGTCGTCTTCCCGGTTCCAGGACCGCCGGTGATGACCATGACCTTGTTCTCTGCGGCACACCGTATTGCCTCCACCTGCCTGTCGGCAAGGGTGATGGAGAGCTTTTCCTGGACCCACAGGATGGCTTTATCGGCATCGATCTTCCGGATAGCCTGGGGAGCGGACACCAGGGCTTTGAGCCGGGCGGCCAGATTGCTTTCCGCAAGGTGGTATGCGGCCAGATAGACCGCCTTGGTGTTTTCCCTGGATTCGGTGAGGCTGTCGTACATGTCTTCGATGACAATCTGCTTCTCGAAGGCTGCCTTCCCGATCGCCCTGGTGATGATCTCCCGGTCGATATCCAGCATCTCCCTGCATTTCTCGATCAAGAGCTCACAGGGATAAAAGACATGGCCTTCATCGGTCAGCTCATGGAGAACGTAGAGAATGCCCGCGGCGGCCCTCAGGTCCGAGTCCCTGGCGAAGCCCAGTTTTTCCGCAATCTTGTCGGCCGTTAGGAAACCAATGCCGAAGATATCCGTGGCCAGGCGGTAGGGATTCTCCTGTACGACCTTGATGGCGTCATTTCCGTATTGCTTGAAGATCCTGGCGGCATAGCCGGAACTGACACCATGGGATTGAAGGAAGATCATAACTGCACGGATTTCCTTCTGCTCCTCCCATGCTTTCCGGATCATGCCAATGCGCTTCCTGCCGATGCCTTCCACATCGGCAAGTTTATCGATTTCGTTTTCAATGACCTCCAGGGTCTTTTCCCTGAACATCTTCACGATCCGCTTCGCCATGACCGGACCAATGCCCTTGATGAGCCCGGATCCGAGGTACTTCTCGATTCCATGAACACTGGCGGGAGTGGTTGTCTGGCAGAAGACAATCTTGAACTGTTCTCCGTACTTCGGGTGGCTCCCCCATTCCCCTTTCATCTTGATGATCTCGCCGGGGGTGGGATTGACGATGTTTCCAATGATGGTCACCAGTTCCCGACGGCCGTAGACCCTGATCCTGGCGACGGTATAACCCGTCTCCTCGCTGGTGAAGGTGATTCTTTCAATTTGCCCCTGGAGGTCGGTTAGATGATCGGAAGCCATAGACGTCATGAGAAGTTATGTCTCAGGGTTATCGGGAACATCCCTTTCCATGAGAGGAAAGGTGATGCCATGCTTCGGGAATGACGGGTGCGGCGGCGCTTCGCCCCCCGCAGATCGAAAACCGAGGTCCTGAAGAAAAACAAAGGATGAGCTCCGGGCAGTGGTGCGGATACGACAACAATCCTGCGCTACTGCAATGCAGAACAGTTCCATAACGAGGCTTCGGCCGATCCATTTTCCCCGGGCATCGGAGGAAACCGCCAGATGCCTTAGATCAACCTCTGTTTCTTCCATCCAGATCTCAACCAGTCCGCCAACGATTCTCCCCTCCTGTCCGGCTGCACACGCTCCCTGCCATCAATCCTGAAGCCATGCCGCTCCACCTTCCGGATTCGGCAGGCTATCACGCACCCTATTCCCCTGTCCAATGATCGGGGAGCATCATCGTTCTTTTCTCGACTCATGAATGGTCATAAGGGCATCCTTTTCAACGATCAGGCGGCGTGAAACCCACAAGTGGGTTGTTATGACCGAATTAATCCTGCCGCAATGGCCTCTTTGCGTAGTGAATCGCGAAAATCCGGATGAGCAATACCGATCAAACGGTTTACCCTTTCGCAGATGGGCTGACAGAAGAGATCTGCGATGCCATGTTCGGTCACGACATACATGGTATCCGATCTCGGAGTCGTCACAACAGACCCCGGAGGAAACGCTGCTGTTATCGTAGACTTAGTTTGGCCATCCTTTGTCCTGTAGGTCGAAGGTAGACAAAGGAAACTTTTCCCGCCTTTTGAAAATGCGGCTCCTCTCACAAAATCAGCCTGCCCCCCTGTCCCGCTATATTGCTGGAAACCGATTGATTCAGAACAGGCTTGACCCGTCAGATCCATCATTAACGTCACATTAATCGACATCATATGATCGCACTTGGCGATTTCCCGCGGGTCATTTGTAATCCTGATGGGCTTGAGTTCCACTTTCCCTGTCCCGATAAAGTCGTATAGTTCCTGACTTCCCACAGCAAAGCCAGCAACCAGCTTACCATTCATAACACCCTGCTTCGCCAAGGTTACCATTGAATCCGTAAACATCTCCGTATGAGCAGAAAGGTTTTTCTTCTCGGCAAGTCGGTAACCAATGGCATTGGACAGTGAGCCCAAACCGAGTTGAATGGTCGCCCCATCTGGAATGTGCGGAATCACAAAATCAGCAATCTTGTTGTCTATCTCCGTCGGTTTTTCCTGGACCAGCTGTGGAAGTGGATGGTCATATTCGCAGATATAATCGACTTCACTTACATGAATTTTATGTTCAACCCCTCTAACATGCGGTTGATGTTTGTTTACCTGGACAATAATCTTTTTGGCTGTCTTCGCTGCTGAACCATTGATACAGACGCCCATGGGTCCATAATGCATATATCCATCCTTATCCGGGACAGATACATCCGTCATGAGTGTATTTGTCTTGTAGACATCGTTTACAGCGATGTAGCCCTTGGAAAAATGGACGGAGTTGATGCTTACATTTCCTACTTTAAAAAAGGCCCTTTCGAAAGGCCCGGCAAAAAATGTATAAAAGTTGATGCGTCCAATGAATTCAGGTGACTGCAATATTTTGAAAGGATGCAAGATCAGTCCAGAAACGATATGAACATCGTTCAGTTCGTTCACCCGATCCGCGAGGGTTTCAATCAATTGAATAGGCGCTGAGGACATTACACCTAAAAATACCCTGTCTCCTGATTCAATTTTTGCTGCTGCTTCTTCTACCGACAATAGTTTCCGGTTATACGTTTCCTGCCAACTCATAATGACAATCTCCTTTCATTCTCTGGGTATTTTCCCAGAGTTTTCATTATCATTTAACCACAAATGTCCTGTCATGGTTTACATTTGCCATATGAATTAATAAAAAAACCCCGCAATCATTGGATTCACGGGGTTTAAAAGTATTCTTCTTATAGAACATAATGGAAAATGCTATCGATTCTTTAGATATTATATTGAACTATAAGAAAAGAAATGTCAATGGAGAAATAGCATGTATTCCTTCATTCATGATACTCATCTACGTTTTCCTTTATAAGTCTGAAACTACATTGCTTTAAACGACAGATAAGAATTATGACACCGTTTTTCGGGATTGACACTTATAACCTTCTTCCATTTTGTCCTATACCCATAAGGCATAATTTTACCATTGACACTATTAACACTCCTCTTTACAGTAACATCTCAATTAGACAATCCTTTTGGAATCGGATCCATTTCCCCGCTGTCTCAACAGTTCCCCGCAGAATCCGATGAATGCCATAAAGACAAAACCTGCACGAACCTTGAAGAGGGCGGATGCCTCGGTATCCGGAAACATATTCTCACAGTTCAAGCAGCGTTTAGGAGGTTCTGACATGAGTGGAAAAGACTCCAGGGACGGCTTCAACAGACGGGATTTCATCAAGGGGGGCATCGCCGGAGCAGCGACGGTTGCAGCCATGGGACTTGGGACTGCGGAAGTTCAGGCCAAAGCAAAGATCCCGAAGAAATGGAACAAGGAAGCGGATGTCGTCATCATCGGCTACGGAGGCGCAGGCGCCTGTGCAGCCATTGAAGCCCATGATGCGGGAGCAAAAGTGTTGATTCTTGAAAAAATGAATTTCAGCGGCGGAAACACGGGGGTGTCAGGGGGTGGCGTCCTGTGCCCGACAAATGCCGAGGATGCCTACACATACATCACCGGTCTCTATGAATTTTCCCACTCCGACCTGGATAAGGATCTGGTGAGGATATACGCAAATGAATCCATCAAGAACGTGGAATGGCTGAAGTCGCTCAAGGAAGGAACAGATGTCATGGTCTACGGTGGAGCCGGATTCCCCAAGGTTCCCGGCGCAAAGTCCATGAACAAGTATCACGTCAAGGGAGAGGGCAAAGGCCTTCAGGGAAGTTCCCTGAATCTCTGGAAACTTCTGACCTATGCCGTAGAGGAAAAGAGGAAGATCCCCGTCATGATGGAGACACCGGCTCAGGAACTGGTAACGAACGCCTCCGGGGAAGTCATCGGCGTGATTGCAAAAACAAAGGGCAAGCCGTTTTCGATCCGGGCAAGGCGAGCCGTCATCCTGACCACCGGCGGCTATGAGTTCAACGAGCGGGATCTGAAGAACTTCGTGAAGGGTTATCCCATTTACGCTCTCGGCAGCCCTGGCAACACAGGCGACGGCATCCGCATGGCCCAGAAGGTCGGCGCCGGACTCTGGCACATGAATGGCGTCTCCTGTCCACTGGGCATCAAGACACCCGAAATCGATGCCGCCTTTACGTGGGCTCCCACGACGGCACGGCACATCCTGGTTGACAAGCATGGGAAACGCTTCGTCAACGAAAAGGCGGTGGAAATGCATGCGGGACTATTGGCCGTCGATTACTTCGATACCCATGCCCTGGAATATCCCCGGATCCCCTGCTACGCCATCTTCGACGAAACCGCACGAAAGGCTGGTCCGATTACGGCCCTGGCGGGAATGGGCTATGCGGGCCGTCAACACAAGTGGAGCCGTGACAACAGCGCAGAAGTTGAGAAAGGCTGGATTCTCAAGGGGAACACCGTTGTTGAACTGGCCAGTAAGATCAAATCCATGGATCAGGCTACTCTGGAGAAGACGGTGGCCCAATGGAACGAGGATGTGGCAAAGGGCAATGATACGCTCTTCCACCGGCCGATGCGCTCCGGTGATCCATCCAGCCCGGCCTACAAGGAACTCGCCACGGCGCTTTGGTCAGCGCCAATCGATCAGCCGCCATTCTATGCGGTCGCTCTGTACCCATCCCTCCTGAACACCCAGGGAGGACCAAGGCGCAACACAAAGGCCCAAGTGCTCGATGCCTTTGAAAAACCGATCCCACGGCTTTATGGCGCCGGTGAATTTGGCTCAATGTGGGGCATCATTTACCAGGGAGCGGGAAACATCGGCGAATGTGTCGTCTACGGAAGGATCGCCGGGAAGAACGCTTCCGCGGAAAAACCGTGGAAGTAGAAAACCGCCGATGATGATTAACCGGGAGCCGACTGCACATGGTGCAGTGCTCCCGGTTTCATGATCAATGGGAGGAAGATCATGATCAGGCATTATTCGTTATCGAAGAGGAGCCTCATTGTATTGGGCACGCTCCTCTTTCTGTTCCTCACCGTAGTGCTGAGACCGGATGTCAGCGGAGAAGATGGGAAGAAGTTTTTGGCGGACAGACACCAGGCAAAAGGGATAGCGTGCTCCGCCTGTCACAAGGAAGACCCTCCAAAGGCCGCCGTTTCGACCCCCGTCTGTCTGGGCTGCCATGGATCCTATGCCAGGATTGCAGAAAAGACGCTCAAGACGGAACCGAATCCTCACGCTTCCCACATGGGAAATCTATCCTGCGATAACTGCCATCATGCCCACAAAGGATCGGAAAACCAATGCTTATCATGTCACCAATTCAACTTTGAAACGCCGTGAGTTGACATGTCCTGACACAAAACTGGATCCGTTTTCGGGGGGCAGGTAAGGGGTAGGTCAAAATTGCATGCCGATGGTGGGTCAATTTTCAATGCCGATTGACAAGTTGACAACAAAGAGTCCCCGGAAAGCCCTTCTCTTTGCTTCATCGCTCACGACAAATCCCTTCCTGACAAGTTTGACACTCGTGCTCGCGGTCTCGCTCCCGGACCAGCGAGACGACTTAACGGATGCCGACGTCTCCCTTCCCGCCATGGCGGCCGGTTTTTCTGATTTGTTTCGTTAATCTGTATAAATCTCTCTGTGATGACCAGCCCCCCGGAATGATGTTCATTTCCGGAGGACTGGTCCGTTCGGCGGTCATGTCCTATTCAGAGTATGCCGGTTCACCCTGGATGGATTTCACCAGATCCAAAGCCTTTTTGACTTGATCCCGGGTTCCCCGGAAAACAAGCCATACACTGCCTTCCGCACCACTGACACCGCCAGCGCTGGCCTGGAAAACGGTTGCCCCTGTCAGCATGTTGATAGCCTCCAGTTCTGTCACAATTTCTCCAGTGAGGAGCCACATCGAGGGAATGACATAACCGGGGAACACCGACGATGGACGGCCGGATGAGGGGGATAACGATTCCATTGGCTCACGCATCTTCAACGTCATGTCCACAACATCCCCGGCAACCAGTTTCTCGAGTCCGATCGGAATGACGAGGTGGGCCTTGCGTGCCACGATGAAGGGCATGGTGATCCCTGTTGTTCCTCCGGAGGGATCGAGGATATTGACTGCCGCTACCTTGTTCTTGTAGTCTAAGGCATTCGCCCCTTTGATGACGACGTCACCTGCTTTCAGCTTCTTCGCTGCCTCACCAAGCGGGATATCAAGAACCTTGCCTTTTTCCAGAATCAGGTGGTTGACAGGTTTTGCCTTGGGCAGGTATTTGGCTCCTTTCTCGGGCTCGATTCTTCCCGTCACAAACGCTGCATGATCGGCCTTTTTCCCGCTGATCTCCTCTGCCACGTAGGCATTGGTTGTCCCCTTGATGATGATGATCATGCCTTTTGCAAGGGCGTTCTTGACGACCGGCATCTGAGCTACAGCCTTACCGATCAGCCTCTTGGACTCAGCGACAGTCAGAATTGCTCCGCTCTGGACGAGTTTATCCGGTCCTGCGCTTCCCGATTCCGCCGCGGACGAGATCCCTGTAAACAGCAATTGTCCGCCAACGACAATCGCAAACAGAAAGATGACGACTCTCAATACCTTTTTCATCATGTGTTCCTCCCTTCGCTGTTCGATTCATGTTGTTTTAGATTATGCTCCGGACTTCCTAAAAGCCGATAAACAGATCTCTATGATGCACGATCCGTTGTGCCTCTTCACATGATATCCTGGCCAGACATTGGTTACAATCCTGGAAGCGATACCATCGCCCTGACTGCTTTTTTCCATGAAACCAATACTGAGCATGAGCATATTTCCCGGAACCTGCATCATATTCATTTTGTTTACAGATCGCTCAATGAATGTGAAATTTTCTGGGCTGTTTTCGATACCAGCTTCGCAAGCATTTCGCTCCGTTTGGTGGTTACCCGGTTTTTTGGAGCCGAAATACTGATGGCCGCCACACATTCTCCCTTGGAGTTCAATACAGGTGCGGCAACGCAGTAAACCCCCACCAAGGCTTCTTCATCATCGACGGCAATTTTCCTGACCCGGACTTTTTCAATTTCCTGAATCAATTCATCAACGGATATGATTGTATTTTTTGTGAGTTTTTTAAAAGATGTACTCCGGCTGTAGATTTGCCGAATGTCTTCATTGCTGAAGTATGACAACAATATCTTGCCCGTTGCACAGCAGTAGCCCGGAAACCTTGCACCAGCTGTTATCGATATCCGCAGCAGCGCTTCACATTCCAGCCGGTAGATGTAGCGGATCGCGTTATATTCCCAAACGGCCGCATTCACTGTTTCCTCGCAAGCTTCATAGAGCTCCATCAGGAAGGGAGCCATTGCGATGCGAAGAAATCGTTCCCTTTTAGAGTCAATTCCAATTTCCAGCGTCCGGACGCCGAGGCCATACATTTTGGTCATGCCGTTCTGCTGGACGAATTTTCGCGCTACCAGGGTGCTGAGGACTCGATGGACCGTCCCTTTCACCATGCCGAGTTTTTGGCAGATTTCCGTTATGGAGAGATCACGCCCCTGATCGATCAGAAGCTCAAGAATTAAAAGTGCTTTATCAAGAGAGGTGACTCGGTATTTATTCTCGGAATTCGACGGAGTCTTCAATTTTACGGATGCTTTTTTCATGCCGATAGAGCCGCCAGGAGGGATCGTTCCATATTTTTGAATGAATTGTTACCTTGTGGAAAATCAAAGTCAAGAAATTGTTCCGTATGCTGGATTTTGAGTTCTGATATACGGAACGTATGTCTCGACAGACAATATGGAAGTTTCCTTCGACTACCCACATAAGGTTTGTCCAATTCAAAACCTACCGGACTTACTACAAGTGGATGCCGAGTGAGAGCAGGAGAAATATCGACGAACTGGATTCTCAGGGGGAGGATTTGACTGGTTGCGTCGAACACGCAACCAACACGCAACCAGACGAAAAAAGAGGGTTACGAAATCATGCGTAACCCCTCGATCTTATTATGGAGGCGGCAACCGGATTCGAACCGGTGAATAACGGTTTTGCAGACCGCTGCCTTGCCACTTGGCTATGCCGCCAGAAATGACTGGAGCGGGCGAACGGATTTGAACCGTCGACGTCTACCTTGGCAAGGTAGCACTCTACCACTGAGTTACGCCCGCTCTTGTTTTGGTGGTGCCGGACTATAACAGATAAAAAGTCTTTGTCAATAAAAAATCATCCCGAAAAACCGCTCGAACGGGCCATGGGCAAGCAACAGAGCCCTTCGACAACAGCACCGAATACGACCGGCCGGCATCCGGCGAAAAGTGGCCCATCGGACCCTCGCTGAGCCTGAAACCGCCTACGTCCGGCGGTCTTCATTCCGCCGCTCCCCGTACCGCTCCAGGATCCATCTGCGGGCCTGGCCGGCATCGCCAATCTCTCCGCCCAACTGGGCGTCCTCGACCGCAGTCAGGATTTCGCGGAACAGGGGGCCCGGCGTAAATCCCATTCGAATCAGGTCCTCGCCGTCGATCAGCCGCGCCGGGTGGAGGTCCTCCCTGCTCAGTTCGACCAGCTTCTCCCGACAGAAGTCAAACGTGTCGAGCATGCCGTGGCTCCCAAGGCAATCGAGCCGGTGCAGCTCGAGGTGAAGCGGAAAATCCGGGAGCCTAAGAAAGCGCTTGAGCGTACCGGGCCTCATCTCGCCCACGGACATGAAATGCATGTGGTGCCGGATCAGGTCCAGGATCGTTCCGATGTCCTGGTTTGAAAACCGGAGCCGCCGCAGGATGTCCTCGGCCAGCCTCATCCCCTCCCGGACGTGCCCGTAGAAGTGAATTCCCCGCCCGTCCTCCGTCCGCGTGACCGCCTTCCCGACATCGTGCAGAACCACGGCCCATGCCAGCCGCTCGTCGGCCCTGCCGTTTTCACCTATGGGAAGCCGTTCCAGCATATTGAGCACATGGACCCAGACATCCCCCTCCGGGTGAAAGAGGGGCGGCTGGGACACACCGGCAAGGGCGCTCACCTCCGGCAGGATCCGCGCCAGGAGCCCGGAGTCCGCCAGCAGCTCCATCCCCCGGCGGGCACCACGGCTGACCAGGATTTTCGTCAACTCCTCCCGGACCCGCTCGCTGCTGATCCGACGGATCGCGTCGGCTCCCGCCCGGACGGCGGCAAAGGTCGGGGGATCAATGGAAAAATCGAGAACGGCGGCAAATCGGATCGCCCGGAGCATCCGGAGGTGATCCTCTGCGAAGCGGGCCTCGGGGTCTCCAATCGTGCGGATGACCCGGTTGTGCAGGTCCTCCAGGCCTCCGACATAATCCGTGACATGGCCCGTTTCCGGGTCCAAAAGAAGGCCGTTCACGGTGAAGTCGCGCCGCAGCACGTCCTCCTGCGCACCGGCGAACCGGACACGGGAGGGTCTCCTGCCGTCCCGGTACCCTCCCTCGGTGCGGTAGGTGGCCACTTCGAACGGCAGGCCTTCCTCCACCACCATGACAACGCCGAACCGGGCCCCCAGGGGGACTGTCCGCGGGAAAAGGGCCTGCACCTCTTCCGGCGTGGCGGACGTGACGATGTCAATGTCTTCCGGCTCCGTACCGAGGAGGACGTCGCGGACGCAGCCGCCCACGAAAAAGGCCTCATGACCCGCCGCCGCCAGCCGCCTGACGATGGACAGCGCGACCGTCCTCAACCTTGTCTTTTCCTCCCGGGGCTCTTCACTCATCCGTGTCCGGCAGGTCTTCCGACAGGGGATTCCCTCCCTGCAGGCGGCGCCTGCGGCCGATCCAGTATGACACTCCAAAGACGACCACAAGAACCAGCGGCACAACCCCCAGGAGCACGTCCATGAAAGACTCGGCCGATGCAAAGATGAGAATCGACACGGTAAAGATCATGCCGGCGATGATGAGCCAGAGAGCCCCTTCTTTCATGTTTTCCCCCCTCGGATTTTCCCCGCCCTGCCCATCCGGACGGCGCAGAACTCGCCGCACATGGTGCAGCCTTCCTCGTCGGCGCTCCGGCTCGTTTCCAGCATGGCCCTGCTCTTTGCAGGGTCGATGGACACGGCGATCTGTCCTTCCCAGTTCAATTCCCTGCGGTATTGCGCCATGGCCCGGTCCCGCTCCCAGGAGCCGGGGAACCCCTTGGCGAGGTCCGCGATGTGGGCGGCGATGCGGGAGGCCATGATTCCCTCCCGGACGTCCTCGAGAGTCGGGAGCCGCAGGTGCTCGGAGGGCGTGACGTAGCAGAGGAAGTCCGCCCCCGCGGCGCCGGCGATGGCCCCGCCGATGGCCGACGTCAGGTGGTCGTAGCCCGGCGCAATGTCCGTCGGCAACGGACCCAGCACATAGAAGGGCGCACCGTTGCAGAGCCGCTTCTGGAGCTGGATGTTCGCCACGATGTCCTGAATCGGGACGTGGCCCGGCCCCTCGATCATGACCTGTACGCCCTTCTCGCGGGCCCGCTTCGCCAGTTCTCCCAGGAGGACCAGCTCCTGGATCTGTCCCCGATCCGTCGCGTCGGCGAGGCAGCCCGGCCGAAGGCCGTCGCCGAGGCTGAACACCATGTCACAGCTTCTCGCAATCTCAATGAGCCGGTCATAGTGCTCGAAGAGAGGATTTTCCCGGCCGTTCATCTCCATCCAGTGGGCCGTCAGCGACCCTCCCCGGCTTACGATACCGAGAACCCGGCCCTGCGCTTCCACGGACGCGACGCTCTTTCGTGTGACGCCGCAGTGGACGGTGATGAAATCGACCCCGTCCCGGCCGTTCTCCTCGATGGCGGCAAAGAGGTCCTCCCCCGTCATGTCCACGAAGGACTTCCCCTGGTCCAGCATCCGGGCGGCGGCCTGGTAGACGGGAACGGTGCCGATGGCCAGAGGAGACGCCTCCAGAATGGCCTTCCGAATGGCCCGGATGTCTCCGCCGGTGGAGAGGTCCATGATCGTGTCCGCCCCGGCCTCCACGCAGATCCGGACCTTTTCCAGCTCCTCCGCAACGTCGGCCCGGTCTTTCGACGTGCCGATGTTGGCGTTGATCTTCGTCCGCAGTCCCCTGCCGATGGCCAGGGGCTTGATTCCCTTGTGGAGGGCGTTTCGCACCACCACGATCGTCCCCTCTTCCACGCCCCGTCGCAGCGCTTCGGGATCGATCCCCTCCACTTCCGCGCAGATCTTCATCTCTTCCGTAATTTTTCCGCTTCGGGCGGCTTCCAGCTGTGTCATGATCGTGCTCCCCGTTTCTTCTTTGCGTCCAACTCCTCCATCAGCGGCGCCAGGTGGTTCGTGGGGCCGTTGCCGCCTCCGATGCGGAGGGAATGGCGAATCGCCGATGTTACATAGTGCTTGGCCCCGGACACGGCCTTTCCCACGGATTGCCCCTTCGCCAGCCCGACGGCCAGTGCGGCGGAAAACGTGCAGCCGGTGCCGTGTGTGTCGGTCGTCCGGAGCCGCGGGCTTCGGAACAGGCGGCATCTGCCGTTCTCGTAAAGCAGGTCCACGGCATCGCCCTCCAGGTGGCCGCCCTTGACGACCACGCTCCGGGCGCCCATGCGCGCGATGGCCTCGGCGGCCCGTTTCATGTCGTCCGTTCCCCTTATTTCCATGCCCGTCAGGACCTCCGCCTCGGGAATGTTGGGCGTGATCACCCGGGCCAGGGGGATCAGTTCGTCCACCAGGGCGTTCCGGGCGGCCTTCTCCATCAGGGAGGCCCCGCCCTTGGCGACCATGACCGGGTCCACGACCAGGTTCACGATGCCGTATTCCTTGATCTTCGCCGCCACGATGCGGATGATCGACCGCGACGCGATCATCCCCGTCTTGGCGGCATCCACCCCGATGTCGCCCGCCACGGCGTCGAACTGGGCGGCCACGAAGGACGCCGGCACCTTGTGGATTCCCCAGACGCCCCGTGTGTTCTGGGCCGTCAGGGCGGTGACGACGCTCATCCCGAAGCCTCCCAGGACCGTGATCGTCTTCAGGTCCGCCTGTATCCCCGCGCCGCCCCCGGAGTCGGAGCCGGCGATCGTCAATACGCGCTTGATGCCCATGTTCTCAATCTCCCGCGGGGAATTCCCCCGCCCTGAAATAACGGATGACCAGCAGTGCACCCCGGCGGACCCGGATCGATCCCCGGGAAGCGATCAGCCGGTTGCTGACTCCGTATGGCTTTCCGGCCCTCATCTCCGCCCCGGCCAGGGGATATTCGAATCCTTCCAGGTCGATCCCCTCCGCGGCCTCTCCCAGGGGAAAGACGGACACCGTTTGGCCCGGCTCCCCCTCCAGAATTCTCATGTCCCGGACAAGAAAGGCCTCACAGGACGGATCCAACAGGCGGACGTCCACTCCCCGGGCGGCATCGCAGGCCAGAAGCGACAGGTTGGCCAGGGTGTGGTCCAGCCTCCGTCCCAGGGCGCCGAAGATCCAGACAGCGTCGGGATTCATCCCCAGGGCCTCCGTCAGCGCCAACTCCGTGTCCGTCTCGTCCTTCTCCGGTGGATGCCGGAGGAGCCGGCACCCCCGTGTGGAGAAGAAGCGTGCCGTTTCGTCGTCCAGGGAGTCCATGTCGCCGATGATGGCCTTGGGAACCAGGCCCAGCTTCCGGGCATGGCTCGCCCCGCCGTCGGCGCAGAGGATCGCCACGGGACGGATCGAATCGACCCGCTCCCGCAGGAACTCCGGATCCTGCAGCGGTCCCCCCGCCAGGATGAAAACGATCCGCCTCATGCTCACCGCCCTGAAAAGCCGTCCCCCGCAGAAAAACAACAGGGGCCATCCCCTGTTCCGCGGGATATGGCCCCTTCCGTTCGTCCTATCTCCGCTCCCTACGCTGGCATGATCCAGGTCAGGTTCAAAGGGTATTCTCTCAGCCTCCGCGGCACCCCCGTATGTCTTCTTTGCCCCTTATCCCCCTTTCCCGGAAAAAGCAACCGGGTTTCGAAGCAGTTACGGAATGTTGAAAACGTTTCTCGCGTTCCCCGAGGTCGCTTCCGCCACCTCCTCCAGGGAAAGCCCCCGGATCTCGGCCACCCTGCGGGCCGTGAAAAGGACATGGGCAGGCTCGTTGCGCTTGCCCCGATACGCCTGCGGCGTCAGGTAGGGGCAGTCCGTCTCGACGAGGAGCCGCTTCAGGGGGGTTCGCCGGACCACCTCGGCCAGCTTGTCGTTCTTCGGGTAGGTTACCGGACCGGCGATGGAGATGTAATATCCCCGGCGGACGCACTCCTCGGCCATGGCCGCGTCGCCGGAAAAGCAGTGGATGATGACGGGCTTCCGCCCCTTCCAGGAAAGGAGGGCCTTCATCGTTTCCGGGTGGGCGTCCCGGTCATGGATGATCACCGGCAGATCCAGGTCCGCCGCCAGATCGAGCTGCTCGGCGAAGCGGCGGATCTGGACCTCCCGGGGGGAGCGGTTCCGGAAGAAATCGAGGCCGATCTCCCCGTAGGCGACCACCTTCGGCTCCGCGGCCAGCCTCCGCAGCTCGCGGTACATCTCGTCGTGAATGCCTTTCACGTCGTGAGGGTGGATTCCGATGGCGGCATAGACCTCCGGAAACTTCGCGGCGATGGCTGCGGCCTTCCGGCAGTCCCGCAAATTCGTACCCACCGTGACCATGGCGGTGACGCCGCTCTCCACGGCGCGGCGTAGGACTTCCTCGCGGTCGGGATCGAAATCCCGCATCTCGAGATGGGCGTGCGAATCAATCAGCATGCGAAATCGTACCGCCGCCGGGCTTTCTCTTTTCGTCCCGGCGAATCTTCACATAATCGGCCTTCTCCGCCGCGTCCGGAAGCTGCGCCAGGGCCTTCGCAAGCTCCTCCTCGGTAACATCGCCGTTGCGCAGCTTCTGCTCGATGATTCTCCTGTCCATTTCCCCTTTTAAAATCGACTTTTTGATCATGCAGACCCACCTCCTGCAATGTATTGTTCCTTTTTTCGGCTGGACGGCACGCTGCCCCTGTCTTCCGGTTCCACCGGCATTCCCCGGATCCTCTGCTCCCGCAGCCCGCAGCGGGCGGCAACGGCCTTTCGGGGCTGCTCCTAAAGCAGATCGGGCTCCCGTGTCAACGAATATGTCTGCAATCATAAACATATCGAATATTTATCAATATCCCGCCTCTCATCCTTCCACGATCATCCACTCTGTCAATGAATCTTCCGATCGACTTGACTCCTTCCCGGCCTGTGCCCTAAGATGCGCCCACTTCGAAATGGAAAGGCATTCATGGTCCCGGACCTAAACAGCGTCACCATCTTCACCGACGGAGCCTGCCTGGGAAATCCCGGGCCGGGTGGCTGGGCCGTGGTATTGCTCTCCGGCCCGCACCGAAAGGAGCTTTCCGGCGGCTACCGCCTGACGACGAACAACCGCATGGAGCTCCAGGCGGCCATCCGGGGCCTGGAGGCCCTGAAGAAGCCCTGCGAAGCCGTCCTTGTTACCGACTCGCAGTATGTCTTCAACGGCATCGACAAGGGCTGGGCGAAGCGCTGGAAAGAAAGCGGGTGGATGCGAAGCCAGCGGGAAAAGGCCCAGAATGCGGACCTCTGGGAGAGACTCCTGGAGTTGTGCGAGAGGCACCGCGTCCGCTTTCAGTGGGTCCGCGGACATGCCGGGAACGAGGAGAACGAGCGGTGCGACCGCCTGGCACAGGAGGCGGCGAAGCAGCCAGACCTTCCTGCCGACTTGGGATACCGGCCCTGAAACCGTCGCTCCTGCCTTTGCCGGAAGCCCTTACAATCCTTCCGCTCCAAGCATTTCCAAGACCCTGGATGCGGTATCCTCCGGTTTCACCCCGTACCAGGCGCCGAGAATCCTCCCCTCTTCATCGACCAGGAAGGCCGAGCGGGTGATTCCCATCCCCTTCTTCCCGTACATCGTCTTTTCTCCCCAGACACCCCAGGCGGCCGCAACCACCGCGTCCGGGTCCGACAGGAGGGGGTAATCCAGCTCTTCTCTCTCGCTGAATTTCTTCTGTGCCGCCGTTGCGTCCCGGCTGATTCCCAGGACGGCCACGCCCCGCCTCTCCAGCTCCCGCCGTGCCTCCAGCACGGTCCGGACCTGCCTGGCTCACCCCGAGGTGCCGGCCTTCGGGTAGAAAAACACCAGGAGCTTCCGGCCCCGGAAATCCGACAGCCCGACGGGGTTGCCGTTCTCATCCTTCAACTCGAACGCGGGGGCCTTGTCCCCTTTCTTGAGCCGTTTCATCTTTTCCTCCCTGAAATTGAATGGTCTTTTCCGGTTGTGAATCGGACGCCGGCCCGGCTCACACCGCCCGCAGGGCGTCCACAATGTTCAGGCGGGCCGCCTGGAACGCCGGCAGGACACCGCCCACGAATCCCATCCCCAGGGAAAACAGCATCGCCTCCAGGGCGATGGCGGGACTCAGGGTGAACGAAAAGGCCAACTCCGCGAAGGTCTGAAAGTTCATGGTGGAGACGGTCACGAACTGCATGAAGGAGGCGAAGAACAGCCCCGCCACTCCGCCCAGGAATCCGAGGATCATCGACTCCGCGAGGAAGGCCAGGAGGATGCTCCGGCGCTGGAAACCCAAAGCCCGGAGCGTCCCGATCTCGGCGGTCCGGTTCGCCACGGCCGAGTACATGGTGATCATGGCCCCGATGACCGCCCCCAGGGAAAAGATGACCGTGAGCGAGATGCCGAGGATCCGCAGGAACTTGGCCATCGCCTCCGACTGGTCCAGGTAGTAGCGGGTCTCACGCCGCGCCTCCAGGGTCAGCCGGGGATCCTTTTCGATCCTTGCCTTCATGGCCTCGAATTCCCCGGAGTCCCGTAGTTTGAAGAGAACGGACGAGTAGACCGGCCGCCGGAATGCCTGCATGAACTGGTCGACGTCCCCCCAGATCTCCGAGTTGAATCCCGTGTTGCCGGCGTCGAAGATCCCCACGATCCGCCAGTTCCGGAGCCCGCAGCAGAGGTTCTCGCCGAGGCCGACGCCCCGGAAGCCGCGGACGACCCCCATCCCCGCCATGACCTCCGTCGTCCCCATGCGGGGCAGCCTCCCCGCCACCAGCTTCACCTGGGGCCTCAGTTTCGGCGAGGCTTCCATGATCCCCCGGAGGACCACGTTCGACTTCTGCCCCGTGTCCCGCTTCGGCAGGGCGATCAGGACGACGAGCTCCTTCACGAGCAGCCTCCGGCCGTCGGACCCAATCGCCACCTCCGGCTGGACCTCCACGACGGCGGCCTGCTGCCGGTCCACCCCGCTCATGACCTCGGATCCCGATCCTTTCCGGACAACCACCACGTTTTCGTAGGACCCCGTCTCCACGAGGGTCTTCTGCAGCCCCTCGGCCAGCATCAGGATCGTGGCGAAAACGAAGACCACCAGCGCCATGCCGGAGACCGTCAGGATCGTCGTTAGGCGCCGGGTCCAGAGGTTGCGGATGCTGTAGGAGAGGGGAACCGCCATCACCCGATCCTCCGAAGCCCGTCGGCGATTCGGATCCTGATGGCCCGGCGCGTCGGGATGACGCCGGCGACACCCGCCACCAGGAGGGCCGCTACAACGTCGAGGGCCAGGGTTTCTTTCGAGACATTGAAGACGGGGAAGAAATTCGGGAGGCTGTCGGCGAACGCGCGGGCTACGGGAAACGTCAGGGCCATCCCCAAGACACAGCCCGTCAGGGTGATGACGAGGGCCTCTCCGAAGACCAGGGCGGCGATATGGCGGCCTCCGAAGCCCAGGGTCTTGAGGATGGCGTAGTCGCCGATGCGCTCCCGCGTCGTCATGGCCATCGTGTTGGCCACGACGGCCATGATGATGAAGATGATGACGACGGAGACGAGCTGGATGGCCAGGACGATCGTGGAGGTCATGGAGATGAATCCGAGGTTGAAGGCCTTCTCCGTCTCCGTCAACGTCTCTGCCAGGGAGTTCCGGAACATGTCGTCCACCGCCGCGGACACCTCCGCGGCCAGGTCCGGGTGGGTCACTCCGATCATGTAGAAACCCACCTGGTCGGCCCGCCCGGGATACAGCCTCCGCACCATCTCGTTCAGGTAGTCCCAGTGGAAGAAGAACTGGGTCTCGTCGATGGTCTTGTCCCGCCCCCGGTAGACCCCCCGGAGAACGAAATCCCAGTTCCCCGGGAAGATGACGCCCCGGAGCGTGACCGTGTCGCCAATCTTCCAGCCGAACTGGGCGGTGAGCCTGCGTCCGGCCACGAAGCCCTTGCGGTCGCCGAGGAAGGATTTCTTCTGGTCTTCCGGGATGATGAACTCGGGATAAAGGTCCAGGTACGTCGGAGCGTCCACGGCAAAATTCGGAAAGAAATTCTTCTCTTCAATGTAGATGCCGCCGAACCAGTTGCCCCAGGAAACGCTCCGTACGCCGGAGACCTGGCGGATCTTGTCCTTGTAGGCGAGGGGGAGCGGGAAGATGAGGGAGACGGAGTTCCGGGTCACCAGGCGGGCCGCGGAGGCGGCCTCCACCCCGGCGTACCAGGCGGCGACCACGGTCCGGAGCAGGCCGAAGGCCAGGATCGCCACGGTGATTCCCAGGATTGTGAGCCCCGTCCGGAGGCGGTTCCGGAAGGCGTTCCTAAAGAGGATGCGCAGGATCATCGTTGCTCAGCACCCCCTTGTCCAGGTGCCGCAGGACATGGGCCCGCTGCGCCGCCCGGGGATCGTGGGTCACCATGATGATCGTCTTTCCCAGCTGCCCGTTCATGCGCTCCATCAGGTCGAGGATCTCCGACGCCGATACCCGGTCGAGATCGCCCGTGGGCTCATCCGCCACGAGCAGGACCGGGTCCGTGACGATGGCCCGGGCGATGGCCACCCGCTGCTGCTCCCCCCCGGAGAGCTGGCCCGGGTAGTGGTCCAGCCGGTGGGAGAGGCTCACCAGGTCCAGGCACATCCGCGCGTGCTCCCGCCGCTCCCGCTTCGTCAGGCCCGAGAGGGTCAGGGGAAGCTCGACATTCTCCAGGGCTGTCAAGACGGGGATCAGGTTGTAAAACTGGAAGATGAACCCCACGGCGCCGGCCCGCCACGCCGCCAGCTCCGTCTCCGAGAGGGTCGTGATCTCCACGCCCTCGACCAGGATGCTGCCGCTGTCGGCCCGGTCGATCCCCGCGATGAGGTTGAGAAGCGTGCTCTTGCCCGATCCGGAGGGCCCCATGAGGGACAGGAATTCGCCATTCCGGATGTCGAAGGAAATGTCGTGCAGGACCGGCACTTCCAGGCTTCCCCGCCGGTAGGCCTTGCTGAGATTCAGAATGCGGACGATGGGCGGGCTGTCGCTCATTTTTCGGCAACACGGATGCGGGACCCGTCTCGGATCCGGCCCGGGGGCTTGAGGATCACCCGGTCCCCCGCCTGGAGTCCGCCGGTTACCTCGACCATGTCCCCGATATCGGCCCCTGTTTCGATCACTGCCTGTTTCGCCCGGTCTCCCCGGGCCACGAAGACGATCCGCTTCCCTTCCTTCTCCAGGACGGCGGTCCGGAGGACAGCGAGACGGGCCTTCTCCTCGCCTTCCGCAACCGGCCGGGAGAGGAAGGCCACCTTGGCGCTCATGTCCGGGAGGAGCCGGTCGCCCGGTTTCAGGAACCGGACCTTGACCATGACGGAGGCCTTGCTCCGGTCGACCGTCGGGACGATGGCGTGGACCTCCCCGGGAAAACGCGCCTCCGGGAGGGCATCCAGGCTGATCTCGCAGGGTTGGGCGGGTTTGACCCGCCCGATGTTGGATTCCGACACGTCCACTTCCACCAGCAGGGATCCCAGATCGGCGATGGTAACCACGGCGGCCTTGGCGTTGGCGGCGGCCCCCAGGGGGGTGACGATGTCGCCGATGTCGGCGTTCTTCGTCAGCACGACGGCATCGAAGGGAGCCTTGATCAGCGTGTAGTCGAGGGCTGTCTCGGCCCCCCGGACACCGGCCTCGGACACCTTCAGCGAAGCCTCCGCGGAAGCCGCGGCCGCCTCGACCCTGCGCAGCCTTGTTTCCGCCAGGTCATAGGCAGATCTCGACACGGACCCCGTTTCGACCAGGCGTTTGTGCCTCCCGTAATCCCTTCGGGCCTCTTCCAGTTCCGCCCGGACCTGCTCCAGGTTCGCCCGGGAGACGTTCCGGCCGGCCGCCGCCTGGTCCCTGGACGCGAGGACATCCTCGTTCTCGAGGCGGGCGATGATCTGGCCCTTCCGGACGCGGCTCCCCTCCTCCACCAGGAGCGCCACCAGCCGACCCGTGGCCTTCGACGCCACCGCCGCCTTCCGCTGGGCCACCACGTAGCCGCTGGCGTTGAGGACCGTCAGGCCCTGGGACGGATAGACCTGCGAAACCGCGGCGGTCTCCACCGTGACAGAGGGCGTCAGAATGCCCAGGACATAGAGAACGCTCGCCCCGAGGAGCAGAACCGCCACGACGGCCGCGATCGTCCATTTCCTGGATGCCTTCAGGGGCTGCTTTCTCCGCGTCTTGTCGATTTTCAGAGCCGAGAGGTCATCCCGGGCCATGTTCGCCTCCCCTTCCCAGGAGCGGATTGGCGGCCTTCTTCCTGGCTTTCTCGATGAACATGAACCGGTCCGCCGCCTGCATGATGAGAGTCAGGTCCGATCCCTTCTGTCCCGTGTCCATTCCGATGGAGATGCTCAGCGGAGGGCCGGGATGCGCTTGATTGTGCTCTTCCAGGTTCTTCCGGATGCGGTCGATGATGGAGGAGGCGACCTCGCGATCTGAAAACGGCAGGAGGGCCGCGAATTCGTCCCCACCGATCCTGGCCAAGACGTCTTCCGCACGCATCGATTCCTGCAGGACCCGTGCGGCCCGCTTGAGAAAGTCGTCCCCCGCGGCGTGTCCGCCTTCGTCGTTCATCCTTTTCAGGCCGTCCAGGTCGGCCATGATGATGCTGACGGGATAGGAGCGGCCGCGCTGCATTCTGCTCAGCTCTTCCTCGAAATAGGCCCGGTTGTAGAGGTCCGTGAGAACGTCGTGGGTGCTCAGGTAGCGGAGCTGTGCCTCCGCCCCCTTCCGCTCCGAGATGTCCATGGAATTCCCGAGAATGGCGTGGCGTCCGCGGAAACGGATCGGCGTGACGGTCTCCATGACCCAGCGGATCTCCCCCGTCTTCGTGCGGATCCGGAATTCATAGGGAGTGGAGCGGATCCCCCGGAGCATGTCCCGTGCGAACTGCCACGTCCGCTCGCGGTCCTCCGGCAGGATCAGGTCCATGGCGACCGTATCGACCAGTTCCTCAGGGTCGTAACCCGCGTACGAAGCGGCGTTCCGGTTCAGGTAGCGGAACCGTCCGTCCTGGATCACGTAAACACCGGCGAAGGACCGCTCCGCCAGGGTTCGGTACCGCTCCTCGCTCTCGCGCAGCTCGGCCTCCACTCTCTTCCGCTCCGAGATGTCCCTTGCCGTCCCGCGGAAGCCCATGGGTTTTCCTTCGGCGTCCCGCTTCAGGAAGACGGCCGCCTCGATCATGAAGGTCTCGCCGTCCCTGCGTTTCATGATCCACTCCGACGCCCGCTCCGGGAGCCCCGTCCGGAACACCCGGTTGAAGATCTGAAACACCTGCGGGGAGGTTTCCTCGCCGATAAACATCCGGTAATTCGCCCCGGCCAGCTCCTCCGCCGTGTATCCGACATATTCCGGAAGGACACGGTTGAAGAAGGTCAGGTTCCCCGACAGGTCGACCTCGAAATAGACCTCGTCCGCGGCCTCCAGGATGGTGCGGTATTTTTCTTCGCTCTCCTGAAGGGCCTGCTCGATCTTTCGACGCACCGTCAGGTCGTGGATCGTCTCGATGGCCCCCTGGATTCGGCCCTCCACATCACGGAGGGGGGCGGCGTTGCCGACGAAGTACATCCGGTCGCCCCGCATGTTCGGCATGTACGACTCACCGATGATGCGTCCGTCTTCGGTTTTTTCCAGGACGCTGTATGACTTCTCCCAGTCGCTTCCGGGATGGAGAATGAAATCGATGAGGATGGGCCGCCGTTCGCCGTAAAAAACGACCGCATATTGGTGGTCTC
Source organism: Syntrophales bacterium (assembly GCA_035363115.1). Classification (NCBI taxonomy): domain Bacteria; kingdom Pseudomonadati; phylum Thermodesulfobacteriota; class Syntrophia; order Syntrophales; species Syntrophales bacterium. The sequence continues at coordinate 400,926 of DAOSEM010000002.1, read as the reverse complement.
CCTTTCCGATCATCTCCCCGGCGGGAACCCCGGTCAGGTCCGCCATGGCTCGGTTCCAGGCCACGACGACGCCCTCCAGGTCGATGGCGAACGTCGGATCGGGAAGGATATCGACGATGCTCCTCAGGTCCCTTTTTCCGTTTGCGATGCCGGAAAAGGAATCATGGGATGGGGAAACACTGGATGGACCGGATTTCGGACGGCCCGCCGTCCTGCGCACGGCCTTCCGCAACGGCCTTTTCGTGGGGCGGGGAGTTCTGTCGCTCATGCATCGGCTTTCCTGGACTGGAATCGCGCTGCCCGGATATGGATTGGGATTTATACTTGACATCACACCGATGTTTCAACAAGATTGTGCCTCAGTTCCGGAAATGAGCACTGGCGCGGCATCCATATGACCTCCCATCACGACTCCCAGGAATCCCGAATCGCTTTCATCGGTCTCGGCAAGGTCGGAACCGCCATGGCCGTGTTGCTGCGCAAAGCCGGCTACAGGCTGGCGGCCCTCTACGACGTCTCCCCGGAGGCAAGGGAGCGGGCCGCCTCCGCCACGGGCGCCCCCATCGCCGGCGGGGCTGCCGAGGCAGCCTCCCGGTCTGACATGGTGTTCCTCACCACCGGCGACGACCAGATTCTCGCCGTCTGCCGCGAGATCGCCGAGGGGGGAGGATTCCACCCAGGGCAGACCGCCGTTCACATGAGCGGCGCCGGTGGACTCGACCTTCTCGAACCGGCGCGGGAGGCCGGCGCCTGCCGGGCCAGCATCCATCCGATGCAGGCCTTCGCAGACTCCGCCATGGCGCTCGAGAACCTGCCCGGCAGCGTCTTCGGCGTCACCGCCGACGAACCCGCCCGGGAATGGGCCGTCCGCATCGTTGGGGACCTGGGCGGCACCCCCTTCTTTGTCGCCGGGGAAAACAAGGCCCTCTATCACGCCGCCGCCTGCATGGCCTCGAACTACCTGGTTACTCTGATCCGCCAGGTCGAGGCCGTCTACGAGTCCATTGGAATGGACCGGGAGGATGCGGTTCGGGCCGTCTGGCCCCTGATCGGAGGGACACTCCGGAACATCGAGACCATGGGAACCGTCCGGGCCCTCACGGGACCCATCGTCCGGGGGGACGCCGGAACCATCGAAAAGCATCTTGCGGCCTTCCGGGAGAAACTTCCACACCTCCTGGAGACTTACCGCGTCCTGGGAAAACAAACGGTGAAGCTGGCCCGGGAGAAAGGAACCCTTTCCCTGGAGCAGGCGGAGCAACTTAATTCCATTTTATCGGGAGGAACCTCATGAGCACCCACGGCAAGCTGAACAAGGTCACCACGGCAACCATCCGCGACATGAAAAAGAGAGGCGAGAAGATCACCATGATCACCGCCTACGACTACCCCACCGCAGCCGTGGTGGACGAGGCGGGCATCGACCTGATCCTCGTGGGCGACTCCCTGGCGATGGTGGTCCTGGGATACGAAAGCACGCTCCCCGTGACGATGGACGTCATGATCCATCATACGAAGGCCGTTACCCGGGCCGTGAGCCGCGCCCTCGTGATCGGCGACATGCCCTTCATGTCCTACCAGGTCTCGGTGGACGAGGCCGTCCGCAACGCCGGCCGCTTCCTCCAGGAGGCGGGCGCCCAGGCGGTGAAGCTCGAAGGGGGGCGGGAGGTGGCGGAAGTGACGCGCCGCATTGCCGCCGCGGGGATTCCCGTCATGGCCCACCTGGGCCTGACCCCCCAGTCGGTTCATCAGCTCGGCGGCTACAAGGTCCAGGGCAAGGGGAGCGAGGCGGCGAACCGGATCCTGGAAGACGCAAAGATCCTCGAGGAGGCGGGGGCGTTTTCGATCGTCCTGGAGTGCATCCCGACGGAGCTCGGACGGGTGATCAGCGAGGCGCTCTCGATCCCCACGATCGGCATCGGCGGCGGCATCCACTGCGACGGCCAGGTCCTGGTGCTCCACGACCTCCTGGGGATGTTCGAGCGGTTCACTCCCAAATTCGTCAAGAAGTACGCCAACATCAACGCCCAGATGAAAGAGGCCGTGGGTAAGTACATCGAGGAGGTCCGGCAGGGCCAGTTCCCGGGGCCGGAGCACTCCTTCCTGTAAGGAAATGCCACGATGGCACGGCCGCCACGCGTACTTCCGAGCCGTCAGGACGGCTGTGCCCCGCCGGCGACATGGCGGATCATCTGGCGGAAGATCCCCTCGGTAATCTCCGGCGACATGAAATAGTCCGGGTGCAGCCGATAGAGATCGCCGGTCAGAGCCCGTGCGGCCTCCTCCATGCCGCCGTGCTGTTCCAGGGCTTTTTCCATGGACCGGCGCAGGATCTTTGCCGCCTCCCGGGTCCGGCCGATGAATCGTCCCGCCTCCACTCCGGTGATGAAGCCGTAGTGGTCCGCGCAGAGGCAATCCACGGGGAGCCGGTCCATTTTTTCCAGGCTCTCCTCGAATTTCGTGAAATCCGAGTTCCCCAGGGGGATCGAAAAGTCCCTGAAGGGAATGCCCCCTCCGTCGGAGGCGAAGAGGGCCTTCCATTCCGGCACGTAAGCGGAGATCGAGCAGGACGAATGGCCCGGCGTCTCGAGGATCCGGACGCTCAGGCCTCCCAGTTCGATCCGGTCGTCCTCCCGGACGTTCCGGCCCATGACGTCATCCCGCCAGGCGTAATCGTAGTTCTTCAGTCCCTCCTGAAGACCCATCCTTTCCGTGACCATGCGGCTGAATTCGTTGATCGTGGCGACGGCCTTCGGCATGGACAGAACCTCCCAGGCTCGCGAGGAGGCCAGGACCTCCGTGTCCGGGAAGGTCCGTTTCCACCATGGGATAACACCGAGGTGGTCGAAATGAGCATGGAGGATCAGGACTCTGGTGATGCGCCTCCTGTCGATCCCGAAGGATTCCATCTGGCGGACAACCTGCGGCAGGATATAAACCATCCCTCCGCTCACGATCATGGCCTCCCGGGTTCCCTCCAGGACGTAAAGCCCCGTTTCCTCCCTTCCCAGGTACCAGATCCCCTCGGCAACCTTGCCGGCTTTCCGGTGTCTCATTTTCTTTTCCTCAAAGTTTCTTCTTTTCCATTCATTCTTTATCTCAGTACCGGATGTCTATCTCCCGACGTTCCAAGGGATAAAATTTGCGTGCCACGGAGAGGGGCTTCCCTCGCGCTCAGAAGCGTATGGGGGAAGATTTGAAATCCGCCCCCTTTGCAACGTCTCGCACCGCTGCAAAGTCATAACTCGCACCGGACGTTGCTCAGACAGATGACTTTGCGGGCGCTGCGCTGCGACGGCAGGGTGCCCCGAAAAAGCCGCTATTCGCGCTCCGGGAAGCCCCCTCTCCCCGACGGACGTTCGCGGGGGCGCGACCGGGGGTTTCCAGAGGAGCAATTGAAACACCCCTGCGGGAGCATGTAGCGGGCTGTTCAAAAATGCCCGGACGCAAGGCCCCCGAAATCCTGAGCCATGAGTCGTACCCTTTTCGGTACGTCGAATGGCGAGGGATGAGGGAAACGCCGCAGACGGGTATTTTTCAACAGCACGTCCGGAAACGTTTCCGCGACGGCGGTACGCCCCCGTGGCAGCCCCCGCGCCCCAACCGAACCGGAAAACCGCAGCCGTCCGCAGAGCCAGCACCGCTTCTGGAAAATCCCCAGGAACTATGGTAGCATGCGCCGTCTTCGCTTGGGGGGCGGAGACCCTGCCGCATCGACTCATTCACATCCATACCGAAAAAGGAGGGAACATGAAAGGGAAGAGCCGCCTGGACGCCATCTTCAAGCCGCGGAGCGTCGCCATGGTCGGGGCCTCCGGAACGCCGGGGAAGCTCGGCTACGACGTCCTCTACAACCTGATTCACGCCGGGTTCAAGGGCTCCATCTTTCCCGTGAACCCGAAGGCCGACGAACTCCTGGGCCTGAAGTCTTACCGGGACATCGCTTCCATCCCCACGGCGCCGGACCTCGCCGTGATCGTGATCCCGTCGCGGATGGTCATCGGGGCCGTCGAAGAGTGCGGCAGGGCGGGTGTAAAGGCCGCCGTGATCGTCACCGGCGGCTTCGCCGAAGCGGGGGAAGAAGGAGAAAGGCTCCAGGCCGAGTTGGCCGCCACGGCCCGGAAATACAATGTCCGCCTGATCGGCCCCAACTGCCAGGGGGTCAACGCACCCTACGCCAGCCTCTGCGCATCCTGGCCGCTCCTCACGACCCGCGGCCGGATGGCCTTCATCTCCCAGAGCGGCACCGTCGGGGCTGCCCTGATGGACTGGGCCACCGAAGAGGATCTGGGCGTGAGTGTCTTTGTCAGCCTCGGCAACCGTGCAGACGTGGACGAATCGGACTGCATCCGGTACTTCAACGAAGACAGGAACACCCGGGTGATCGCCCTCTACGTGGAGGGGGTCAAGCGCCCCGCCGAATTCCTGGAGGCGCTGGGGACGGTGAACAAGCCCGTTGTGATCCTCAAGGCGGGCCGGACCGCCCGCGGCCGCGTGGCGGCGGAGAGCCACACCAAGTCCCTGGCGGGGACCGACGAGATCTACGAGGCCATCTTCCGGAAATTCAAGGTCTGCCGGGCGGACAACCTGGAGGAGCTGTACGATTTCGCCAAGGCCCTGGCCTACCTGGACAGGCCGAAGGGCCGCCGCCTGCTGTCCATCTCCAGTTCCGGCGGTGCAGCCATCCTCGCCATCGACGAGGCGGAGAAGTACGGCTTCACCTCTCCCATTCCTTCGGCAGCCCTCCAGAAGCGCCTGCGGTCCTTCCTGCCGGCTCATTGCGGCGTATACAACCCCATCGACCTGACGGGGGACGCCATCACCGACCCCAGCCTTTACGCGAAGGTCATCGCCCAGGCGAAGTCGGACTATGACACGAGCATCATCGTCTTCGGTGACCCCGTTCACGGCGCCTCGGACATCGTCACCGGGAAGGGAGAACTCGTCATCTTCTGCGGTGGCGCCGACGTGGAGCGGGAGGAAGCCCTGAAGATGCACAGGAAGGGGATTCCCGTCTACCCCACGCCGGAGCGTGGTGTCCGTGCTCTGGCACAGTTGGTCCGCTTCGACGAAATGCCGGCAGCCAAAGAGCCCCATGCCGCGCCGCAGGCCGGAGCGACGAATCTCCTGCCTCCCGTCGCGGCCATGTCGCTCCTGAAAAAGTACCGCATCCCAGTGGCGGACACCGTCCTGGCTGACACGCCCTTCCAGGCCGCCGCGGCGGCAAAGGCCTTCGGGGGGCCCGTGGCCCTCAAGATCGCCTCCCCCGACATCTCCCACAAGTCCGACGTCGGGGGCATCCGCCTGAACCTCTCCTCAGGCAGCGGGACCGTTAGAGCTGCCTTTGGAGACATCCTGGAGACGGTGCGGAAGAAGATGCCGAAGGCCCGGATCGACGGAGTCACCGTATCCGCCATGGCGCCGGCGGGCGGAACGGAGGTGATCCTTGGCGTCCTGAAGGATCCGCAGTACGGCCACGCGCTCATGTTCGGCCTCGGCGGCATCTTCACGGAGATTTACAGGGACGTCCGGTTCTGCCTCCTCCCCGCCTCGGACGAAGAGTTTCTGCAGGCGATCCGGGGCATCCGGGGGGGGCCGGTCCTGGCGGGCATTCGGGGACAGAAGCCGAAGGACGTCAAGGCCCTTGTCAGGCTGATGCAATCCCTGGCAAGGCTGGTGAAGGACCGTCCCGAGATCGAGCAGATCGACCTCAATCCGGTCCTGGTCTACGAAAAGGGAGCCTGTGCCGTTGACTGGCGTATTTACACCGGCGCATAAACCCGGGTTTCAAAAATCAGGGACACTTCTCATCTTTTCGCCAGTCCGTGAAAAATTTGGAAAGTGTCCCTTTTTTTTACGGTTCATGAATGATGGGTGGCGGGTCGACCGACAGCCTCCCCCCTTCCCGAAACAGGACCCCGGGTCTCGGTCCCAGCGGGCCGTACCAGGAGCCGATCTTCATTCCATGAGGGTCCAGGAGATCGGAGGCGTGAAGGGGACGATTCCGTTCCGCCGCCAGTTGCTGCATTCCCTCGACGGCCGCGGGAAGGTCCCGCTCGGGGTCCGTCAGCTCCCGCCAGCCGCCCTCGAGGCTCCAGTCGTCCCGGATCATCAACAGGGCCGAGGGATGGGCCTCGGGGCCGGCCGCAAAGTAGCGGTAATCCGGATCCGCCTCGCCGGCGGTGAACGCCTCCTCCGTCTCCGGGGCCGCCCGCAGGCTTCCCCGGGACTTGGGGATCAGGCGGAACACGAGGACCGTCAACGCCGCCAGGGCCAAAAAAATCAAGAACAAAAGGTGCGGGGAGATGTCCGTCATGGGCCGCTTTTCCTTTTCCTTCGGTTGTTCCGCCCCGTTGCCCGTTCCGGCATGCGGTGACGTACCCGACGTCCCGGACCGGGGAAATCCATTCCGGCCATTCCCGCTTACCTGCCCAGGAAGCCCATCATGACTTCCTGATAGCGCGCCCCGGCGGCTCTGTGGATCGGAAAGGCCTCCTCCAGGAGGCTCCTCTCCGCCTCCGTCAACTCGATGTCCAGCGCACCCGCGTTTTCTTCCAGGTAGGTCCGGCGCTTCGTGCCGAAGATGGGAACGACGTCCTCGCCCCGGCTGAGCACCCAGGCCAGGGCAATCTGGCCGGGACGGCAGTTCTTCTCCCGGGCCATCGCCTCCACGCGCGTCACCAGCTCCAGGTTCTTCCGGAAATTTTCCCCCTGGAACCGGGGGGATGTTCGCCGGTAGTCACCCTCAGGAAGATCCTCGAGCGAGCGGAGCCGCCCTGTCAGGAACCCCCTCCCCAGGGGGCTGTAGGCCACGAACCCGATTCCCAGCTCGCGGCAGACTTGAAGCGTCCCTTCCTCAGGATCCCGCGTCCACAGGGAATACTCGCTCTGGAGGGCCGTCACGGGATGAACGGCATGGGCCCGGCGGATCGTGCCGGGTCCCGCCTCGGAGAGACCAATGAAGCGGACCTTCCCTTCCCGGACGAGATCCGCCATGGCGCCGACGGTCTCCTCGATGGGCGTCTCCGGGTCCACCCGGTGCTGGTAGTAGAGATCGATGACCTCGACGCCCAGGCGACGCAGGCTGGCCTCGCAGGCGGAGCGCACATAGTCCGCCTTCCCGCACACCCCCCGGTACCGGGGATCGTCGCTTCGGAGGATCCCGAACTTGGTGGCCAGGAAGACACCTTCCCTGCGGCCGCGGACGGCCTTTCCGACCAGCTCCTCGTTCAGAAAGGGACCGTACACGTCGGCCGTATCGAGCAGCGTGATTCCCATCTCCAGGGCCCGGTCAATGGTGGCGAGCGATTCCGCATCGTCGCGGGCGCCGTAGAATTCGGACATTCCCATGCACCCCAGCCCCAGGGCCGAAACAAGGGGACCCTCTTTCCCGAGCCGTCTATGTCTCATCCCGGCTTCCTCCGTTTCGTCCCGTTACCGGGCAGACCGCTTCGTCACCGCCGGAGCCGCCAGGGCCGCCAGGATCTCGTTCAGGTCCGGGACATGCCGGATGGGATAGACCTTTGTGAAAACCACCTTGCCCGTCTCGTCGAGCAGGATGTTCGCCCGCTCCGAGAAGCCCTCGGGCCGCAGGATGCCCAGCGATTTCGCCACCCCGCCGTGGGGCCAGAAATCCGCCAGGAGGCGCGTGTGCCGGAGCTTCAGGCTTTTCGCCCAGGCCGCCTTGCAGGGCACGCTGTCCACGCTGAGACCGACAGCCAGCGTATTGAACTTCTGGAACGATCGGTGTTTCCGATCCAGGTCCTTCATCTGCTGTGCACAGATCGGCGTCCACGCCAGCGGATGGAAGGACAGGAGAATTCGGTTGCCCCGGTAGGCCGCCAGCCTGAAATCTTCGCCGTCCTGGTCCTTCAGCAAAAAATCCTTCGCTTTCCTTCCCATCGCAATGACTTTCCGTTCCGTCATGTCTTCCCTCCTTATGTTGGATGCGGATGAAGAGACCGGTACTCCCTCCACAGACCGGGCCGTAGCGGTCCTGCGTTTCCGTCCGTAGAAGAATGCTTCGTCATGCAATCGCGTTCCGGGCAATTCGCCGGATGGCATCCGATTCGACGATCCTGATTCCGGGAGGGGATTCCCTGGCCACGGCCAGCATGGCCCGGGCAATGTCACGGGCCGCCACGGGCTTGTAACGGGACGGGATGGCAAAACCGAAGAGAGCCGCCAGTACCTTGCCTGCCGATTCCCCCGCCCTGCTCTCCCGCCGGTCGCCCAGGATGATGGACGGCCTGAAAATGCTTACGCTTCGGAAAGGAAGCCCCCTCACGGCCTCTTCCAGGTCTCCCTTGACGCGGTTATAGAAAATCCGCGAGGACGTATCGGCCCCCATGGCCGTCACCAGGAGCAGGTGGGACGCCCCTTCCCCGGCGGCGCGGCGTGCCGTTTCATAGGTGTAGTGGAAATCGACGCGGCGGAAGCGCTCACGCGAACCCGCCTTCGCGATCGTCGTCCCGAGGCAGGAAATCACGTGATCCACGGCGAACAGGGACGCGAAGTCACCGATCCGCTCGAAGTCGATTGTGTGGACCTCCACACGGGAATCCCGAGGCGTATCCTGAAGAGGAGAGCGAACCGGCACCACGATCCGCCGGTAATCATCCCTCGTGACCAGCAGCTTCAGGCACTCGCCGCCGACCAGGCCCGTCGCGCCCAGCAGCAGAACCGATGCATCCCCCATGCTCACCCCTCACTGGATAGTAATACATCCGATGAAAACCATAAGGGAAACGAAGTCGAGCCGTCAATGGATGATTGACGGGCGGGCACGCTCAGACGGAAAAGCGGTTCAAATTGATTCGCAGAAATGGTATGAACCGCCAGGAGGATTTGAACATGGCCGCCGTGGACCGCTACGAAGTCAATCGCAAAATCCGGAACATCCTGGTTCGCTACGATGTCGACACGACCAGGATTGACTATTCCTTTATCGGCAACACGGCTTACCTTTACGGAGAGCTCCTGAAAAACCGGAAGGGCGATGAGTTCGATCTCGGCAACCTCGAGCAGATGGTGAAAGAGATCACCCGCATCAACGGTGTCCGCTACATCCAGTTCGATCTGCGAAACTGGGTCATCAACTATTCCGGGATGGCCCTGAGCATCACCAAGGGAAAAACCGCTTCCGCCCCCCAGACGATCTCGGCTGGCGATACGGGGATGGGAATGGACGTGGAGCTGAAGGTGGACAAAGAGGAAAAGCCAAGGGAGACGCTGAGAAAAGAAGAAGAGAAAAAGGAAAAAAAGGAAGCCTGACCCCGCGGCTTCCCGAGGCATGCCCATTCAAATCCGGGCTCCCGGAGATTCAGTCCCGGATACCCCTTGTTCCCGTTATGGTCCCGGGCGGCAGCAGCTCGATGGTATCGCTGCCCCCCCGGGTTTTTCTTTTTCCCGAAGGCTGCATCCATTTCTGGATGTTCGACTTCTGAAGCCTGGAAAACACGGCCTCCAGTACCCGCCGCAGGAATTTCACCTGCAGGATCGGGATCAGGTTGTTCAGGTCATCGGCGTCGAAGGCGAGCAGCAGGCAGTCCGTCCGGGCCTCCACGTGGGCGATCCTGGGCTTTCCCATGAGGCCGACCTCGCCGAAGATGTCCCCCGCCTGAAGGCCGGCGATCGTCTTCCCCCGGAAGAGCACGTCCGCCTGTCCCTTCACCAGCACGTACATCCTGAGATCCAGTTCCCCCTCCCGGATGATGCGCTGGTTCACCGGGATGTCCACCCATGCCGCAATCTTCATGAGATTGGCGATCTCGTCATCTTCGAAGACATCGAAAAACGCGATTTCATCGAGGAGGCGAAGCAGGACCGTCTCCTGCATGTCGAACGATATCACCAGAACCCCCGTTCCATGCAGTTGGCGATGAAGGGCAGGGATCGGCGGGCTCCGTCCAGGAAATATTCATGGAGCTGTTTGCCTACATCCGGGTAAAGCGGCATCTTGGCGAGCTTGTCCACGGGAACCCAGCAGACCTCCAGGGAAGTCGTGTGATCGGTCCGGACCTTCGGCGTCCCGTGAACCTCCCTGGCTTCAAATATGACGTGCAGGGTCTGGGGATAGCGCTTTGTCGCCGGCGCCTCGCCGATCATGATGATGTCGCCGATGACCAGCTTCACCCCCAGTTCGTTCTTCCATTCCATGGTGGTGGCCTCCTGGAGAGGCACGTCCTTGTCGACCCCGCCGCCTGGAAGGGCATACACATCCTTTCCTCCGTAGACATAACGCATGCAGAGGACTTCTCCCGCCTGCTCGAACACGGCCGAAACACGCACTCTCATTTGTGCCTCCTGAAGCCCGCCAGCGATTTTAAGGATGCACCGCGCATCCGCCCTGAGACATTCTTGCGCCCATGATAAACCGGTGCAGTGCCGGCGTCAATACAAAGACTCGGGGTGGACGGATTCACTCCGATCCCGGAACGGTCTGCATCAGCCAATCCTCAATGAAGGCGGCGATCTCCTCCCAGCCAGGTTCGGCCGGCAATGTGTGGCCGTGGCCCGGAAGCACCTTCAGCGTCGAGACGGAGCGGTACTTTGCAGCGATCTTCCGCGCTACGGCCGGGGGCGTCATCCGATCCCGATCCCCCACCAGAACCAGCACGGGGACGTCGATTTTCAGCTCGTCCACACGGGAGGCCCGTTTTCCATCGAGCGGCCAAAGGCCCATCTCGAACAGGGCCCTCCCGGACTCGTGACTGTACCGGTCGTAGATGCGCCGCGCATCCTCCTCCGACAAACGGTTCATGGCGCCGAACCGGGAATCCGCATAGGACATCAGGACCGGCTTTCGCCAGAATCCCCACTGGAGAAACTGCCCCAGGAAGCTTTTCGTCACGGAAGGGCTCGTGACCGGAATGCCCGCGGGAGCGGCGGGGGCGACCAGGACCAGCGCGGCGGCGAGACCGCGGCTTCCCAGGATCTGCGCGAGCAGGCCCCCCATGGAGTGGCCCATGACAACGGGCTTCCGGTCCAGCCGGCGAATTTCGTCCTCCAGGTCCTGTGCAAAATCCAGCAGGCTCACCTTCCCCAGCCGCGGGTCCGGAGGACCGCCCGGCTGATTGTCCCGATGGCGCAGAGCCGTCGCGACGCACTGCCAGTCCCGGGCCTCGAACCAGCCCCGGTAATGTTCCCACATCCAGGGTCCCGCATACATCCCGTGGATCATGAAAAGGTTTCCGTTCATTTCACCAACCTCCCCCCCGGTTGTCCATGGTCATCCGGCAGGCCGCATGCATGAAGCAATCAATAAGCATTCAGGATCCCGCGTCGGCCGGACTCATGGTAAATGATCCACTTTATTTAGGCAATGCACGAGATACAAAGTCAGGAAAATCATTCCGGGGCAATTTCCTCTTGACATTCGCCGGTCTCCCAGAGTAAAAGTTCCCAACTTTTTTCATCGGGAGAAATCAATGTCCACCGGAACCATCCAGGCAACCTTCTTTTTCTGCTTTTTTAGCTTTACCCGGGAGGTCTGCCTGTAGGGTCCGACACAGAATGAAATGAACGGGCCGCGGGCGGATCTCATACCGCCCGCGGCTTTTTGTTTTTGGCCAGGCCGCGGAATCATCCCCGGCCTTTTTTATTTTCCGAAGGAGGAGATCATGAAACGGATACTTTGTTCCACCCTGCTGGCCGTCCTCACGGCCGTGTTCCTCGTCGCCGCCGCTCCGGCCGGTGCGAAGACGATCAAGGTCGGCGCCGCCATCAACATGACGGGACCCGCCTCCACCTGGGGCCAGTTCCACGCCAAGGGCCTGCAGGACTACCTGGCCTACGTCAACGACGTCAAGGGAGGCGTCGCCGGCAGCCGGATCGAGGTCCTCCTGGCGGACACGGCCTACAAGGTTCCCGAAGCGGTGGCGGCGGTCAAGAAGTTCGCCATCCAGGACAAGGTGGACATGATCGCCACCTGGGGCGCCGGCGAAGGGCTGGCGGCCAAGCCCATCGTCCAGCAGTACAAGATCCCCACCATCAACTTCTCCACCAGCTGGGAGATCCTCGAAAAACCCGTAGATTACATGTATCTCCCCTTCGGAAGTTACCGCATGGACTGCCAGGCCGTCCTCGAGTACATCAAGGCGATTCACACCGGGAAAGAAGCCCCGAAAGTCGGGCTTTTAACCTACAACAACGCCTACGGCCGCTCGATCCACAAGCCGACCCGGGAATACGCGGCCCGACTGGGCGTGAAGATCGTCGCCGTCGAGGAATTCCCGCCCAAGACCGTGGACCTGACCACGGAACTCCTCCGTCTCCAGAAGAGCGGCGCCGAATACGTCTTCATTCAGATGCTGCCGGCGGCCATCATCACGACCCTCCGGAGTGCCGACCGGCTCCGCTACAATCCCCGCTTCCTCGGTACCTGGACCTCGACGGACCCCGATTTCTTCCGGCAGGGCAAGGGTCTCATCCGGGACCGCCTCGCCATGCAGTTTCCGGGCGGCCTGCCGTCGGACAACACGCCGGGAATGAACGTCATGAAGGAGCTCTGGAAACGATACAAGACCGTGAACCGTTTTGACGCGGCCTACTGGGAAGGCGTCGCCATCGGCATGATCATGGAGCGGGCCTTCGTCCGGGCCCACGAAAAGTACAAGGAGGTGAACCGGAGCACCATCAACCAGGCCATGGAATCCTTCAAGAACGAGGACTTCGGGGGACTGCTCCCTCCGGTCACCTATACGAAGAAGGACCATGGCGCGTCATACCGGGCCCGCATCGTCCAGGTCCGTGAAGACGGCACCTATGTCCCCCTGACGAATTTCTACACACCCGGGAAAGAAAAGATCCGGCTCGTGAAATAGCCACGCCCGCGCCGGCCCGGTATGGTTCCGGGCCGGCGCTGCCGAAAAGACAAGGAGCAAGAACCATGAAGGCATTCCGGGGAGAGCCGGCCCTCTTCCAGGCCCCCGCTGAAGCTGAACGCCGGGCGGACCTGGACGTGGAGGGCCTGTCGCTGGCCTTCGGAGGGGTCCAGGCCCTGCAGGACGTAAGCCTCACGACCAGGACGGGCGAACTTCTGGCCGTGATCGGCCCCAACGGGGCGGGCAAGACCAGCCTCCTGAACTGCATCACCGGGTTTTACCAGCCCCAGAAGGGAACCATCCGCTTCAACGGCCGGGACATCACGCGGATGCCCGCCCACCACCTCGTCCGGGTCGGCATCGGCCGCACCTTCCAGAACATCGAGCTGTTTCCGGGAATGACGGTCCTGCAGAATCTGCTCCTGGCCCGGCACATTCACTGCGGGTATCGCCTGATGGACGCCTGCCTCTTCAGCCCCGCCGTCCGGCGGGAGGAGATCCGCCACCGCCGGCTCCTGGAGGAGCTGATCGATTTTCTCGAGATCCAGGCGATCCGCAAGAAGACCGTGGGCTCCCTCCCCTACGGCCTGATGAAGCGGGTGGAGCTTGGACGGGCGCTTGCCCTGGAGCCAAAGCTCCTCGTCCTGGACGAGCCTTTCGCCGGGATGAACCTGGAGGAGAAGGAGGACATGGTGCGGTTCCTCCTGGATCTGAACGAGGGGTGGGGCCAGACCATGATCCTCGTGGAGCATGACATGTCCATCGTCATGAGCATCTCGGAGCGTGTCGTGGTTCTCAATTTCGGCGAGAAGCTCGCCGAGGGGACGCCGGAGGAGGTCCGGAGCCACCCGGAGGTGATCCGGGCCTACCTGGGGGATGAACATGGCGGCTGAATCCGTATTGCGATCCGGCAGCACCGTCAAATGGCTCAGCCGGTTTCTCCCGGGGGCAGCGCTCTCGTCGCCGGCTGCGTCGGCGACTTCGTCCGGTCCCGCTTCGAAAGGTGCGCCCAGGGAAGTGGCGCGCCTGACCCTCCCGCAGGTTCTCGCCCGCCAGGCGGAGCTCCTGGGAGAAAGAACGGCCATCCGGGAAAAGGCCTACGGCATCTGGCAGACCCACTCCTGGAACGACTATCTCGCCTACGTCCGGAAGACGGCCCTGGGCCTGAAATCCCTGGGGATCCGGCGCGGCGAGGCGGTCGCCCTCATCGTCAACAACTGCCCCGAGTGGCTCTACGGCGAGCTGGGCGCCCAGTCCCTGGGGGCCGTAACCCTGAACCTCTTCACGTCTTCCGTCGCCGACGAGCTTCGCTTCTCCCTCGGGCGGGTCGGCGCCGTCTGTGTCATCGTCCAGGACCAGGAACAGGCGGACAAGCTCCTGGAGCACCGCCAGGATCTCCCCCACATCCGGAAGGTCATATACGTCGATCCGACGGGAATGCGGTACTACCGGGAGGATCCCTGGCTGATGAGCTACCGGGAGCTCCTGCAGCTCGGAGAAGAGGCGGAGCGGAGCGATCCGGATCTCTTCGACCGCGAACTGGCCCGGGGGAATTCCCGGGACACGGCCCTGATGATCCAGACATCGGGAACCACGGGGGTCTCGAAACTGGCCATGCTGAGCCACCGGGGCCTCACGGCCATGGGCCGGAGCTGGACGGATTATCTTTCGCTCCAGCCCGGGGAAAACTGGATCTCCATCTCTCCTCCCGCCTGGATCGTCGACCAGATGTGGGGCCTCGGCGTGGCCCTGGTGAGCGGGATGACGATGAACTTCCCGGAGACCCCGGAGACGGTGACGGAAGACTTCCGGGAGATCGGCCCCTCCGTCCTGATCACTTCGTCCCGCTTCTGGGAGGATCTCGCATCCCGGATCCGGGTCCGCATGTCCGACGCCGGCTGGATCAACCGCCTTCTCTTCCGGTGGGCCGAGGCAGCGGGACGCCGGTCCGCAGAGCAGGAATCGGGCAACGGCTCACGCTCCTGGTCAGACCGGCTGGTACAGAGCATGGCGAAGCGGCTCGTATACGATCCGCTCCTGGACCGCATCGGCTGTGCCGGCTTCCGCTGCGTCCTCACGGGGGGCCACCCCATCAGCCCCGACGTGATCCGCTTCTTCCGGGCCGTCGGTCTGAACCTGAAGCAGTGCTACGGCCTGACTGAGTCGGGCGGGATCTTCCAGGTCCAGCCGGACGGCGAGGTGAAGCCCGAGACCGTGGGCCGGCCGCTGCCGGGGACGGAGGTGAAGATCGCCGGGGACTCGGAGGTCCTCGTCCGGGCGGATGCCAACTTCGCCGGGTACTACAAGGACTTCGCCGCCACCGAGAGCGCCTTCCAGGACGGCTGGCTCAAGACGGGCGACGCGGGTTACCTGGACGGGGACGGGCACCTGGTCATCATAGGCCGCAAGGAGGAGATCATCCGCAACAAGACCGGCGAGGCATTCTCGCCCGACTTCATTGAAACACGCCTGAAGTTCAGTCCCTACATCAAGGAGGCGGTGATCTTCGGCGAGGGGCGGCCCTTCCTCACGGCCTTCGTCAACATCGACTTCGGGAACGTTGGCAACTGGGCGGAGGAGCGTATGATCCCCTACACGACCTACCTGGACCTCTCCCAGCAGCCGGAAGTGGAAAAACTGATCCTCTCCGAGCTCAGGGAGGTGAACGAGCGTCTGCCGGCGTTCATGCGGATCCGCAAGTTCATCCTCCTCTACAAACTCCTCGACGCCGACGACGACGAGCTGACGCGCACGGGCAAGGTCCGGCGCCGCTTCGTCTATGGACTGTACCTCCGCCTCATCGAGGCCATGTACCGGAACGAGCAGGAAGTGGACGTGAAGACCCCCGTCCGCTACCGCGACGGCCGGGAGGGGTGGATCGAGACGCGGGTCCGGGTCATCCCGGTGGACTGAACCAGAAAGGGTGTGTCATGGATTTCTTTCTTCATCTTCTCGTCAGCGGCCTGAGCATCGGCTTCCTATACGGACTGTCGGCCCTGGGCTTCGTCATGATCTTCAAATCCTCGAGTGTGCTCAACTTCGCCCACGGGGAACTCCTGGCCATGGGGGCCTTTCTGTTCCTGGCCCTGGTGACCTGGGCCAAGCTGCCCATCGTCCTGGCCTTCCTCGTGACCCTGGCAGGCTGCTTTATCCTCGGCTTCGTCATCGAGCGGTTGTTCCTCAGGCCCCTGATCGGGGAGCCGCTCATCTTCGTCATCATGCTGACGGTGGGGCTGGCCTCCATGTTCAAAGGCCTCCTGCTGTTCATCTGGGGCGGGAACTTGCACACCTATCCCGACTTCCTCCCCGAGTGGATGGGGCTCACCCTGGGAAACATCTCCGTCCCGCCGGTCTACACCGCCGTCCTGGCCGTGGGGACGATTTTTCTCGTACTCTTCGGCCTCTTCTTCAAGTTCTCCTCCCAGGGAATCTACATGCGGTCCGTGGCGGACAACCAGCGGGCGGCCCTCTCCCTGGGCGTCCACGTGAAGCGCGTCTTCGCCCTCTCCTGGGCCATTGCGGCGCTCGTGGCGGGGATGAGCGGCATCGTCCTGGGCGTCATCAACGGCATCAACGTCCACGACCTGTCGGCCATCGGGCTCAAGGTCTTCCCGGTGGTCATCCTGGGCGGGCTGGACTCCATCGGCGGGGCCATCCTGGGAGGAATCATCATCGGCCTCCTGGAGACCTTTACCGGCGGCTACCTCTCCCCTTCCCTCAAGGACGTGGTGCCTTACATCGCCTTGGTGGTGATCCTGATGGTCAAGCCGTACGGGCTCTTCGGGCTGAAAGAAATCGAGAGGGTGTGACATGGAAACGAGGAAATGGTCCTTTCATCCCTGCGGGAACTACCGGGAACGGTACGACCAGGAACTGACGGTGTTCGAAACCGATTTCGGCCGCCTCTGGGCCGTCATTGGGCTGGTTCTCCTGTTCGTCGCCGTCCCCTTCGTGTCCTCCCCCTACCTCATGCATGTTCTCAACATGACGGGCATCGCCGCCATCGCGGCGGTGGGCCTGAATATTCTCGTCGGGTACACGGGACAGATCTCCCTGGGCCACGGGGCCTTCGTCGGCGTGGGTGCCTACGCGGCGGCTGTCCTGGCCACCCGCTGGAACGTCCCGTTCCTGGCGGCCGTCCCGGCGGCGGGCCTGATCGCGGCGGGGGTGGGCATGGTCTTCGGCATTCCCTCGGGGCGACTGAAGGGCCTCTACCTCACCATCGCCACGCTGGCGGGCCAGTTCATCATCGAATACGTCCTCGTCCACTGGGAGTCCGTCACCCAGGGAACCATGGGCATCACCGTCCCCCCGGCGGACATTCTGGGGTGGTCCATCGCCGGGGATCGGTCGTTCTTCTATGCCATCTTCCTGGTCCTGGCCGGGATGATCTGGATGGCGGTCAACCTGATGCGTACCCGCTACGGCCGAGCGCTCGTGGCGATCCGCGACAACGACCGGGCCGCCGAGGGGATGGGAATCCCCGTATTCCCCTACAAGCTCCTGGCCTTCGGGATCAGCTCCTTCTACGCCGGTGTCGCCGGGGCCCTGTGGGCCTACTACCTGGTCAGCATCACGGCGGAACCCTTCAACATGGGCCTGTCGGTGGAATACATCGCCATGGTCATCATCGGCGGCATGGGAAACATGGCCGGCGCCGTCTTCGGAGCGGTCTTCATCACAGGGCTGAACGAGGTCCTCCGGTTCGTCACGGAGCTGGTCATGAACATGGGCCTCCTGTCGGAATACGGCCTGAACCTGGCTCCCCTGCGGGAGTTCACCTTCGGCCTGGCCATTGTCCTTTTCATCCTCCTGGAGCCCCGGGGGCTGGCGGAGGTCTGGAGGATCGTCCGCTCCAGTTTCCGCCTCTGGCCGTTCTCGTACTGAGGGAGAGGAGACGATCATGGACAACGGCATGCTGCTGCAGCTCAACAACATCTCGGTGGTCTATTCGGACGTGATCCAGGTGCTCAAGGGGGTCTCCCTCGCCGTGGAGAAGGGACGGATCGTCTCCCTCCTGGGGAGCAACGGGGCGGGCAAGACGTCCACCCTCAAGGCCGTCTCGGGCCTTCTCAAGCCGGAAAACGGCCGCGTTACCGACGGCTCGATCCTCTACGACGGGAAACCCGTCCAGAATGAGTCGCCGGAGACGATCACCCGCAAGGGGATTATCCAGGTCCTGGAGGGGAGGCAGCCCTTCAAATACCTGACGGTGGAGGAAAACCTCCGTGTCGGCACGGCCACCCGTCCGCCCGGACCGTACCGGAAGGATCTGGACATGGTATACGCCTACTTTCCGGCGCTCTTGAAGCGTCGGAAGAACCTGGCCGGCTACTGCAGCGGAGGAGAGCTGCAGATGATCGTCATCGGCCGGGCCCTGATGGCCCATCCCTCTCTTCTCCTCCTGGACGAGCCCTCCCTGGGCCTCGCCCCCCTGGTCGTGAAGGAGATCTTCACGATCATTCGCCGTATCAACGAGGAGAAGGGCACCACGATCCTCCTGGTGGAGCAGAACGCCCGGATGGCCCTGTCCATCGCCCACTACGGCTATGTCATGGAAAACGGAAAGATCGTCATGGAGGGACCGGCGGGGGAACTGGCGGAAAACCCGGATGTAAAGGAATTCTATCTGGGCATGGGGGCAGAGGGGACGGTCCGCTCCTACCGCGACGTGAAATCCTACAAGCGGCGGAAGCGCTGGCTGTGAACACCCCGCGAGCCAGGCGGATCCGGTTTTTTCTCCCGCGTCTCAGCCTTCACGGGCCGGGGGTCCCAGGGACAGGCGTCGGCCGAGATGGGTTCCCAGCCGTTTTCCCAGCGCGGCCAGGGTCCAGATGAGGGGCGCTCCCATGGCGCGGGGCAGAACGCCGGCGTCGCAGCAGTAAAGATTCGGGATTCGTGTTGCGAGATCGGCGTTCACCACCTCGCCGATGCGACAGGAGGCCGAGGGGTGTGCTCCGATGGGATTCAGCGCCAGGATGCTGTCCTCCCGGGCCCCGGCTTTCCTCAAGACTTTCCGGATCAGGTCCACTCCCTTGTCGAGGCGCTTGCGATCCTGCAGGGTAATGGGCTTCGAAAAGGACCCGCCCGGGTAGATCTCGCCCTCCGTCTCGTCCTTAACCTTCACCATGATCCCCGTGTAGTTCCGGAACTCCCGCAGCTTCGTGAAGTGCTGGAACCCCTTGGACGCAACGAGGACGGCAAACTGTGACCAGTTGGGGAAAACCGGCAGGATGATGATCCCCTCGGACTCATGGAGGTCCGTGGTGCCCACGGCCATGGGATGGACGCCACCGGTACTCATCCCCGGGATGACCGCGCCGACGAACTGGAGCCAGTCGCAGCACAGCCCCTTCCCTGCCTCCCGGATGCCAGCCCGCCGGAGCAGGTGGACGTCCGACATACCGGCCGAGAGGACCACCGCTTTCCCATAATAACGAACCGTTCTTCCGTATCGCTTCCCCTCCACGCCCACCGCAGATCCCCCTTCGCAGAGGACCCTCTCCACCCGGGTGTTCGCCTTCAGGTTCACGCCCAGCCTGACCGCCTCGTCCACCCAGGTCCTGGCCGTCCACTTGGCGCCCCGGCGACAGCCCAGCATGCAGTCACTGCAACCCTCGACGCATTTCTCGGGATCGATGAATTTTTCCATTTTCCGCCAGGAAAGACCAGTGGATGCGGCCGCATCCATTAGACGGAAGTTGGTTTCGCCGATCAGCCGGTCCGGCAGTTCGGCGATGCCCAGTTCACGGCGGACTTCCTCCGTCTCAACGGTCAGGTCGATCCCATACCTGGACAGGAGGAACAACGGCGGCGGCATGGCGCACCCGGCGGACAGGTTGGAGGCGCCGCCCAGGGAATCGGCGAACGTCACGGGGTGATTCTCCCGGCTGCGGGTCAGGCCGCACTTTTCGAGGACCCGCATGACCGTCAGGGTGTTCCCCATCCAGTTCACGCGCCCCCCCCGCTCGAGGAGCAGCACCCGTCCGCCCTGCGCCGCCACGGTCCGTGCAACGGCGGCCCCGGAAACACCGGAGCCGACGATGACGACATCGTACTCCTTCCCCTGTCCGGCTGCCGGCTTCAAGATTGCCTCTCCCCGAGGGTGTGCATTCCCTTCTCCATTCCTTCTGTGGTTCTGCCCGTTTTCTGTATCATCCGACCGCTTTCGCCGGACCGGAAGTCCGACCCGCCCTCCTTCATCCGCTCCCTTACCCAGTCCATGTCCAGGGGCAGGGGCTTTTCCGGATCCCGGTATAACGAAAGGGCTCCCGACGTGCAATGCTCCACGCAGAGTTCGCAGCCCATGCAGGCCGCCCGGTCGTAGGATCGGATGCCGTCCCGCCGGATCATGGCTCCGAAGGGACAGACATCCGTGCAGCTTCCGCAATTCCGGCATAGATCCGGGGCTTCCCGGACCGAATAGCCCGACCCCGCACTCTGGGAGAGTTTTCCCCCGAACTTCCGGACTCTCCTGGACGCCTCCAGGCTTACACAACAGTCGGGACAGCAGTTGCAGATCACGCCGGTGCTCCCCCCGGTGGCTACCTTGAAGAAAGCCTGGGTGATGTGTCCCCTCTTCCGGTAGTCCCGGATCAGATCCAGGGCCTCTTCCTGGGTGATTCGGCGGGGGTGGTACCTGCCACAGTGGTCAAGCCAGAATTCGGCGATATCCCGGCCGACTGCGATGCAGCAGCTGACGGGTCCACAGGCTTCCCCACCGCCCCTCGCCGCACGACACGGGCAGTCCATGACGGCGATGAAATCGGGCTCCCGGAAGATGATTCCCGTGGCATGTGCATAGGGAATGATCTGACGGTTTCCCGGCCCTGTAAGCCCGACGTCTTCCCGGAGGGTGAAAATCTTGACCGCTTCCGAGGAAGAAAGGACTTTTGCGTGATACCGGCCGAAGGCGGCCCGGAACAGCATTGCCGAAGGCCGGAACCACCCCGGCGCGGTGCTTACGACCCGGGTCATCATCCGGCTCAGGCGTACGTATGGACGATACCGAGTGAAATAGACGTAGTTGTGAAGTGCGCGATCAATTCGCCAGCCGTGCTTCCGGATCACCGCCCGGGTCGATGCCTTCATGAAGAACCTGTTTTCTGCTTCATATTCGGTAATTTCAGCGACCCTATCGCCTATGCCGGGACGTGTCAAGCCTGTTGGAAGCCCAAAACACCCTGAAGATGTTCAAAGCCCTTGACATCCAACACCGGATGAATAAATTACGCCGGTTCAATTCCTGTATTTCCCATACCGGTCCATGAATCGGATCACCCGGATCCGTCAGACCTCCGGGAAAGCTGAAACCGACGAATTCAATGCGCAGGCGGGCCCCTCGGAAGGCATGCCTGCAAAGCGAAAATATCACAAAAGAACAGGAGGTATCCGAACATGAAGGTCAGACCGTTGCATGATCGAGTCCTTGTACAACGCGTGGAAAGCGATGCAAAGACAGCGGGAGGAATCATCATCCCCGACACCGCCAAGGAAAAGCCGCAGGAGGGCAAGGTCGTGGCCGTTGGTCCCGGACGAATGGACAAATCGGGCAAACGGATCGTCCCGGAGGTCAAGAAAGGAAATCGCATCCTGTTCGGTCGCTACGGGGGAACGGAAGTCAAGATCGACGGGGAGGAGTACCTCATCATGGGCGAGGAAGACATCCTCGGGATCATCGAATAAGGACGGGAGGAAAGAACGAACATGGCCGCAAAGGAAATCAAATACAACGTAAAGGCCCGCGAGCGGATTCTGCTGGGCGTCGACACCCTGGCCAACGCGGTGAAGGTCACCCTGGGTCCGAAAGGGCGAAACGTCCTTATTTCCAAGACCTGGGGCGCCCCGACCGTCACGAAGGACGGCGTCACCGTCGCCCGGGAGATCGAGTTGGACAACAAGTTCGAAAACATGGGCGCCCAGATGGTGAAGGAGGTCTCCACACGGACATCGGACACAGCCGGTGACGGCACGACGACGGCAACCATCCTCGCCCAGGCCATCTACCGGGAAGGCTCCAAGCTCGTGGCCGCCGGGATGAACCCCATGGCCCTGAAAAGGGGCATCGACAAGGGCGTCCAGATCGTGACGGAAGAGCTGAAGAAGATCTCCAAGACCGTGAAGGATAAGAAGGAAATCACCCAGGTCGGCACGATCTCCGCGAACAACGACCTCACCATCGGCTCGATCATCTCCGATGCCATGGACAAGGTCGGCAAGGAAGGTGTCATCACCGTCGAGGATGCCAAAGGCATGGAGACCACCCTGGACGTGGTCGAAGGCATGCAGTTTGACCGGGGCTACATCTCCCCCTACTTCGTCACCAACCCCGACAAGATGTCTGTCGTCCTCGATGAGCCATACATCCTCCTCTATGAGAAGAAGATCAGCACCATGAAGGATATGATCCCAGTCCTCGAGGCCGTGGCCCGCACCGGGCGGCCCCTGCTGATCGTTTCCGAGGACCTGGAGGGAGAGGCGCTGGCTACGCTGGTCGTCAACAAGATTCGCGGCACCCTGAAGGTTGCTGCTGTGAAGGCCCCCGGTTTCGGAGACCGCCGCAAGGGCATGCTGGAGGACATCGCGATCCTGACGGGCGGGCAGGTCATCTCCGAAGACATTGGTGTAAAGCTGGATGCGGTGACGCTGAAGGATCTGGGAACCGCCAAAAAGATTGAGATCGACAAGGACAACACTACCATCGTCGACGGCGGCGGCAGCAGCAAGGCCATCCAGGAACGGGTGAAGATGATCCGAGGCCAGATGGAGGTCACCACCTCCGATTACGATCGTGAAAAGCTCCAGGAGCGTCTCGCCAAGCTTGTGGGCGGCGTGGCCCTCATCAAGGTCGGAGCGGCGACGGAAATCGAAATGAAGGAGAAGAAGGCCCGTGTCGAGGATGCCCTCAACGCTACACGGGCAGCCGTCGAGGAAGGCGTCGTGCCCGGTGGCGGGGTGGCACTCCTCCGCTGTCTGCCGGCTCTCGAGAAGGCCAAGGTTCCCGACGACGAGAAGTACGGCCTCCAGATCATCATGCGCGCCATCGAGGAACCCCTTCGGCAGATCGCCGCGAATGCCGGGTTCGAAGGATCCGTCGTGGTGGAGAAGGTCAAGGGCAAGAAGGGCGACTACGGCTTCAACGCCGACACGGGCGAGTACACGGCCATGTTCAGCGCCGGGATCATCGACCCCACCAAGGTCGCCCGCCTGGCCCTCCAGAACGCCGCTTCCGTGTCTGCCCTGATGCTGACGACCGAGGCCATGGTGGCGGAGGCGCCCAAAAAGAAAGGCGCCGGCATGCCCCCGATGCCCGGCGGCGGGATGCCTCCCGGCATGGGTGGAATGGGTGGCATGGGCGGCATGGGCATGGATGACATGGACTACTGATCCGGAGTCCGGATCGTCCCGTTTTGAAAGGAAGCCCTCTCTCCCGGGAGAGGGCTTTTTTTCGCAGACAATGTGGCAGCCCACAAACCGTTTGCCATCTTCCGGCTCATCCCTTATGATGTCCCACAATTGTGACCGGGGATCGGGGCCCGCGGGAATCCCGCAATCTGCAGGCCCTGACCGGACAGAGATGTCGCCCGGCAGATACCGTGACGAAGACAGCATATCGACTTGGCATTCTTCTTTTTCTTTTCCTGACGCTCACCTCCTGGGTTGAGCCCCCTGCGGTTTTTTCCGAGGCCGCCTTCCCGTCCCCCCAAGGGGCGGTCAGCGATTTCGCCGGCGTCATCCCCGCCCAATACAGGACCCGGATGGAATCCCTCGCCCGGGAGGTTCTCGAGAAGACGGGAACCTCCGTGGTCGTCGCCGTCATCCCCGCTCTTGGCGAGGAAGACCTGAACGATTACGCGAACCGGCTCTATTCGGCCTGGGGCATCGGGAAAAAGGGACAGGACAAAGGGGTCCTGATCCTCCTGGCCGTGAAGGAGAGAAAACTCCGGATCGAAACGGGGTACGGCGTCGAGGGTATCCTCCCGGACGGCCTGACGGGAGAGATCATGGACAAGTATATGATCCCTCATCTCGGCCAGGGGGAATACGGGATGGGGCTTTACAACGGCCTGTTCGCCGTGTCGACGGTGATCGCAAAGGATGCGGGCGTACAGCTTACCGGCCGCCCCGGAGCTGCAGCCTCGCGCCGGTCCACACCGGCCGCCGGCAAGAGCATGTCCCCCCTGACGGTCGTCCTGATCGTCGTGGTGATTGCAGTCCTGCTGCTGACCCCCCAGGGACGGGCGATGCTTCCCTGGATCCTGTTCCTCCTGTTGAGCGGCAGCGGCCGGGGAGGAGGCGGATTCGGCGGGTTCGGCGGAGGTGGGTTCGGCGGATTCGGCGGAGGATCGAGCGGGGGGGGCGGAGCCGGCCGGGGTTTTTAACCGCGGCCCGGAAACGGATGCGGCAGGGAGGTGCCAGCATGGGTAAAATTCCTCAGCGACCGGAAGACATCTTCGAGACCTTCCGGGACGACATAAAAAAAGCATTTGGCGAAGATCTCAAGGGACTCATCCTTTACGGGAGCGGCGCCCGCGGGGAATATATGCCCGGCCGGTCCGACCTGAACTTTCTGGTGATCTTGACCGATGCCGGGATCGACCACCTGGATCGGGCCTTCGGGATCGTCTCCTCCTGGAGCAAGCGCCGGGTGGCCATCCCCCTGTTCATGACGAAATCTATGATCCTGCAGTCCCTGGACTGCTATCCCGTTGAATTTCTCAACATGCAACTCCACTATGTTCCCGTTTACGGAGAGGATGTGCTTCGGGGGCTTGCCTTCGACCGTTCGAATCTCCGCCTTCAGCTTGAACGGGAACTGAAGGGAAAGCTTCTTCACCTGCGTACCGGCTTTCTGGAAACGCAGGGAAAGGACAAGGCCCTCGCCAGGCTCATTGCGGTCTCCCTGACGGCGTTTCTCTCCCTGTTCACGGCTCTCTTGTATCTCAAGGGCATCGCCGCCCCCCGGGACCGGAGGGAACTGATCCGCGAGACGGCGGTTGCCGCGGGTCTGGACGGGAATATTTTTGAAAAATGCCTCGATATCCGTGAAAACACCCGGAATCCCCGGGGTGCGGAAGCCCTGGCGCTCTTCAAGTCCTACTTGCGTGAAGTAGGTAAACTTTGTGATATCATAGACAAACTGGAATAGATCATCAAAGGAGGCAGGACATGTCGAAAGGGAAAATTGCGTTGTTTGTCGCCATCGGGGTGTTGGTCATCCTGGCTGTGGGTGTGTATGGCTTCTTCAAGGGGAATTACAACCGGTTTGTAACCCTGGATGAGGGGGTCAAGGCGTCCTGGGCACAGGTGGAGAATCAATTGCAGCGCCGGTTCGACCTCATTCCGAACCTGGTGGAAACGGTGAAGGGGTTCGCCGCCCAGGAAAAGAGCGTCCTCGTGGAAGTGACCAACGCGCGGGCCAGGGTGGGCGGTGCCGGTTCGATCCCCGAGAAAATCAGCGCCAACAACGAGCTTTCGGGCGCCTTGAGCCGCCTCCTGGTGGTGGTGGAAAAATATCCGGACCTGAAATCGAACCAGAACTTCTTGAAACTCCAGGACGAACTGGCGGGAACGGAAAACAGGATCGCCGTGGAGCGCAAGCGCTACAACGAGGCCGTGCAGAGGTACAACGTGGCCATCCGGAGTTTTCCGGCAAACCTGCTGGCGGGGATGTTCGGATTCAACGCGGCGACATTCTTCCAGGTGCCGGAGGCTGCAAAAGCAACACCCCAGGTCAAGTTCTGACCGGAAGGTGCGGCCAGGCGCCGGACGGGCCCGAAATAAAAAACCGGGGGCGCGGTGGGTTCCCACCGGCCCCCGGAAATCGCAACATCCTCCACCAACCGCCCCCGCATGCCGCGGGGTGCCTGCCGCCTACCTCTTCTTATGCCGGTTGGCCTTGAGGCGTTTCCTGTACTTGTGCTTGCTGATCTTCCTTCTTCTTTTCTTGACGACGCTGCCCATCTTGACCCCTGGTTTTTCTTGATAAAATGATTGCTTCCCGTCAACGCGGGGGCACCCTATAGCACGCTGAATCCCGCGACGCAACGACTTTTTCCGCTCCTGCCCGATTTTTCTGCGTCTATTCCTGTTCCGGAGCCCTTCAGCCGCACATTCCCAGGCCGCAGAAAGCCCGGACGTTCTCCATTTTCCCGGCCAGATCGTAACTGCGCTGGACCTCCACCCGGTTCGTCTCCGGCGTCCCGCCGGCACAGATGGCACTGGCCATCAGATAACCGCTGAACCGCGAGGCCGTCAGGTCCTGGATGAAGTAGAGGAGTTTCATCCGGTCTTCCGTCGTGAATTTCGCACTCCCCCGCAAATACTTGTCGATCCAGGCGCGGGTCGCCTCGTTCCGGTAGTCCGCCTCCACGGGCATCGTCGTGACGATCCCCCCGGCGATCTCCTGGAGCGTTCCGAGGAACTCGATGAATTTCAGCCTCGTGTGGTAGAGGCCGGCGTTGGAGATGCCCGTGTCCGGAACGGGGATGCCGCTCGGATGCTCTTTCGCACTGGCCAGCGATCCGAGGACGCACCCCCAGCCGATCTCCGAGGCGATCATCATGTCGGTGATCTTGTGGCGGATGTGGCCGGCCCTCTCTGTCCCGTTCATCCTGGCCACCAGGGCCGCCGCCCCGGCCAGGATGTCGATTCGAGCGGACGTGCAGGTCCCCTTGGCGATGCGGACATAGGGTGAAAAGTAATTGATGAAGTTTTCCGTGAATTCCCACTCGCCGCTGAGGAAGACCCGCTCCCAGGGGATGAACACGTCATCGAAGACCGACAGGCATTCCACAAAACCGATCCGCGTGCTGACGGGAGATTCCATCTCCCGCGGCTCCCGGGGGCCCGGGGCCGGCCGGGTGATGAGAGTAAGCCCCTTGGTGTCTATCGGCGTCACGAAGGACACGGCATAGTCCCGATCGTCCTCCCCAAGGGCCCGACAGGGGGAAACGAACATGAAATGGGTAAGCGGCGCATTGGAGGTGTGCGTCTTGGCTCCCCGCACCACGATCCCTTCCCGGCTGCGGGATACGATCCGCAGATGGAGATCCGGGTCGGCCTGGCGGGAGGGCGGGAGCGACCGGTCGCCCTTGGGATCCATGACCCCCATGCAGTAGCGCAGGTCCTTCCGCTGGATCTCCTCGAAAAAGGCCCGGAGATTGGCGTGATAGTTCGTCCCCCGAGCCCGGTCGACATCCCAGGTGGTGGCCCACATCACGGAGAGCCCGATGCCCATGCACATGGAGCAGAAGTGCCGGGCATTGTTACGCTTGATCACTTCCACCAATTTCCGGACCTCGTCGGTGCCCAGGCGCAGGTGCGTCCAGAAACTGACCTTTTCCTCGATGAAGGGCGACCAGGCCGCAAA
Organism: Syntrophales bacterium; assembly: GCA_035363115.1. Lineage (NCBI taxonomy): Bacteria > Pseudomonadati > Thermodesulfobacteriota > Syntrophia > Syntrophales > Syntrophales bacterium. Next base: position 373,731 of record DAOSEM010000002.1, on the reverse strand, counting down.
GTCCTTTTCAAATGCCGGATCATGCGGCCAGTCGTATTGGGCGCAGGCCTCCCGCAGGCTGATGGAGAACCAGGGGCTGTCGGCCACGTTCTCCACCCGTTCCCCGCCGATATGGATGCACGGGTGCTGGGCCCGCAGACTGTCCAGATACTGCTGTGACGTCATGATGCCCATGGATCTTCCTCCTTTTGGTCAGCGGGAGCCATTTCCGCAGCCGGCAAGTGGATGCCCTCGCTCCCGGCAGGGTTCCCGCTACTTGGCGATCATGCCGCCGTCGTTGACGACGATGTGGCCCGTCATGTAGGCGGAGGCGTCGGACGCCAGGAAGACGACCAGGCCCTTCATGTCGTCCGCATCCCCGATTCTTCTCAGGGGAATGCCCTGAAGGACCATGTCGTGCGCCTCCTTGAACTCGGGCTTCTCGATGTAGGCCATCATGTCCGACCGGAAGAATCCCGGGGCTATGGCGTTGACGCGGATCTTGAAGGGGGCCAGTTTCACCGCCAGGTTCATCGTGAGAACATTGATGGCCGCTTTCGTGGAATTGTAGGGCACCGCCGGATGGGCCAGCTCTTCCGAGCCGCGGAAACCCATGACGGACGAGATGTTGATGATGTTGCCGCCCCCCTGCTCCTTCATGATCCGGGCGACCTTCTGGGTCAGCATCCAGACGCCCCGGACGTTCACGCTGAAAAGCTGGTCCCACCGCTCCAGGGGGAAGTCGAGGGTGGGGGCGCCCCAGGTAGCCCCGGCATTGTTGACGAGGATGTCGATCCGGCCGAAGCGTTCCTTCACCGCCTGGACCATCTTCTCGACTTCCTCCTCCTTTGCCACATCACAGGCGATGGGAACGACGTTCCTCCCCGTCTCCTTCTCCAATGCCGAGGCCGTCGCCTCCAGGTTCTTCATCTTTCTCGAGGTGATGACCACGTCCGCACCGGCCTCGGCCAGGCCCGTGGCGATGTACTTTCCGATTCCGCGCCCGCCGCCCGTCACCAGGGCGACCTTGCCGTCGAGCTTGAACAGATCGAATGTCTTCATAAGAACCTCCATTGTTGCAAATGATGGCGAATGCGTAACAGAGATGGATTCTTTTTTCCATGAAAAGCTCGTGGAACGACAGACGGCGCCTGTATCTCCATGACGGGCAAAACCTCCGCCCGACGTTTTTCAGGTTGACGGAAGGCCGGAGGATGGTTTAAGAATTTCAAACCTGCGACGCAGGGAACGGCATCATGATCGTCGTCTCCAGCATTCCGTTCCTCATCGCCGCGTGTTCAGAGCATGGAAATGGTGCTTCCGTATCCAAATTACCTTTTATGGAGGAGCCGTCCAGCGACGAGAACATCCCGCCGCGGTCGATCGAGCAGGGCATGAACGAAATCCAGCCCCTGTTACATTACCCTTATGGGGATCTCTCCAGCCGGATGAACCTGCAGGATAACGTCAAATCCTCTGCGGATGCGGACACAGAGTCCCTGTATGGCGGGTCCGGCCATGGCATACGACGAAGAAGGCGGTGTTTTCCCGACCATGAACCGGCGGTTGACGCACCTTCCATACATCTTCATTCAAAATTCCGGATTCCTTTCCCGTGCGCAGGGAGGCCGTTCGGGAAGCGATGTCCGGGATTGATGTTTTTTGTGTGAGCAGTTCACATCCTTATTAGTTTATGAAATGGAGGAGGAAGCAATGAAGAAAATTTTATGCGGTTTCATCGTCCTGCTCGTCCTGGCCGCGGCTTCGCCGGGATTGGCAGAGGTTCGTCCCGGCACGTTTTCAGTCACCCCTTTCATCGGAGGATACGTCTTCAACTCCGATCAGCACCTGAAAAATGCCCCCGTTTATGGAATCCGGTTCGGCTATGACATCACCCGGTACATCGGTGTGGAAGGCGTCTTCGACTACGTTCGAACCGAATACTCCGCTCCCTGGAATGTCATGAGCACGGACGCCCAGAACTGGGCGGCCGCCAGGAGAGAAAGCACGAACGTCTTCAACTACCGGCTGGAGGGTCTGCTGTACCTCATGCCCCAGTACAAAGTGGTTCCCTACCTTGCAGTAGGCTTCGGTGGTCAGTCCATCTCCTACCCTTCCGAGGTCGGAAATAAAAACCGCTTCCTGGTTGATGTCGGCGCCGGCTTGAAGTGGTTCATGACCGACTGGCTGGCCCTGCGGGGTGACGTCCGCGTACCCTTCGTTTTTGGCAGCACCATGGAAAACCTGGAGTACACCCTTGGGCTGAGCTTCCTGTTCGGCGGTGAGAAACCCGCTCCGCCCCCTCCGCCGCCCCCGCCGGAGCCCAAGGTCGTAGCTCCTCCTCCGCCCCCGCCTCCTCCGCCGGAGCCGGTCAAGGAGATGAAGGAAGAAGCCAAGGCGGAACAGACGGCGACCGAGAAGGAAATGCTGGAAAAGGGCCGGGCGACCATTAACGTCCAGTTCGACACGGCCAAGTGGGTCGTCAAGAAGAAGTACCATGACGAAATCGCCAAGTTCGCCGACGTGATCAACCGCCATCCGGAGATCAAGGTCGTCATCGAGGGCCATACCGACAACGTCGGCAGCAAGGCCTACAACCAGAAGCTTTCGCAGCGGCGGGCCGCTGCCGTCGCGAAGTACATGGTGGACAAGTTCAAGGTGGACAAGGACCGCATCTCCGCCAAGGGATACGGCCTGACTCAGCCCATCGCGGACAACAAGACAAAGGAAGGCCGCCAGAAGAACCGCCGGGTGGACGCGGTGGTTGAATACATCGTCCAGAAATAGACTTCCAGAAAAGCCGCCCCTCCGGTCCGCCGGCGGGGCGGCTCCCGAACACCCAAGAGAAAAGGAGATCTCCATGAAAAAGGCATGGCAGCTGGCTGCCGCCGCAATTCTCTGTCTGGTCCTGATCTCTCCCGCCGTCGGTGCGGAAAAGATCTATATCAACGGCATCGATGCCAACTTCCCGCCCTTCGCCTACGTAGACAAAAAAGGCGCTCCCGACGGCTTCGACATCAAGGCACTCGACTGGATCGCCAAGGACCAGGGCTTTCAGGTCAAGCATCAGCCCCAGGACTGGGACAGCATCGTCCCCAGCCTCCTGGCCAGGAAGATCGACATTGTCGCCTCCGGGATGAGCATCACCGACGCCCGGAAAAAGCAGGTCAATTTCTCCATCCCCTACTGGAAGATCCAGCAGGTGCTCGTCGCCAAGAAAGATGCCAGGCTGACGGTGGAGCAGGCTCTTGCAGCGGGCAGCCGGATCGGCGTCCAGCGCGGCACCACGGAAGCCAAGTGGATGGATGAAAATCTCATCAAGAAGAAGGGGCTGAAATTCCAGCTTGTCCAGTATGACTCCGCGCCTCTGGCCATCGAGGACGTCCTCAACGGCCGCATCGCCGCCGCCGCCATGGACGACGCTCCCGCCAGGGACGCCATCAGCAAGAAGAAGGCCGTGAAAATCCTGGGGACCTTCGGCATGCCCGACGAGCAGTTCGGTTACGCCGTCCGCAAGGAGGACACCGCATTCCTGAACAAGATCAATGCTGGATTGACGAAGCTCATGAAGACCCCCTACTGGAAGGAACTGGTCAAGACCTATATCAACAAGAAATAGAATCCCGGATCGTTTCCCGGGATCTTCCGTTCACCCTCCCCCGTCCTGCCGACGGGGGAGGGTTCGTTTGTCAACGGGGGGCACATCGCCCCGAACCACGGTACCTTGATGCCTGAAGCGCTTCTCGCCGTCCTGGACGCCCTGCCCTACCTCCTGGAAGGATCCTTCGTCACCCTGGTGGTCGTTCTCGGAGCCATGGGATTCGGATTCTGCCTGGCCGTTCCCCTGGCCGTGGCCCAGGTGTACGGCCCCGGCTGGCTGCGGCCCCTGGTCGCCCTGTATGTCTGGTTCTTCCGCGGGATCCCGCTCCTCGTCTTCCTGTTCCTCTTCTACTTCGGCCTCTGTACGGCCCTGGACATCAACCTCTCCGCCTTCACGGTGGCCGTCGTCGTCCTGGGTCTCATCAGCGCGGCCTACCAGTCGCAGATATTCCGGGGCGCCATCCTGTCCCTGTCGGAAGGTCAGTTCAAGGCGGCCCGGGCCCTCGGCATGAGCGACGCAAAAGCGATCCTGTTCATCATTCTCCCCCAGGCCCTGCGTCTGTCCATTCCCGGCTGGTCGAACGAGTACTCCATCATTCTGAAGGACTCCGCCGTAACCTATGCCCTGGGCGTGGCGGAGATCATGGCCCGGACCCATTTCGTCGCCACCCGGACCTACCAGCACATGCCCCTTTACGCGGCGGCGGGACTCATCTTCCTCGTCCTCACCTGGGTGGGGATCCGGGGGCTCCGGCTCCTGGAGGAAAAGGTCCGCATTCCCGGCTATTCCCATCACGAGTTCTGAACCATGGAAGAACCGATCCTGAAGGTCGAAGGCATCAAGAAGCGTTATGGAAAGAAGGAGATTCTCCGGGGGACTTCCCTGTCGATCCGCCACGGAGAACTGAAGATTCTCATCGGTCCGTCCGGCGCCGGGAAAAGCACGCTCCTCCAGTGCATCAATTTCCTCGTCCGACCGGACGCAGGCCGTGTCTGGCTGGAAGGCCGGGAAATCAAGCACGCCCACGGCCGGGAACTCCACCGTTACCGCCAGCAGGTGGGGATGATCTTCCAGGACTTCAACCTGTTCGACCATCTCACGGCCCTCCGGAACGTGGAAATCGCCCTCGTCAAGGTCCGGCGGATGAGCCGGGCCGAGGCCCGCGACCGCGCCATGGCCGAGCTCGAGCGGGTCGGCCTGGGCGACCATGTACAGAAATACCCGGCCCAGCTGTCCGGCGGACAGAAGCAACGCGTCTCCATCGCCCGTGCGCTGGCCATGGATCCAAAGGTGATGCTTCTGGACGAGCCGACCTCGGCGCTGGATCCGGAGCTGATCGGAGAGGTCCTGGCGGTGATCCGGGACCTTGGGGAAAACGGAATGACAATGATCATGGCGACCCACCAGATCGCTTTCGCCCAGGCCCTGGCGAACGAGATCGTCTTCATGGAGGACGGACTCATCGTCGAGGAGGGCCCGCCGGCAAAGATCTTCGGATGCGCTGAAAACGAGCGGACCCGTGAGTTCTGCTCGAAGGTCATGGAGCTGTACACGGATAACCGCTGAGCGAAACCGCTTGTTGCAACGGAATGCCCTTTTCAGATCGGCAGGACCGGCGATTACGAGGACACACGGGACTGGATCTTCCCTCGTACTCAGGAGAGTTTTTTCGACCCTGCAACGTCTCGCTCCGCTGCAAAGGTAAAACTCGCGCCTCCAGCGCTCAGACATTGCCTTTGCGGTCGCTGCGCTGCAACGGCAGGGTGCCCCGAAAAAGCCTCAATTCGCACTCGGGAAGTCCCAGCCCCCGATGATCGCGGGGGCGCGGCCGGGATATACATAGCCCGAATGAACGGTGAGAAAGAGTCTCATCTCGATTAAACACGAATATGGAAGAATGGCTCTACATCCAGAATGAGGCGGCGCCGGCCCTGCTCCGGGGTTTCCGGATGAGCGTCCAGCTGATCGTCCCCTCGGCGACACTGGGGCTTCTCCTGGGCATCCTCGTGGGCACCCTGCGTGTCTTCGGCAACCGGACCGCCGCCGCTGCGGCCAACCTCTACGTCACCATCTTCCGGGGCGTTCCGCTGGTGGTTCAGCTCTTCGTCTGGTATTTCGGCCTTCCCTACTGGAACATCTACCTGACCCCCTTCACCGCGGCGATCCTTGGATTCACCCTCTGCAGCGCCGCCTACCACTCCGAGTACATCCGGGGGGCACTCCTGTCCATCAAGCGCGGGCAGATGCTGGCGGCCCACTCCCTGGGTTTCACCCGGACCCAGACTATCTTCTCGGTGATCCTGCCCCAGGCCATGCGCCGTGCCCTTCCCGGCTGCGGCAACGAGATCATCTACCTGATCAAGTACTCCTCCCTTGCCTACATGATCACCTGCATCGAGTTGACGGGAGAGGGAAAGATTCTCGCCTCGGACTCCTTCAAGTTCACCGAGGTGTTTCTCCTGGTCGGCCTTTGCTACCTGGTGATGACGACCCTGGCGACCCTGCTTCTGCATGCGCTGGAAGTACGGCTGCGCCTCCCGGGCTTCGAGCACCGGAGCGTTTGAGGACTTCATGGGACCGGACTTCCGCCCCCTCTCCCCCGAGACCGTCGCCCGCATCCGGGAGGCCGTCGCTCCCGCCACGGTGATCGAGGATCCCGCAAAGAAAGAGCCCTTCGGCAGGGACGGAACCCTTGATGCATTCGCCATGCCGGAACTTGTCGTGGAGGCGACCTCCGCCGTCCAGATCTCTGCGCTCCTCAAGCTCGCCAACGAACTCCGCTTCCCCGTCACGCCTCGGGGGCTCGGGACGGGCCTGGCGGGCGGGGCCGTCCCGATTCACGGAGGGGTACTCCTTTCCCTGGCAAAGATGAACCGGATCCTGGCCATCGACCGGGACAACTTCATCGCCATGGTCGAGCCGGGCGTCCTGAACAAGGACCTGAAAGACGCCGCTCGGGAAGCGGGCCTGTACTACCCCCCCGACCCCGCCAGCTACGACACCTGCTCCATCGGAGGCAACGCCGCCACGAATGCCGGAGGCCCCTCCTGCGTGAAGTACGGCGTCACCCGGGAGTATGTCCTGGGCCTCGAGGCGGTCCTGCCGACGGGGGAGCTGATCCGTACGGGCGTCCGGACCCGCAAGGGCGTGGTCGGGTACGACCTGACCCGGCTCCTGGTCGGTTCCGAGGGAACCCTGGGGGTCATCACGCAGCTTACCCTCAAGCTGATTCCGCACCCCCCCGCGATCACAACGCTGGTGTCCCTCTGCCCGAGCCTGTCCGTCGCCATGGAGGCCATCCGGGCGGTTCTCGGCGCCGGCCACATTCCCTGTGTCGTCGAGTTCCTGGACCGGCATTGCCTCGATCTCGTAGGAGACCTCCTGCCCTTCGAGGGTGTGAAGGACGCCGGCGCGTTTCTTCTGATCGAGACGGACGGCGCCCCGGAGATCATCGCCCGGGAGATCGAGGCGATCGGGGAGCTCTGCCTTGGATCGGGGGCGGACCAGGTGCTGCTGGCACCGGACGCGCGGCGCCGGGAGCGCATGTGGGAGGTGCGAAAAGCCGTGTCGCTTCGCATCGAGGAGCGCTATCCGGTGGATGTCCACGAAGACATCGTGGTCCCCATCCGCCGCATCGCCGACTTCGTCCGACGGCTTCCTCCCCTGGAGGAGACCTACGGCATGAGGATCTACACCTTCGGCCACGCCGGGGACGGGAACCTGCACCTGAGCATGACGGCGGAGACCCGGGAGTCCAGGGAGCGGATCGACCGGGGGATCGAAGAGATTCTGAAGCGCGTGCTGGATATGGGCGGTACGATCTCCGGCGAGCACGGAATCGGCATGATGAAGAGCAGGTACCTGCCCCTGGAGCTCTCTCCCGAGAGCATCCGCCTGCAGCGGGGCATCAAATCGCTCTTCGACCCGCAGGGCATCCTGAACCCGGGAAAGGTATTCCCGCCCCTGCCCTGAGGATGTTCCCGCCGGCGGCGAGCCATGCACGGAGGCATGCCCCGTGACAGCCCCCGCGTGTCCCGGAAAAGGCCGCCGTTCACGGGGGCGCGGCCGGGGGGTTCCAGAGGAGCAATAGGAACATCCCTACCGAAAGCCTGTAGCGGGCTGTTCAAAAACGCCTGGATGCAAGGCCCCCGAAATCCTGAGCCATGAGTCGTACCCTTTTCGGTACGTCGAATGGCGAAGGAGGAGGGAAACGCCGCGGACGGGTGTTTTTCAACAGCCCGTGCGGAAAAGCGGCCGCGACGGCGGCACGCCCCCGCGACAGCCCCCGCGCCCCGGAAAAACTGTCCAGCCGCGGGGGCGCGGCCGGCAGAGGCAAGAGGTTCGATTCTTGGGCAACTCCACGAACACACCGAAACTCTGGACCTTCGAGTTCCTATCGCTCTGCCTGGTTGTCATGACGGCCTTCGGCAATGTCAGCGTCTTCTACGGCTTTTACCACTACCTGGGAACCATCGACATCCCCGTCATCTGGAGAGGCTTCCTGGTCGGCCTGGAGCCAATGGCGGCCTTCATCCTGCGGCTGGCCGTCCTTCCCTGGCTTCACGTGCGCAACTCGTATTCCGTCCTGACGGCTTCGCTGGTCCTCCTGATCCTGTGCTCCTGCTCCTACCTCTGGGTCGTCACGGTCCCGGCCATGATCGTCCTCAGGATCGTTCACGGTGCGACCTTCATGCTTCTCACGTCGGCCGCCATCGCCCTCATCGTAAACTTCATCCCGAAGGAGAGGAGCGGCCAGGGCTTCGGCATTCTCGGCGTGGCGACAATGATTCCCTTTGCCGTCATCCCGCCACTCTGCGAGGCACTCCTGCCCCATGTACGCGGCGAAGCCGACCTCTATGCGGGCGTGTCGGTCTTTTCCGTTGCCGCCATCGGGCTTCTCGTTCTCCTGCGCCGGCACCTGACCGGGGCCATACGGAGCATGGACGGGGCGCTCCTCCGCCGCCCGTCCATGTCCGAGATCCGGCAAAATTTCCGGATCCCGGCGGTGCTCCTGCTTCTGTCCGCCACGTTCCTCGTCTACATGGCCCACGCGACGTTCTTCTATTTCCTGAAGGACCTGTCCCTGGAACTGCGCGCCGGTGACGTAGGCCTTTTCTTCACGATTTTCACGATAACAATGATCGCCTTGCGCGTCCTTGGTGGCACTCTCTTCGACCGGCTCGACAAGCGGCACTTGCTGACAGCCGGGCTGATCCTCCTGGCGCTTTCCCTCCTGGCTCTCCCTCGAGCCGCTACGCCTTCGGTCTACTACGGCCTGGCCGGACTGTACGGGCTGTCAGTGGGCATCGCCCTGCCCCTCCTGAGCGCCCTGCTCTTTACCGCCTCGCCCCTGCAGTTTCAGGGGCTGAACACCAACATGACCCTGTTCACGCTGGACCTGGCGTACTGCCTGATGCCGTACCTGGGGGGAATGCTCGTCGCCTTCGGAGCGGGCTTCGGCGTCCTTTTCCATGTCTCCCTGGGATTCGTCGCTCTCGCCCTCGTGATGATCGCCCTGCTTCCCGACACAACGATCCTCCCGACCCATTCAGGATAAAAAAGCCGCCCTCTCCGGCGAAGAGGGCGGCCTGACTGACGAAAAGCCGGAAGGCTGCTACTTCACCTTCAGGGCAAAGGTGTGGCACCCCCCGCAATGATCCGTCGGGGGCTTGTGGCCGTGGTGGCAGGCCTCGCAGTTCAGATTTCCCTCATGGGATGCATGCGGGTTGGGCTCCACCTGCTTCGTCCGCTGCGCGAGCCGGTCGTAGTCGCCGTGGCACTCAAAGCAGACCTTCGTGGGAACGGCGGCCTTCGGCGGGCTCTCCTTGTGGCACTTGTCACACGTGACGCCCCGCTCCTGGTGCCGGTCCGCCAGGAACTTCGCTTTCGGGGTGGAGGCCGGGTCCGCAGCCGAGACGGACAGCGCGGCCGCCGCAGCCAGCAGCACGGCAGCCAACATCAGCATGCACGTTCTTCCGATCCGGTTTCGCTTCATGTCAAATCACCCCTTCATTTCCAGGGTTTCAGCGCCGCGGCATTCTTTCCGGCGATCCGGCCGAAGACGATGCACTCCGTCAGATTTCCGCCGCCCTGGTAGACGAACTTCAAGGCCGAGGAAATTTCGCCGGCCGTGTAGAGCCTTGGAATGGGCTTGCCTTCCCAAGTCAGGACCTCCCGAGCAGCATTGGCGGCGATGCCGCCTTTTGTATTCGGCCCACCCGGGTAGAGGGGCAGTGCATAAAAGGGCGCCTTCTCTACCGGTTTCAGGGTGGCGGCCAGCCGGCCGAAGGTCTCATCCTTTCCCTTGGCACACGATTCGTTGAATCCTGCCACGGCCTTGACAAGCCTCTGCGAATCCATGAGTTTTCTGTTCTCCGGGTGGTTCCTGATCTTTGCCGCAATCTCCTCGATGCTGTTCCCCTGGAGGATCCATCCCCTGCGAACGGCATCCATGTTGTCTTTCGACCAGGGGACGATTCCGAAACCGGCGGTTGAGATCCCGAGATTTGTGATGGTGAAGGTCGAACGGAGGGTCTCGTCAAAAACAAACCAGCTGGGAACCCGGGGATAGATGAGCTCGAGGATGTCGAACTTTACCGCCTCCTTGTAAAAGAAGTAGCGGCTCGGGTCTTTCGTCACGAGATGTTCCGCCGCATAACGATCGCCGTAGTTGTCGACGACGATTGCGTTCGGACGTCCCACGGCCGGCGTGATCAGACCCGCCTTCAGGCCGTGATACCGCAGGGGAACCGCCGTGATGATTCTCGATGCCGCTTTCCCCACCTTCGCCAGGCCTGCACCGACCGCCATGGCCATGGCAATGCCGTCGCCCGTGTTATCCGGAGAACCATAGAACGCCCAGCCTTCCACACCCGGTCCCTCGAGAAAAGCCTTTCTCATGGCTTTGCTGTACTCGTACCCGCCGGTCGTGATGACAACGCCCTTCCTGGCCCTGACGGCGACTTCACCGCCACCCTTTTTGGCCGCAATCACACCGATGACTTCTCCCCTGTCGTTCTGCACAAGCCGCTTTGCCGGTGTCTCGTACACAATCCTGACACCCTTCTTCCGGGCACCCTCGGCCAGCACGTAAAAGAATGCCTCGCCGTTCATCTTCTCCATCTTGGGCTTGTTCATCGTCGCCTCGTTGAAGCTGGCCTGCCCGGTGAAGGTGCTCCCGAACACACGATACTTGCAGTCTTTCGCGCCCGGGAATTTTGGGAATGCCGCCCCGGCAAAGGCCGAGAAGCCCACGGTCTTATACTGCGGGTCCAACTTCTGGAGAAAGTCGACGTTCTGCGGGGCATACTCGGCCCAGGCCTCGGCCAGGCCGTCTGACCATTCCGGCTGCTCCCCTTCCAGTTTCCAGGGGATGTTCTCTCCGCTGAACATGGCCTTGGCGTATTCCTTCAGTGCCGCCCGGTCACCTGTCGGGTCCGGACAGTGATAAATCCCCCCGGACATCCTTGTATTGTTGATGAGTTTTGCTTCTGGCTGTTTCTCCAAGACAAGAACCCTGGCACCTCGTTCGGCCGCCTCAATGGCCGCGCATGCCCCGGCGCCGCCGAATCCCAGGATCACGACGTCCGCCTCCAGGTTCCATTTCCTGGGGATGGCAGTGCGCGCCGCGGCCTCCGTGACGCCGATGCCCGTTAGTGCCGCCGCTCCTGTAACGGCGGCGGTTCCCTTGAGAAACGAACGCCTGGATATGCGCCGGTCTGATTTCGTTTCGGACATGGAAAGCCTCCTTTCGCTGGATTGCATGAAGGGGAGGGGGATCGATTGCCGCTGGTGCACCGGATAGGCTCCGGCTTCCAAACTGCATGACGACCTGTAGGCTGATCGGGGGATGGTAAGACCGTTGACGGATTGACGATGGCTTCGTTCCGGAAACATTCATGCTTCGGTTCTTCAATGACATCCGATGACATCCCTGTCAAGTCCCTTTCGGTGCAAGGTCGCGGCGTTTATCAACATCCGGCTTCCAGACGGGTATGCAGGGTGTCCGGGAATCGTTTCAGGGACATCCGCCGGCGGGAGCGCAAGGCGCCCCCCTTCCCCGCATCTGCGATCCGGACGGATTCCACATTGACAGACCGGATGATTCATCCTATTTCTTGGGCCGTTCATTCCGGAATCATACCCGCGGATGCCCTACCGGCGGAGCGCGTCTTGACGACGGCATTCCCGGACAAGGCGAGCCGCAACTCCCCGAACCTTCAGAAAACGGGAATCCGTTCATGGACGTTCTCCTTGTCAATCCTTTCTTCAACGGCCGTGCGGAGATTCCTCCTCTCGGTCTGGCCTCCGTCGCGGCCCCCCTGCCGAGGCAGGAAATCGGCGTCGAGATCCTCGACCTGGATCTGGCCCCGTCTCCGCGGGAAGGGCTCTCCCTTCTCCGGGAGCGGATCGCCGGCGGTCGCCCCCGGATCCTGGGCGTCACGGCCCTGACGAACAGCTTTCCTTCCGCCCTGGAAGTCTTCCGGACGGCAAAGGACGAAGATCCGGACATCTTCTCCGTCCTGGGAGGAGTCCACGGAACGGTTCTCCACGACGAACTGCTCCGCCGGCACGAGTTCATCGACGCCGTCGTCCGGGGCGAAGGAGAAGCGACGTTCCCGGCCCTGGCACAGGCGGTTCTGCGGGGAGATCATCCCGGGAGCATGGAGGGGATCACCTTCCGGAGTTCCCGGGGCATCGTCGTCACACCGGATCGCCCGCCCGAACCCGACCTGGACGTCTTCCCCCTCCCGGGCCACGATCTTGTGGAGAACGATCGCTATCGGACGCGGAGCCTCTCCTCCAGCCGGGGATGCCCACACCGCTGTACATTCTGCTCCATCCGCTCCCTCTACGGCGGGACCGTTCGCATGCGTTCCGCAGGCTCCCTCCTGGACGAGATCCAGTTTCTCATCGGGCAGGGAGCCAGACGGATCATGTTCACCGACGACAATTTCACCATGGACGCCCGGCGGATCCGGGAGATCTGCGCCTCCCTTGCCGGCGGCAGCCTGAACCGGGGCGTCGAGTACTTCGCCCAGGGCCGGGCCGACGATCTCTGCCGGATCCCCCTGATGGCCGGCATGCTGCGGGAAGCCGGCTTTCGCGCCCTGTATATCGGCGCCGAGTCGGGCTCGCAGAAGATCCTGGACTCCTACCGGAAGGGCATCGGCCCGCAAGACGTTCTCCGGGCGGTCTCTCTCTGCATCGAGCAGGATCTCACCCCGGTGGTGAACTTCATCCTCCTGGGCCCCCTGGACACGCAGGAAACGGTCACGGAAACCATCCATCTGGCCAAGAGAATCTTTGAGAGTGGCGCCGATATCGCCTATACGGAGGCCGTTATTCCCTACCCCGGAACCCCCCTACGGGAGGAACTGCGGAGGGACGGCCTTCTCCGGGAAACCGACGGCATGGATCATTTCGCCCCCCGCCGCGGTCTGGACCCGGTACGGTTCTTCCGCCTCTGTGATCTCGCCCGGGACATGAATCGCCTTGTCTACGGCGGTGATCCGCTCTTTGGAGCCCGCCGGGTGTATTACGATCTGGCGTTTCTTGAATTCCTCCTGCACCGGAAGAGTCCGACGGTCTTCACGGAACTTTGCCGGACGATCCGGCCGGACGATCCGTCGGAAACGGCCAGGGAGATCCGTCTTCTGGAGAGACGGGTCCAGGAAGAGGCTTGAACACCGTTTCCAACTGTTTCAGCAATGAAAGGAGATTCCAATGTCGAACGAATCGACGGCCCCCCCCCAGCAAGGCGTCCAGATCCTCACCGGAGACGACATGGCCAGGGGACGCTACAGCAACAACCTGGCCGTGGCGTATAACCCCGAGGAGTTCATCCTGGACTGGCTCCTGAGTTCTCCCGGGGGCATCCACCTGGTGTCCAGGGTCATCGTGAGCCCCTCTCATGCGAAGCGGATCGTCGAGGTGCTCTCTAAGAACCTGGAGCGATACGAGGAGCAGTTCGGCGGCGTTCCTGTGAGGGATTCGGCGGATCCTCATTTTCACTGATCCGCGGTTCTTGCAGGAGCAGAAAGGTTCTCCGGGCCGCGCGGGATATCCGTCGGCGTACATGCCACCGTGCATGGGCCGGGACGTCCGGGCTGTCTACGTTCCCCACCCCGAAGAGAACCTGCCCGTCCCGGGAAAAGGGTGACTTCGACCACGGTGTCCATCCGGACATTCTACAGGGCTATTCTTGACAGAATGCCGCAGGCCATTTATAAGGAACAAATTTCTCATCGGAAAAACAACCCATGACTGCCCTCTTTGTCGACAAAATCCCCCGGGAAGACCTGGAGCGCATCCGGCTCTTCCGCTACGTCAACCTGGATTCCATCATGGGTCTTCTGGAGTCCTGCAGCCTGCGCACCCTGCAGGAGGGAGAAATCCTCATCCAGCCCGGCCGCACCAACGCGGAGGTCTACCTGATCCTGAGCGGCAAGGTGCGAATCCACCTCGAAACCATGGACTCGGACCCTATCACCGTCCTCGGCGTCGGGGAGAGTGTCGGCGAGATGTCCGTCCTCGACGGCAAGCAGACCTCTGCATATGCCGTGGCGAACGAAATCTGCCAGCTCCTGGTCATGGACGAGGATATCCTCTGGTCCCTGGTCCACTCTTCCCACGCGGCGGCATGCAATCTCCTGCTCATCCTGACCTGCCGGCTCCGGAACACGGATCATGTCATGGCCAGGAACAGCCGCCTCGACGAGGTCTACCAGCTTTACGGAAGCGTTGACGCCCTCACGGGAATCCACAACCGCCACTGGATCGACAACGCCCTGGACCGTCTCTGCACACGCTGCGACAAGGGCGGGATCCCGCTGACGGTATTCATGATCGACATCGACCATTTCAAGAGCCTCAACGACCATTACGGGCACCTGTACGGTGACCGGATCCTCCATTCGGTGGCCCGGCTACTCTCCGGACATCTCCGTCCCTCCGAGCCGATCGGCCGCTACGGCGGCGACGAATTCGTCATCGTTGTCCCCCACATCGATGAATCCGAGGCGGACTGGATTGCAGAGCGTCTATGCCAGTCCATGCGCGAAGCCCCTCCTCTCACCCTGGAGGGAAGAGAACTTCCCCATCCAACCATTTCTGTCGGTGTGGCCACGAAAAAGACCGGTCAGACCGCTCGGGAACTGCTGGAAGGCGCCGACCAGGCCCTGTACCGGGCGAAGAGCAAAGGCCGGGACCAGGCCTCCCGCTGATCCGTTCCGACAACCCGTGGCAGTCCGGCCGGACAGGTCCGCCGGATCCCGAAAGGAGGAGCTCTTGGAATTCCGGTTCATCCGGTTCGAGACGTTCGGCCCTCTCGGAATCCTCACCCTGAACCACCCGGAGAGGAGAAATGCACTCTCCCTGGAGATGCTCCGGGAGTTGACTCTCCTGACCGGAAACATCGCCCGTGAAGAATCCGTCCGGGTCCTGATCATCCGGGCCGAGGGAAAGGTCTTCTCCTCGGGTCACAACCTGGGCCAGATGGTGGACGGGAGCCTGACGCAATACCGGGAGATTTTCCGGGTCTGCGGCTCCTTCATGCAGAATCTCCAGGAGCTGCCCCAGCCCGTGATCGCCCAAGTCCAGGGCCTCGCCACCGCTGCGGGCTGCCAGCTCGTGGCGGCCTGCGATCTCGCCGTGGCCGAAGAGGGCGCGACCTTCGGAACGCCGGGGGTCCGGATCGGCGTGTTCTGCACGACGCCGGCCATCCCCCTGGTCCGGGCCGTCGGCCGGAAACGGGCCCTGGAGATGCTGTTCACGGGGCGCCTGATCACCGCCCGTGAGGCCCTGGACTGGGGACTCGTGAACCGCGTGGTTCCCCTCGACCGCCTGGACATGGAGACCCGGTCGCTGGCGGAAGAGATCGCCCAGGCCAGCCCCCTGACGCTCGCCATCGGCAAGCGTGCCTTCTACACCCAGGTGAACCTGAACGATCAACAGGCCTATGACTTCGGCGGCGAGATCATGGTCGGAAATCTCTTTGCCGAAGACGCCCGGGAAGGCATGCAGGCCTTCCTCGAAAAACGAAAGCCCCTCTGGACAGGCAAGTGAATCCGTGCCGACGGGAAGGAGGTGAGACAAAACGCCGGTCAGCTCTGGCATGGCCCTCTTGGTTTATTCCATCATTCATCAACCTTTGACACGAGCTGAAGGAGGCCGAATATGGTCTGGGCACCACTGACGGAAGAGGAAAAGAAACGCTACAACGTCATCAACAAGGATAACCTCGAATTCCTGATGAACCGCTACAACAAGGTGAACCGCTGGGTCATCGCCGACATGATCCGCCGGAGCGCCTACCACTATCCGGACAAGCCGGCGGTCATCTTCCAGGGAAAAACCCTCACCTACAGCCAGTTGGAAGACGAGTGCAACCGGGTGGCCAACGCTCTCATCGCCTTAGGCGTGAAAAAGTACGACCGGGTGGCCATCCTGGCCCACAACACCATTCACCACGTCATCACCTGGCTCGGCTGCGCCAAGATCGGCGCCATTTACCTGGCCATCAATTACCTGCTCCGGGGCAAGGACATCTCCTACTGCATCGACCACTCGGAGAGCGTCGCCTTCATCGTCGAGGACGCCCTGTTCGACCTGGTCAAGGACGTGCAGGATGACATGCCGACGGTGAAGACCTGGATCTGGTCGAACCAGGGGGCCGGCAAGCCGCCCGCAAACGACCGGTTCATCGACTTCGATGCCTGGTATTCCAAGTATCCAGCCGACGAGCCGGAGGTAATCCTCCACATCGAGGATCCCTGCCAGATGACCTATACCAGCGGAACCGAGGCGCTGCCAAAGGGAGTCATCATCAGCAACCAGGCCCTCATGGCCCAGTACGTGGGCACGATCGTCGACGGCCAGTACGACGAGGACGACATCTCCATCAACGCCCTGCCCATCTACCACTGTGCCCAGCGGGACGTCTTCATGAACCCCATCTTCTGGGTCGGCGGGACGAACGTCCTGATCCTGCCGGACATAAGTCTGATCCTGAAGAGCATCGCCGAGTACAAGGCCACGCTGTTCTTCGCGCCCCCGACTGTCTGGATCGGCATGCTCCGCCACCCGGAATTCAGCAAGCATGACCTGTCAAGCCTGAAGAAGTGCTATTACGGCGCCTCCATCATGCCGATGGAAATCCTCAAGGAAATGATGGAGCGTCTGCCGGGCGTGCGGATCTACAACTACTACGGCCAGACGGAGCTGGCGCCGTACCATACGATCCTGAAGGCCAAGGACGCCCTGGCCAAGATCGGCTCCGCCGGCATGGGCGGCCTCAATATGGAAACGCACCTGGAAGACGACGAGGGGAAGGTCGTGGCGGCCCCGGGCGTCCCCGGCGAGATCTGCGGCAAGGGACCCCATGCGCTCATCATGTACTTCAAGGAGCCGGGCAAGACGGAAGAGGCCATGAAGGGCGGCTGGTTCCATTCCGGCGACATCGGAATCATGGACGAGGACCGCTACATCACCGTGGCGGACCGGAAAAAGGACATGATCAAGACGGGCGGCGAAAACGTGGCCACCCGCGAGGTGGAAGACGCCGTCTACCTGGACAAGCGGGTCCAGGAAGTGGCCGTCATCGGCCTGCCCGATCCAAAGTGGGTCGAGATCGTCACGGCGGTCATCGTCCTGAAACCCGGCGAGACCATGACGGCCCAGGAGATGATGGACCACTGCCGGAAAAACCTGGCGCCGTTCAAGTGCCCGAAGAAGGTCGTTTTTGTGGACGCCCTTCCGAAGACCCCCACCGGCAAGATCCTGAAACGGGAAATGCGGATCTCCATGAAGGACGCCCCGGGCTGATCCTGCGAGCATCCGGCGGCAAGCCCCCTCCCCCCGGGAGGGGGCTTTTTATTGCCTGGCAGGACCGTTTCTGTTATCGATGGGCCAAATTCAAAACGAGGACACCATGGAAACGAAGCAACCTTCCCATCGAACCTCGGCGATATGGATCGCCGCACTTCTCCTGCTCTTCGCGGAGCCTGCAACCTGCCTGGCCTCCGGCGGTCTGCACGAGGCGGCCGACCACGTCGGGAAAATCCTGCCCGTGTGGACGGTCGTTCCCTTCGCGGGCATTCTCCTCTCGATCGCCCTGTGCCCGCTGTTCGTCCCCCACTTCTGGCACAACCACTTCGGCAAGGTCTCCGCCTTCTGGGCCCTCGCCTTCGCCCTTCCTTTCCTGGTCTTCGACGTACAGGTGGCAGCCTATTCGATCCTCCACATCGCCATGATCGACTACATCCCCTTCATCATTCTCCTCTGGGGGCTGTTCACCATCTCCGGCGGCATCGTCGTGCAGGGCTCCCTCCGGGGAACGCCTCTCGTGAACACGATCCTTCTCCTCATCGGGACGTTCCTGGCCTCCTGGGTCGGCACCACCGGCGCCGCCATGATCATGATCCGGCCGGTGCTCCGGGCCAACCGCGACCGGATCCACAAGGCCCACGTGATCTGTTTCTTCATCTTCCTGGTGGCCAACATCGGCGGCTCCCTGACCCCCCTGGGAGACCCGCCGCTCTTCCTCGGATTTCTCCACAACGTGCCCTTCTTCTGGGTAACCACGGGCATCCTGCCGGAAATGCTGGTTACGGCGGTCCTGCTCCTTGTATTGTTCCTCGCCGTCGACATCTTCTACTTCCGGAAAGAGAAAGCCTTCCGGGAAGCCGCCCTGGAGGAGCAGGCTCCCGTCCGCATTTCCGGAACGTACAACTTCCTCCTCCTGGCGGGCGTCATCGCGGCGATCCTCATGAGCGGATACTGGAAAGCGGGTCACTTTACCCTTTACGAAGTCGAGGTCCATTACCAGAACCTCCTGCGGGACGCATCCATCGTCATCCTCGGGCTCATCTCCCTGAAGGTCACGCCGAGAGCCCTGCGGGAAGCCAACGAATTCTCCTGGGGACCGATCCTCGAGGTGGCCAAGCTCTTCGCGGGCATCTTCATCACCATCATCCCGGCCCTGGCGATTCTCCGGGCGGGCCTCGAAGGGGCCATGGCACCCCTCGTGGCGGCCGTCCAGACGCCGGCCCACTATTTCTGGGCCGCCGGAGGCCTCTCCTCGTTCCTGGACAACGCCCCGACCTATCTCACCTTCTTCAACATGGCCCTGGGAAAAGTGGGGCTGGTCGAAGCCCAGGTGCCGGCAGCGCTGGCGGCGGGAACCGCCACGGCGAACCCGGCCTTCATCGGTTACCTGACAGCCATCTCCGCGGGAGCGGTGTTCATGGGGGCCAACACCTACATCGGCAACGCCCCGAACTTCATGGTCAAGTCCATCGCCGAGGAGGCCGGCGTCGACATGCCGAGTTTCTTCGGGTACATGTTCAAGTATTCCATTCCGTTTTTGATTCCCATTTTCATTCTGGTAACATTTATCTTTTTTTAGGAGGCGTTCATGGATCCCACCTATTATGAAGTCACTGTGGAAGGAAGCCACGACCTGTTGAAGGGATTCGTCATCGGCTTTCTCGAAGGACGGGGGATCAGCTGTGAGACCTTTTTCGGAGACGATTACGAACTGGACGAGGAGAAACCGCTCGATCTCCTCTTCCGCATGATGGGGCACCGGGAGGAGAGCACCACCGTCATCGTCGAGGCCGGGCTGCGTATCCTCCTCCGGGAGGCCCTCCAGCGGCGGAAGGACTCGCTCCCTCTGAAGGTCGTTTCCGTCCGGGAAGTCGCCGGCGCCTCCTTCGGCTTCTCCGTGAAGACCTATTCGCGGGAAGTCGGCGACTCCCTCCGGAGTCTCCTCTCCGTTCCCCCAGAAGGGGTCGACGTGGATCCTCCCTTCGTTCCCGAGGAAAAGATCGATCCCGCGGGAAAGGGCGTGGAGGCCTATACCCCCCTCCACGAATACGAAATGAAGTGGAAAGGGCGGGTGTCCGGATCCATCCGGGAGGTATTCGCCCTGTATCACAAGGTGAGGCGCTTCGAGGTAGTGAAGCCGGGGGACCTGCACCTGGATTACGGTGAGCGGATTCTGTGATCCTTCTCGTCCATCCCCCGGTCTCCAAGCCGTGCGAGCCACCGCCAGGCATCGCCCGGCTGGCGGGAGCACTTCGGGAACGAAACATTCCCCATCTTCTTCTGGATGCAAACCGGGAAGGCCTGCAGCACCTCCTGGAACGGACGATCCAGGGGGATTCCGTCGACACGTGGACCCGCCGGGCCCGCTCCGGCCTTAAGAAGAATCTCAGGCTACTGACGACGACCGGAGGCTATGAAAACCCGGATCGGTACCGTCGTGCAGTCTCCGACGTGAACCGGGCGCTCGGGCGATCCCGCCCGGACCTGCGCCCCCGGGTGACCCTGGCCAATTATGAGGATCCCGCCCTGTCCCCCCTGCGAAGCGGAGACCTTCTCGCGGCGGCCGAGCGTCCCGATGAGAACCCTTTTTTCCCATGGTTCCGGGACCGCTTATCCGCCCTGCTCGACAAGCCAGGATTCACACACGTCGGCTTTTCCCTCAACTATCTGAGCCAGGCCCTCTGCACGTTTGCGATGATCGGCCACCTCCGCCGCCTGAAGCCGGACCTGTGCATCCTGCTCGGAGGCGGCCTGGCCACATCCTGGGCCCGCCTGCCTGGATTCGCCCGTCCCTTCCGGGGGCTGGTCGATGAAGTCATCGACGGCCCCGGGGAGGCCCGGCTCCTTCCGCTCCTCGGGGAAAGCCCGGGCCTGTTCCCTCCGCGGCCGGATTACCGCAGCCTCCTCGGCCCGGAGGGGAGCAGCGCCGATCTCTCCTATCTTTCCCCCGGGCCTATTCTTCCGTACAGTGCTTCCTCCGGCTGCTACTACGGCAAATGCGCCTTCTGCCCCGAGCGGGCTGAGGGCAGCCCGTACAGCCCGATCCCGCCGAAACGGGCCGCGGAAGAGATCCGCTGCCTTGCCGCTGAGTTTCGGCCGACCCTGATCCATCTCCTGGACAATGCCGTCTCCCCGGCGCATCTGTCGGCCCTTATCCAGGATCCACCCGGACCTCCCTGGTACGGATTCGTCCGGGTATCCGCCCAGTTGGCGGATCCGGACTTCTGCGCGGCCCTGAAGCGGTCCGGGTGTGTGATGCTCCAGATCGGGATCGAGTCAGGGAGCCAGGAGATTCTCGACTCCCTCGACAAGGGAATCCGCCTGGAAACGGCATCAAAGGCTCTGCAATGCCTGCGGACAGCCGGCATTGCCTCCTACGTGTATCTGCTGTTCGGCACCCCCGGGGAAGCGGAGCCGGAGGCCCGGGAAACCCTCGATTTCACCGTCCGCCACAGCGAATCCATCGGCTTCCTGAACTTGTCCGTCTTCAACCTGCCTGTCCGAAGCACCGGGATGCAGGACCTGGACGACCGGCCATTCTATGACGGGGACCTGTCACTCTACCACGGTTTCCGCCATCCCCGCGGCTGGGACCGGCCCCAGGTCCGCCGTTTCCTCCAGTCGGAATTCCGGAGGCACCCCGCCATCGCCCCCATCCTGAGGCGGGACCCGCCGCTGTTCACCTCCAACCACGCCCCGTTTTTTACGGGGGAGTTCCTTACCCGGATTCGGCATTGAACCGGTGTTTTTCAGGGGTTCTTTTTCATTGACAGCCGGAACCGGGAATCCGTACAGTACGAAGCAAATCTGCCACCTCCTTTGAGGTTCTATCCCATGAAATCCAAGGAAAATGACTACTTCGAGTCTCTCTACGAGGTGACCCGGCTGATCAACGGTTCCCTGGATCCGGACCGGGTCCTGGAGGAAATCGTCCGGTCCGTGGTAACCGCCATGGGACTAAAGGCCGCCAGCCTCCGCCTCCTGGACGCCCGGAGGAAAAGGCTGCTTCTGGGGGCCTCCTGTGGGCTCTCGGAGAACTACCTCCAGAAAGGCCCCATCCTGGTCGAGGCCAGCGGGCTGGACCGGAAAGCCCTCCGGGGCAAAACCTGCATCGTCCCGGACGCCCGCACGGATCCTGGCTTTCAGTACGGCCCCAAGGCCAGGGAGGAGGGGATCGCATCCGTCCTGGTCGTCCCCCTCATCCGGGAAAAAAAGGTCCTGGGTGTTCTCCGCGCCTACACCGACACGGTCCGGGATTTCTCGAAACGGGAGATCCGCTTCCTGGAGGCCGTGGCCCACCTGAGCGCCATCGCCCTCGACAACGCCCGCCTGCACAAAGCGCTGGAGACCCGCTGTGAGCTGATGGCGGCCCACAAACTCCGCATCGATGACAACTAAGGGAAAACCAATGATCCGAGTGGGTATCAACGGATTCGGCCGCATCGGCAGGCAGGTATTCCGGGCCATCCTGGAACGTTGTCCCGGAAGCGTAAGTGTCGTCGCCGTCAACGACCTGTTCGACGTCGCCACGAACGTCCACCTCCTCTCCTTCGACACGAACTACGGCCGCTTCCCCGGGAACGTGCGCGTCCGCAAGGACGGGTTCTCGGTAAACGGGCGCGCCGTCCGGAGTTTCGCCTTCCGGGATCCCGGCCAGATTCCCTGGGACGAGGCCGGCGTCCAGGTGGTCGTCGAAAGCACGGGCCTGTTTACGGAGGGTACAAAAGCGGCAGCCCACCTGGAGGCGGGAGCGAAGAAAGTCATCATAACCGCCCCGGCCAAGGGGGAAGACCTGACGGTCGTCATGGGCGTGAACCACAGGCGATATCGCCCGGAGAAGCATCACATCCTGTCCAACGCCTCCTGCACGACCAACTGCCTGGCGCCGCCGGTGATGGTCCTGCACCGCCGCTTCGGCATCGAGCGCGGATTGATGACGACGGTCCATTCCTACACGAACGACCAGCGGATCCTGGACCTGCCGCACCGCGATCTCCGCCGGGCCCGGGCGGCGGGCCAGAACATCATTCCCACTTCCACGGGGGCCGCCCGCGCCCTTTCCCTGGTCATGCCCGAGATGGCGGGGCGCTTCGACGGTTATGCCCTCCGCGTTCCCACCCCGACCGTGTCCATCGTTGACTTCACCGCGGAGTTGAGCCGCGGGACCACGACGGACGAACTGCGGCAGGCGCTCAGAGACGCGGCCGGAAAGTCCCTGAAAGGCATCCTCGGCGTCGCCGAAATGCCCCTCGTATCCAGCGATTTCCGGGGAGACAGCCGGTCTTCCGTGGTCGACATCGAGTTCACCCGGATCCTGCGGGACAACTGGGCAAAGGTCGTGACCTGGTACGACAACGAATGGGGATACTCCTGCCGCGTGGCCGACCTGGTCGAATACATCGGCAAGCGGGGGCTTTGATTCATGAGCATTCGCATCCTCGTGATCGACGACGATGCCGTGGCCTGCGAGTTCCTCCAGGAAGCCCTGTCCCGGGAGGGATACGAGATTCAGGCCCGGACCTCGGCCCGCAGGGCCCTGGAGGAGGACCTGTCGAAATACGATCTGCTTCTGTCGGATATCCGGATGCCCGACATGGACGGCCTGCAGTTTCTCCGGGCCGTTCACGAGTCCCTTCCCCAGATGCCGGTCATCATGATGACGGCCTTCGGGTCCCTGGAGACGACAATGGAGGCCCTCCGTCTCGGCGCCTGGGATTACATCAGCAAGCCCTTCTCCCCGGATGCCATCCGGCTCATGGTCCGGAAAGTCCTGGAGGTCAGGAGCCTTCACCAGTTGCGGATGCAGGGCGAGCCCAAGGCGGAAACGGAATCCCACTTCATCGGATCCTCCGCCACGATGGTGAATTTCTACAAGCAGCTGGCCCGGGTCGCCGACGCCTCAGCAAGCATCCTCATCGAGGGGGAAAGCGGGACGGGCAAGGAGTTGACGGCTCGTTCCCTTCACCAGTTCAGTTCCCGCCGGGACCGGCCCTTCATTCCGGTTCACTGCGGCGCCATCCCGGATACGCTGCTCGAATCGGAGCTGTTCGGCTACGAGCGGGGAGCCTTCACGGGGGCGGACCACCCCCACCCGGGACTCCTGGAATCCGCCAAGGATGGGACCATCTTCCTCGACGAGATCACGGAAATGTCTCCCGCCCTGCAGGGAAAACTCCTGCGGTTCATGCAGAACGGGGAAATCCGGCGCCTGGGCGGACACGACGTCCGTCATGCCTCCGTCCGGGTGGTGGCGGCGGGAAACCGGGACATCGACGAGGAGGTGCGGAACGGACGCTTCCGGGCGGATCTCCTGTACCGTTTCGTCGTCCGCCTTCACATCCCGCCGCTCCGGAAACACAAGGAGGACATTCCCCAACTGGTGAAGTCCCTGCTGAACAAAATCGGGCACCCGACCGTGCGGGTATCCGACGAGGCCATGGAGCGGTTCATGGCCTACGACTGGCCGGGGAACGTGCGTGAGCTGGAAAACGTGTTGCAGCAGACGATCCTGCTCTCGCCCTTCGCCGTCATCCTGCCGGAGAACCTGCCGCGCCGGTTCCGCCAGGAAACGGCCGACGAGCAGTCCCCCCCCTCCATGACCCCCCTGGAGGCGGCGGAGCGGGAGCAGATCATCCAGACGCTCAGGACGACTTCCTGGAACCAGAGCCGCTCGGCAACGCTTCTGGGTATCGACCGGAAAACACTCCGGAGCAAAATCCAGCGTTACGGCCTGCAGAAGGAAAACGGGTCCTGACGGAAACGATCAGGCGGAAGGTTTCTCGACGACAGGGAAGAAGAGGATCACCTCCGTCCCTTCCCCGGGACGGCTTTTCAGTTCGATCTCCCCCCCGTGCATCTTTACGATATCCTGGACAATCGCCAATCCCAGTCCTCGAAGTCCTTCGTCGGTATGGGTGCTGAAAAACGGCTCGAAAATCTTTTCATGCAACTCCGGCGGAATGCCCGGCCCATCGTCCCGGACGGACATGGCCACGGCGCCCCTTTCCGGTGAGGGCCAGGCGGCCAGGACGATGGAGCCTCCCTTCGGCATGACTTCCAGGGCGTTCTGGATGAGATTGAACAGGGCTGTCTGCGCCCGGTGGCGATCCAGATAAAGCACGGACACCCCCTCCTCGATCTTCACGGTCAGCGTGACGCCGGTGTTCTGAATCAGCGGCTCCACAAGCGCGGAGGTCTCTCCGAAGAGGTCCTGGACGGACATGGCCTCCACGTGGGGTTCCGGCAGCCTTGTGGCCCGGCGGATGTTCTTGATGACGAGGTTCAGCCGCTGGGTCTGCTGGACAATCAACTCCAGTTTTCGGCTCACGTCCGGCGGCCATCCGTCCCTCTCCAGGAGCAGCTGCGCCATGCCGGCAATGGAGTGGAGCGGGGTTCCCAGGTCATGGGCCAGTGTCGCCGTCAGGTACCCCAGGGCGTTGAGCTGCTGGAGCTGGTTGACCTGCTTCGTCAGCTGGACCACCTTGGAGGTGGCATCCTGGACACGCTGCTCCAGGCTGCGGGTCAGCTCCTGGTTTTCCCCATGGGCGCGTTGAATCTCGTCGGCCATGGAGTTGAAATGCTCCGCAACATATCCCCACTCGTCCTTCCAGTCGGCGGAGATCCGTTTTACATATTGCTCCCTCGGGAACTCGTCGATGGCATCCACGATGACCTTGAGGGGCCGATCGATGATCCATCCGTAGATGAAGGCCAGGACCAGGAGGATCCCGACCAGGAGGCCGGCGGTGCTGTAGACAAGCAGCATTCTGGCTCGGGAGAGAATCTCCCCCCGGGACTGGGAGAAGGAAATGACCCCCACCACGATCGGACCTTCCCCGTCGGATGTAAACGGATACAGGAGACCGAGGGCCGGGCCACTGTCGGTGGTCAACTCGGTGTACTTGGGAACGGACTGCTCCAGAGACGAAAGGATCTCCGCTTCAGGCCATTCATACTGGAGTCTGCTTGCTCCGGCTACGTAATCCGCGTCCTTCCGGCTGCGGTCGATCGTGAAGATGTCGATCCGTGCAAAGCGGAGGTCAGCCTGGATCAGGTCCTTGAGAGTGACATCCAGGGCGGACAGCCCCCGCCGTGTCGGGAAGTGCTGGTAATAGGTGTGAACGGTCTCGGCGACGTCGTAGAGCCTCTTGATCTGCTGCTCGAAAAGAATCCGTTCCAGGACCCGGAGCTGGATCCATCCCCAGACGGACATCGCCAGCACAAGGCCGGCCAAGGTTACCACGAGAATGCGAACGCGGACGGTCACGGGTCTCTCCGGGATTTGATTCCGTTTTGCCGTTCCTTATCACAAAAGGCCCCGGATGCAACAGGATCCGCATGGCATGAGGGGGTATCGGGCTGTCTCGACAGGAATCCGGCGTCCCACATAGGAAGGAGAACGGATTTCAAATTCGCTTCCCTTCCTTTTTTACTCTTCTCATCGGGGCGCGGGGGCTGCCACGGGGGCGTGCCGCCGTCGCTGACATTTTTCCGATCGGGCACTGCCCACAGTTTCGAGGGGGATGGCGCAGGGGGCTGCCACGGGGGCTCCCGCCGTCGCGAAAACGTTTCCTTTCTTCGCCTTCTGAAACCGATGAGCCTGGGGTCCGGAAACGTTTTCTGATCGCTCCTCTGGGAACCCCCGGTCGCGCCCCCGCGAACGTCAGCCGGAGAGGCGGGCTTCCCGGAGCGCGAATAGCGGCTTTTTCGGGGTACCCTGCCGTCGCAGCGCAGCGCCCGCAAAGTCATCTGTCTGAGCGCCCCTGGGCGCGAGTTATGACTTTGCAGCGGAGCGAGACGATGCAGGGTCGAAAAAACGCTTCTGAGCGCGAGGGAAGCCTTCGCTCCCACATGCAAGCCGTTATCCGCGCCTGATTTTCTATAAAAAGTAGAAAATAAAAGGAAGGAGGATCGGATTTGGAATCCGTCGCTCTATCCCACATAAGAAAAGGGGACAGATTCAAAATCTGTCCCCTTTTCCATTCAAATGACTTCTTGATATCGCGCTTCGAACTTACTTCTTGTCGGCAGCGGCGGGAGCGGGCGCCTCTTCGGCCTTCTTCTCGGCCTTCTTCGCCTTCTTGGCCTTCTTGGCCTTCTTGGCGGGCTTCTTGTCTGCCTTGGCATCAGCCTTGGCATCTGCCTTCGCATCGGCCTTCGCCTCAACCTTCGCGGGCTCGGCCTTCGCCGGGGCAGCCGCCTTCTCCGCTGCGATCGCGGACGTCGTGAAGAGGAACACCAACCCAACCAGCAACAGAACCAAACGTTTCATCTACTTGTACCTCCTTCATGGAATTTTGTTTTATGTTTCCGTTCCTCCCGGAGAGGAACAGTCCCATACGATTTGAATCCGCCTTACTTCGACGGGACGGGCGCTCCAGGCTTCCCCTTCGCGTCCGCCTTCTTTCCGGAAACCGCGTTTGTCACCCGGATGGCCACGTCCTGATTCTCTTTTTTTACGTAGGAAACGGTTACCTTGTCCCCCACCTTTACATTAGCCGGTTTTTCAAGGATGAATTCCATCGTCTCCACGGTTGCCGAATTCCCCTTGACCGGCCGCTCGATCCGGATCGTCGTCCCGGTCACCTCGACAACGACGCCGCTGGCGTGCATCCTCGTGATCTTCGAGGATTTTGCCTTTCCGGGGGCAGCCTTGATCGGTTCGGCCTTCATGGCCGGTTTGGAGACCTGTTCGGCGGCAATTCCCATTCCGCACATCACGAGGGCCGTGGCGATCACCAGTACAACCAGACGTCTCACGAAACAGTTGCCTCCGTATCGGTTTGAAGATCGTAAGGCAACAGTCATGCCACAGCGGGACAAACCCGGCGATCGCGCCAAGTATCTGTCGTTATGGATATTTTTTCAGGAAGGAAGGATCCGACGCGGGATGGAGGCGGAACGGGCGCTGACTTATTCCCCGCATGCTGGGGAATTATGCACCAGCATCCCAGCCATCGAGAAGCCTCATGGCCCGGATGCTCTCCAGGGTCCGGCGGAGGTTCTGCTCCGAGTGGGCCTCCACGGTCATGAGCGGCCTGGTCCTCAGTGTACGGAGCCTTGCGAAGAACGCTGGAAAGGGGAAATTGCCTTCACCAACAGGAAGATGCTGGTCCGTCTGTCCGAGGTTGTCGTGGAGGTGAACATGGCCCAGAAACCCTTCCAGGCCGTCCATCCATTCCACCATGGACGACTCGGAAAACGCGTTGCAGTGACCGGTGTCGAAGCAAAAGCAGGATACCGACGGATCCAGGGCCGCCAGCAGGGGCTCCAGCTGAACCGGGTGGGTCTCATAGACATTTTCCAGGGCGATCCTTGTTCCGCTCGTTCGGGCCAGGGCCTCGAAGTGCCGCCAGGTCAGGATGCTCGCCTCCAGCCAGGCCCCCTCCTGGGAAATGTAGTACCGGGGATCGAAGGCGGGATGGCAGACCACGACCCGGGGGCGAAACAGGGGAACCAGCTCGAACACCTGCTCGATCCGCCGGATGCTGACGCGGCGGATCCCTGGATCCACCGCTCCCGGCCGCAGGTCGATGAAGGGGGCGTGAAACGTGACGGGCACCCCGGCATCCCGGAGACGGCCGGCAACATGTTCGAAATCATCCTTCCCGAAGGCGTCCAGCACGACATGGCTGAAGGATATCTCCGGCTGCATGCCCTCCCCGATCATGAGATCCAGGTAGCTCTCCTTCAGGAGTGAAAAAGGGACATGGATGTGAATCTTATCGAGAATACTCTTCATGATCCTCCGTCCGTCGGCCGCTTGCGCACCGTGAGGTCGTTTATCATAACCGCCCGGAATTGTCCAAAAGGGGGACGGGGAGATTTGCGTTGACAGCAAGTGCCGGGGCTGCTATTAAAAATGCGAAGTGATTTCGTCTGGATGGGATGCCGGTGGCCCCCGGATACCGCTCCGGACTTTCGGAAAGGAGACTCGATTGGCCCCCGAGCAGAACGACTCCCGAACACTGGCCCTTCACTGCGTCAACGCCTGCCTGACCAAGAAAGCACAAGACCTGACGATTCTGGACGTCAGGAAACTCTCCTCCTTCACGGATTATTTCATCCTCTGCACCGGCACCTCGGACCGGCAGGTCCAGGCCGTTTGCTCCGCCGTGCAGGAATACCTGAAGGAGAGGGGGATCCGTCCCCTGGGCATCGAGGGGGAAAAGCACGGGCGCTGGATTCTCATGGACTATGGAGACGTGGTGATCCACATCTTCTATGAAACCGTGAGGGAGTTATACGACCTGGAGCGCCTGTGGTCGGAGGCATCGCAATGGAAAGTCCCCGATGAGACGACTCATCTGGATACCATCGAGGAGGCCCCGGCACGTTGAGGTCCTTCCTGGCGGGCCTTGCCGACTTGGTTTTCCCGCCCCGCTGCCTTTCCTGCGGTGGCAATCTGGAAGAAGGGGCGCCCTTCGCCATCTGTGAAGGATGCCGGGCCGGAATCGGTTATATCCGGTCACCCCTCTGCACGGTCTGCGGGGAACCCTTCGCCTCCGACGTCGAAAAGGATCATGTCTGCGGCTCCTGCCTGATCAGCCCTCCCCCTTTTGCCGCCGCGCGCTCCCTGGGACGTTTTGACGGGGTCCTGATGGCGATGATCCACCGGCTCAAATACCGGGAGCAGTCCCGCCTGGCATCGCCCCTGGGACACCTCATGGCCGCGGGCGACTATCCGGGTTTTCGGATCGGAGAGGCGTCCCTTGTCATTCCGGTTCCCCTGCATCGAAAGCGCCTGCGGCAACGGGGCTTCAACCAGTCCCTGCTTATGGCGGGAGCCGTCGGGAAGCGACACGGCATCCCCCTCGACGCCCGTTCGCTCCGGAGACCCGTCGCCTCCGAGCCCCAGGTGACCCTCGACAGGAAGGAGAGGGAGCGAAACGTCCGGGGTGTCTTTGCCGTAGCGGACAGGGAGCACATCCGGGGAAAGGGCATTCTCCTCGTGGACGATGTCTACACGACGGGGAGCACCCTGAAGGAATGCGCCCGGGTTCTCCTCCGGGCCGGCGCCCGGGAGGTCTATGTCCTCACCCTGGCGAGGTCTGTGGAGAACCCGCAACCGCTCGGAGACAAAGTCCAAAACGGCCGCCGGGAGACCTGACATCCCGGAAAGGCATTGATCGAACAGGGAGATTTCATGAACAAGATCCTGGACCGCCAGCGCCTGAGACAGGTACTGAAGGAACTTCGAGCGCAGGGCAAGCGGATTGCCTTTACCAACGGCTGCTTTGACATCCTTCACGTCGGCCATGTCCGCTATCTGAGGGAAGCGAAGAAAACCGCCGACGTTCTGGTTCTCGGACTGAATTCCGACCGCTCCGTCCGCTCCATCAAGGGAGAGCGGCGGCCCATCGTCCCCGAGGGGGAGCGAGCCGACGTCATGGCGGCGCTGGAAATGGTGGACTATGTCACCCTCTTCGACGAGGACACACCGGGCGAACTCATTGCGCTCCTGGAGCCGGATGTCCTCATCAAGGGGGGAGACTGGAGCGCGGAGTCGGTCGTCGGCAGGGGCGTGGTCGAGCGCCGGGGAGGCCGGGTCGTGATCGTGCCCCTGACAGAAGGGTCCTCGACAACAAACGTCATCGGGAAGATTCTCGACGTTTACGGCTCTGAAAAAAAGTAGTCCCGCGAGATCCGCTCAGATGTTCATGTGCCGGGGTTCGTGACGGAGGATCCGGCCCGGCAGTTCCCCCGTGTGGTCCCCGCCGTCGATCACCACCCGGCCGTTCACGATGACCTGCTCGATCCCTACCGGATATTGATGGGGATCGTCCCAGGTGGACCGATCCATGATACGGTCCGGATCGAACACGACCATGTCCGCGAACCATCCCTTCTGGATCCGCCCCCGACCGGCCAGCCCGAACTTCTCCGCCGTGAGGGACGTCATTTTCTCGATGGCCCTTCCCAGGGACATGATCTTTTCGTCCCGGACATAGCGGCCCAGCATGCGCGGGAATGTCCCGTAGGAGCGGGGATGCGGCTTGTCCCGGGACAGGAGCCCGTACGGGGCCAGAGCCCAGCCGTCGGACCCGATCACGACCAGGGGGTGCAGGATAATGCGCTTGAAGGTCTCCTCGTTCAGGGAAAAATTGATCATCCCCACCTGGTCATTTTCCTGGATCACCAGGTCGAGGATGAAATCGAATGGATCCCGGCCCGAGTCGCGGGCGGCCTGGAGGATTGTCTTGCCCACCAGGCGGCCACTTTTCTCCGTCAGGACGGAGGCGATCTGGATATTATCCCAGCTTCCAAGCTTCTCCTCCTGCCGGAGCAGGTGCTCCCTCAACTCCCGCTCCCGATCGGTGCCCCGGATCCGGATCAGGTTTTCCCGGGTGGATCCGTCCTTGATCCAGCGCGGGAAAAAAACGCTCAGGAAGGTGGAGGTGGCCGTGTAGGGGTAGCGGTCCGCCAGGATGTCCAGCCCGTGGGCCCGGACTTCCGAGATCCGGGAGAGCACCTGGTGGACTTTGGGCCAGTTGCGGGGATAGGCAAGTTTCAGGTGCGAAAGCTGGAGGCTGACCCCGGAGGCCCGGGCCACCGCAATGGCCTCCTCCACCGACTCCGCCAGGAAGTCCCCCTCGTCCCGCATGTGTGTCGTATAGATGCCACCCCAGTGGGATACGACGGAGCACAGGGCGATCAGTTCCTCCTGGGGAGCGAACATGCCGGGGGGGTAAATCAGGCCGGAGGAGAGGCCCATGACACCGCTCTGCATGGCCCGATCGAGAAGCTCCTTCATACGCTCGATTTCGTCCGGGCGGGCCGTCCGGTCATCCGGGCCGACCACGGACTGCCTGAGGCTGCCGTGTCCCAGGAATGTAGCGTAATTGACGGCCGTCCCTCTCTCCGCGAGGGCGTCAAAAAAACCGTTCACGTCCCCCCAGGTGAGATCGATCCCGTAGCGATCCCGCATCAGGCTCTTCTTCTCCTCCAGGAAGTCACCGGCCAGCGGGAACAGGGTG
Source organism: Syntrophales bacterium (assembly GCA_035363115.1). Lineage (NCBI taxonomy): Bacteria > Pseudomonadati > Thermodesulfobacteriota > Syntrophia > Syntrophales > Syntrophales bacterium. The sequence continues at coordinate 342,348 of DAOSEM010000002.1, read as the reverse complement.
AATCCGCAGTTCCCGGCGATTTCCGTGGTCACCCCCTGGCGGATCTTGCTCTCCGCCCGGGGGTTGACGAGAAGCTCCAGGTCCGTGTGGCTGTGGGGATCGATGAATCCGGGGGACACGGCCTTCCCGCGGGCGTCGATCACCCGCCGGGAACGGCCTGGGTCGACACCCGGTGCAATCAGCACGATGCGGTCCTCCCGGACGGCCACGTCCAGATCAAGGCCCGGCGTCCCGAGCCCGTTGAAAACGTGCCCGCCCCGAATGAGGAGATCGAATTCCCTGTCCATCTTTTGTGGATTCATGAGGAGAGCCCCAGTGTGAGAAGGGCGCCGGTTCCGCTCCCGGCCCGACATTGTTGAATAGAGCAGAAAACGGGAAAAAAGAAAAGTTGGAAAAGATCGGTCGGAAGCCCGGAATCCCCGGCATAGCGGAAACTTCCCGTTGCAAGATGAAGCACACGTGGTATATACGGTGCGGCTTGAATGCCTGCACAAATCCCGGAGGAATGCCCGTCCGGCCACGTCCGGCGCGGCGATCCGGCTTCGGAAAGCAATCACGAGGAGGCAGATCATGGCTGACCCGTCGCAGCAGGATGCCTTTGTCAGGGCGATCCAGGCCAAGTTCGAAAAGAAGATGAGAGAACACGAAATCGAGCAGTTGGAATACTGGAAAGGCCATCTGGACCGCCTGGCCGCCATGAAGCCCGAGGGTGTCGGCGCCCTCCAGCTTCAGATCCGCAAGGTTGCGGATATGATGGCCAACCGGATCCGGACGGTCAAAAGAGAATCCTGATGAAAGACCTCGCCAATTTTCTCTTCGAAGTCGGGATGCTCCAGCGGACGCCCCGGACGGGCTTCCAGTTCCTGGGCACCGGCGGTGAATCCGTGGCGGAGCACGTCTTAAGGACGCTCTTCATCGGCTATACCCTTTGTCGCATGGACGGCCAGGCGGACCTCCGCAAGGTCCTCCAGATCTGCCTGTTCCACGATCTTCCCGAGGCCCGGACGGGAGACATGAATTACGTGAACAAGAAATATGTCACCGTGGACGAAGAAAAGGCTGTAAACGACCTGGCGTCCACCCTCTTTTTCGGCGACGACATTCGCGAGGCGGTTCGGGAATTCAACGAGAAGAAGACCCGCGAATCGCTGATCGCCCATGATGCGGACCAGTTGTCGCTGATCCTGGTCCTGAAGGAATGCGGCGACCTGGGAAACAAATACAGTCCGGAATGGATTTCCTATGCCCGTAAACGTCTCTGCACGGAGAACGGCCGGCAACTTGCCGCCGCGATTCTGGAGACGGAATGGTCCGACTGGTGGTTCAAGGAAAAGGGAGACTGGTGGGTAAACGGCAACCGGGGCTGAGGCCGCGAAAGGAGGAGTAGCCATGCATCGCAAGCAGTTCCAGCTCATCATCGTCACGGGTCTCTGTGCGCTCCTGCTCTGGGGATGCGCAACCACCCAGGAAAAGCAACAGGAATCGGACCGGCGCCTGCGAATGGCCCTGGCATACATGACTTCGGGGCAGTTCAACCCGGCCCTCAAGGAGCTGATGCAGGCGGAGCAGCTGACCCCGGACAATCCCCGGATCCACTATGCCATCGGCCTCATCTACATGGAAAAGAACATGCCCGCCGAGGCCGTAAAATCCCTCAACAGAGCCCTGGAGCTGAAGCCCGACTACTCGGAAGCTCATGTTTCCATCGGCACGATCTATTATTCCATGGGTCGCCTGGACGAGGCCATCGCCTCCTTCAACCGTGCACTGTCCAACGTCCTTTACGAAACCCCGGGCCTTGCCTTCTACAACCTGGGACGCACCTATGTCCGGAAAAAGGACAATCCAATGGCCCTGCGCATGTTCACTGAGGCCATTCAGCGCGACCGGGGCGGATATCTCGTTCCCCTGGTCGAATTCCACATCGGACTCGTCTGGATGGGGGAGAACAAGTGCGACAAGGCCGTCAGTCACTTTGGAAAAGCGGTGGAACTGTCGCCGGCCTACACGGAGGCACACCTGAAACTCGGCGAATGCCAGATCCGCCTGGAAAGAAAGGCGGATGCCGTCAAGTCGCTTGAGACGGTCGTCCAGCAGGCACCGAATACGGATTTCGCCACCCGGGCGAGAGAACTCCTGAAACTCCTTTCACGCTGAGGCCTTCCATGGCATCCAAGAAACAGAAGCGATCAAACGAAGTCCGAACCCGCAAAAAGAAAAAGGGCTGGCGGACCCTTGCCCTTTCCGCCGCCGCGCTGGCCATTGTGGGCCTCCTCATCTTTTTCTTCGTCACCCTGTTCGATGCCCTCTTCCCGACCTCCGGGAAGGGAACGGCCCAGAGGAAGGAGAAACGGGAGGTAACCCTGTACTTCTCGGATGCGAACGAGCGTTTCCTGGTCCCGGAGAAACGGTTCGTTCCGAAAGAGGCGACGGACGAAGAACAGGCCCGGGAAATCGTCAAGGCCCTCCTGGCCGGCTCGAAGACGGGCAACACCCCCACGCTGCCGGCGAAGGCGGACGTCCAGGGCGTCAAGATTCTGCAGGACGGAACCGCCGAGGTCAGTTTCAGCAAGACCTTCGTGAATGCCCATCCAGGGAGCGGGACGAGCGAAACGGCAAGCATTTTCTCCCTGACGAACTCACTGTGCACAAACGTCCCCGCGATCAAGAGAGTCCGGATCATGCTCGACGGTAAGGAACTGGCATCGATCCGGGGACATATCGACACGCGGAAGCCCTTTGCTCCGCGCGACCTGACGGCGCCCGGCGCCAAGTCCTGAGATCCCGGCGGAACGGACATGTCGGTCAAGACGAAATTATCCAGAATCCGGAACATCGGCATCATCGCCCACATCGACGCGGGGAAAACCACCGTGACGGAGAGGATTCTCTATTACACGGGCCGCTCCTACAAGATGGGCGAGGTTCATGACGGGGAGGCCGTCATGGACTGGATGCCCCAGGAACAGGAGCGGGGAATCACCATCACCGCGGCGGTCACGACCTGCACCTGGGAAAACCACGAGATCCACATCATCGACACGCCGGGCCACGTGGATTTCACCATCGAAGTGGAGCGGTCCCTGCGGGTTCTCGACGGGGCCGCGGTGGTCTTCGATGCCGTCGGCGGCGTCGAGCCCCAGTCGGAAACGGTCTGGCACCAGGCCGACAAGTACGGTGTCCCGAAGATCGCCTTCGTCAACAAGATGGACCGCGTCGGTGCCGACTATTTCCGCACCATGGACAAGATGCGCGAGCGTTTCCACTCCCTGCCCCTGCCGATCCAGATTCCCGCAGGACAGGAAGACGGATTCCAGGGCATCGTCGATCTGATCCGCCGCCGGTTCGTCACCTGGGACAACAGCACCCAGGGCCAGAACTTCACCATCCAGGACGTCCCCGGGGAATTCGCCGGGGCCATGCAGGAGCACCGGGACCGGATGATCGAGATCCTGGCCGACCTGGATGACGGCATCGCGGAGAAATACCTGGCCGGCGAGGAAATCGGCGAGGAGGAAATCCATGCCGCCGTCCGCCAGGCGACGCTCTCGCTGAAGGCCGTGCCGGTGATGTGCGGCGCCGCGCTGAGGAACAAGGGCATCCAGCCGCTGCTCGACGCTGTGGTCCAGTATCTCCCCTCCCCCGTGGACGTTCCCCCCGTGCGTGGCCATCATCCCGTGACCCGGGAAGAAGAGGTGCGACCCAGCAGCGCCTCGGAACCGCTGTGCGCCCTGGCCTTCAAGGTCCAGCTCGACGAGGGGCGGAAGCTCACCTATCTCCGCATCTACTCCGGCCAGATCAAGGCCGGTGGCGAGATCTACAACGCCGGCAAGGGAAAGAAGGAAAAGATCGCCCGCCTGCTGAAGATGCACGCCAACAAGCGGGAGCGCCTCGAGACAGCCCAGGCGGGCGACATCATCGCCGTCGTGGGGCTCAAGGAAACCGCGACCGGGGATACCATCTGCGACGAGGGGCATCCGATCCTCCTGGAGCCGATGGACATCTACGAACCGGTCATCAGCCAGGCGATCGAGGCGAAAACCCCGGCGGACCAGGAGCGGCTTTCCGTGGCCCTGGCCAAATTCGCGGACGAGGACCCCACCCTGCGGGTGAAGTACGACGAAGAGACGGCCCAGACCGTGATCTCTGGCATGGGAGAGCTGCACCTGGAGATCATCATCGACCGCCTGACCCGGGAGTTCAACGCCCATGTCAACGTGGGCAAGCCCAGGGTCGTCTACCGGGAAACCATTCAGAAGAGCCTGGAGCTGGACGGAGTGTTCGAGAAGGAACTGGGGGACCGGCGCCATTATGGATCCGTTCGGCTCCGCCTGGAACCCCTGGAGCGGGGAATGGGCAATGACATCATAAACCGGATCGATCCCGCCCAGGTACCGGAAGAGTTCCACCCGGCGCTCATCGAGGGAATCCGGGAAGCCCTGTTCAGCGGAACCGTGGCCGGCTACCCGGTCATCGATGTCCGGGTCACCCTCCTGGGAGGAGCCTACCGGGACAGCGAGTCCTCCCCGCTCGGCTACAAGATCGCCGCCTCCACGGCGTTCCGCGAAGGATTCACCCAGGCGGAGCCGGCGCTCCTGGAACCGGTCATGCTGGTCGACATCCTGTCCCCATCGGAATTCATGGGCGAGGTAATCGGCGACATCCATTCCCGGAAAGGGGAAGTTCAGGCCATCACACCGAGGGGACCCATCAGTGAAATCCGGGCGAAAGTACCCTTGCGGGCCATGTTCGGATATTCGACCGATCTCCGTTCCGCCACACAGGGACGGGCAACTTTCTCCATGCATTTTCTCGAGTTCGGCAGAAGCGGATCGTAACCGGGTGCACGACCGCTCCGGAGGACCACTGCCACCATGAAAGCGCTGGGAAAGAAACTCCAACGCCTGTACAGCCTTCCCGCCGTCCAGGTCGCCCTGCTCACTCTGAGCGTCGTCGTGCTCTCCGCCCTGGCGGTCCACTACTTCGAGCACCTCCGGCAGGAGGCGAACATCACCTCGGTCTGGGATGCGCTCTGGTGGTCCATCGTCACGATGGGCACCGTCGGGTACGGCGACAAGTATCCCGTTTCCGTCGGGGGCCGACTGGTGGGAATCCTCGTCATCCTGTCGGGGGTGGGCCTGATGTCCCTGTTCACGGCCACCATCGCGTCTCTCTTCGTCGAGCGGAAGATCATGGAGGGAAAGGGATTGGATACGTTCAAGGAAAGGAACCACATCGTCCTGTGCGGATGGAACCAGCATACGGAGGAACTGCTGAACGGCCTGATCCGGCAGGGACTTGCGGGAGACAAGCCGCTGGTCCTGATCAACGAACTGTCCCCCGACGATCTGGATCCCCTGCGCCTGAAATACCACAACCTGAAGTTCATCCGGGGCAATTTCGTCCAGGAAGAAGTTCTGATGCGGGCCAACATTCCCGGGGCCGCCTTTGCGATCCTCATGGCGGACCTGTCGGGAGGCCATCCCCGGGACCGGGTGGACGAGCGGACGACGCTGACGGCCATGACCATCCGTTCCATCAATCCCCGGATCCGGATCATCGCCGAGCTCCTCAACGGCGAGAACAAGGCCAGCCTGAAACGAGCCCATGTCGATGAAATCATCGTCCGGGGAGAACACATCGGCGCGCTGATGGCCAGCGCCGTCGACTCACCGGGAATTCCCAGGATCTTTTCAAACCTGATGGCCCTGGGAGACACGAACAAGCTCTGGCGTGTCGATATCCCCCGGTCCTTTGTCGGGAAACCGTATCGCGAACTGGCGGATCATTACCGGGACTCCCATGGAGCCATCCTCCTGGGCATCGTCCGGGACAAGGCCGCCGTGAGGCTGGAGGACCTGCTCTCCGACAATACCTCCGTCATCGAAAGCTTCATCAGGGATAAGATCCGGGAGTCGAAAAAGGATTTCCTCTACGAACAGGACGAGGCGAAACTCACCATCAATCCCGACGGCGGTTATCCGATTGCCCCAAACGACCATGCCGTAATCCTGTCCCGGAACAAACCCCGGCACAGTTGAGCCGCGGCGACACCGAACCGAGGGAAAGCCGGCCATGAACGACGAGAGAATATCCTTCCTGCAGGAACCGGAACTCTTCCGCGAGCTGACACCGGAGCAGATCCGCGAGCTCATCAACATCTCCCGGCGCGTGACATTCCAGAGCGGGGAAACCGTCATGCGGGAAGGCGATGAAGGCGATTCTCTTTACATCATCCTCGACGGGACGGTCGAAGTGGTGAAGAGCCTCGTGCTTCCGGGCATGGACGAGGACGACACAACGGACAGGAGCAAGGTCTTCACTCGTCTGAGTGCCCGGGACCATGCCGTTTTTGGGGAAATCGCCCTCCTGGAGAAGCAGAAAAGGACGGCCACCATCACCGCTCTCACGGACTGCGTGCTGTACGAAATCAGCAAGGACGATTTCCTGCGGCTCGCCGAAGAGGATACGGACCTAGGATACAGGGTGGCCTTGAATCTGGCCCGGATCGTCAGCAGCCGCCTGAGAAAGGCCGACGAAGACACCATCAAGCTGACCACGGCCCTCAGCATCATCTTGAAGCAGACCTGAAAGGGAGCGACAGGATTACGCTGCCATGAAAACCGAAGGCAAGACACCTGCGGAACGCTGGTCAAAGCCTATCCTGGACAAGGACAAGGTCCTGGCCAGCATTTTTCGCATCAGCGCACTCCTCACCACCCCCTCCCGGGTTGACGAAATTCTGGAAAGGATCCTCGACGAAGTGGTCGGCACCATCGGATTCGACCGGGGAATCATCCGTCTCTTCGACGAAACGAAACGGTTTCTCCACGCCAAGGTGATGAAGAACTACACGCCGGAGGAGCGCAACCGTGTCTTCTCCGCCCCCCTGGACATCAAGAAGGACGACTGCATGGCCGTGAAGGTGGCCCTGACCGGGGAACTCATGACCATTGAGGACGTGGCCAATGATGACCGCGTCACCGACCTGGACCGATACCTGACGAAGATCATGGATGAGGGGTCCATCTTCATCGCCCCCCTGAAAATCGACCAGGAGGTCATCGGAATCCTCGCCGGGTTCAGCCGCGAGCACGTCACCTTCTTCACGGAGGAGATCCGCCTTTTCCTCACCTACGCCAGCCAGATCAGCATCATCATTCACGCCACCCGGCTCCTGGAGACCAATGCCGAGAAGATCCGCCAGCTCCTGGTCCTGGAGCAGGCCGTCACCGAGATGAACGAGAGCTACACGCTGGACCACCGGATCATGGACATCATGATCGTGAATGCCCTCCGCATCGCCGCGGCGGAAAAGATCCTCGTCTATTTCCTGGACGTGGTGAAGGAACGGTGCCTGATCAGCGACGGTGAGACGGTCTTCATCCACGACCAGGCGACCTGCAACGAGAAGATCGGCAACGGCCTGATCCGCAAGGCTCTGGAGTCCAATGCGATCCTGGTGTCCACCGATCCGGCCGGATTGGACGTGAAGCCGCTCTACGAAGACTGTCCGTCGGAGATCGCCGTCCCTTTCAACATCCGGGACAAGTTCCGCGGCGCCCTGTACCTGGCGAAAAAAACCGGGAGCTTCTCCCCGGACCACATGAACCTTCTGGACATTCTCGTAAAGAACGCCGCCACGACCTACGACAACGCCATTATGCACTCCATCCTCTCCCTGGAGGCGAAAACCCTCAAGTCGGAGGTGGAGAAACTGCGCGAAAACCAGGAGATTCTGCTGGGATACCACAACATCCTCGGCAAGTCTGAGCAGATGATCAACATCTTCCACATGATCGAGGACATCGCGCAGCATGACACGAACATATTGGTCCGCGGGGAAAGTGGCACGGGGAAGGAATTGATCGCCCGGGCAATTCACCGCCAGAGCAACCGCAAGGGGAAGCCTTTCGTCGACGTCAACTGCGCCGCCATTCCCGGACCCCTCCTGGAAAGCGAGCTTTTCGGTTACGAGGCGGGGGCCTTCACGGATGCCAAGAAGCGGAAGATCGGTCTTCTCGAATCGGCCCAGGGGGGAACGATGCTCCTGGACGAAATCGGCGACATGAGCTTTCCCCTGCAGGCAAAATTCCTCCGCATGCTGGAAGACAGGCACATCCGCCGTCTGGGAGGTACGGAAAACATCCCCATTGACGTCCGGTTCGTTTTCTCCACCAACAGGGACCTCACGAAAATGGTGGCCGACGGTGAGTTTCGAGAGGATCTCTTTTACCGGATCAGTGTCGTCCCGATCGCACTGCCCCCCCTTCGCGAGCGGAAAGCGGACATCTTGCTTCTGGCCCGGTATTACGTGGATGAGTTCAATCGAAAATTCCGAAAGAACGTCCGTGGATTCACCAAGGAAGCCCAGGATGTCCTCCTGAATTATCCCTGGCCCGGCAATGTCCGGGAACTCAGGAACATCATCGAGCGGGTGATGATCCTGCAGACGATCGGGCCGTTCATTACCGTGGCTGACCTGCCCATGGAAATGAAATCCGTATCGCCTTCGGGAATGCCAAAGATCTCCCTGGAGAATTTTTTCCCTGAGATCTCCCAGGGCGGAATCAACTATGACGAGGTCGTGGAAAAGATCGCCCATGACATCAAGGAGAAAATCATTGCACAAGCCCTGGACCGATGCGGAGGAAACAAAGCAAAGGCCTCTAAATTACTTGGAATATCAAGATACAAATTCATACGCGAGGCAAAGAAGCTCCTCGGTCATAATAAGCAGCCGCAATGAACGTGCGATACTCGCACACCTGTTCATATTCCGCACATGATCTATATTGTCTTTATTTACAAATAAATAAGGAATATCCGGAAAAATAGCGTGCGTTAATCGCACGATTTTTTCCTCAAGCCTGTGCCCGCGTGCCTGCTTCCCTGCAACCAACCCCCTTTCACACAATCCCATTCTAAATATTACACAAGCATATTCAACATGTTATGAGATCTACAACCTTTTCCCCCTGCATTTCCCTCTTCTGGCATCGAAATTGCGATAACCATCATCAAACAAACCCGAGCACCACTGGGAGATAAAAGAAAACAAGAATCCGGCAACGAATGCAAAAGAGTTCAACGGACAAAGAGAAGCGCAAGAGTTCGGACCTCGATTCGGTTTCTTCGGTCATTCAGAGTAACGGTCAAGGGTTAACAGAAGAAGAATTTTTCCTGTCTGCAGAAGGCGGGGCGTTCAGCGGTAAGAAAAACGAAAAGCGTGAGGAAAAGAAAGGAGTTGTTCCGAAAGAGCAGAGCATCCGTTTTTTTCTTCCAGAGACGTTTTGACGCGACTGCCGAGTGTGATGATTGTTTTTAATCGGTGGGTGGTTTCTGTTCCCTCCTTTCCACCCACCGACCCCCTAAATCGATTCTGGGAGGCATAGGTTACCGGGTACCTCCCAGTTTAATATGGGCGGATGGTTTTCAGGTTCCCTCCTTTTCCATCCGCCCTTTTTTTATCTCTTTTTCACACCCTCCCCATCCCATCAGTACCCGTCTTCATCCTTTGCCAGTTCCGAGGCACTTACCCTGTGTCGGAAAACACGGTAGACCCAGACCTGGTAGGCAATGACGATCGGGACGAACACCAGCGCCACGATGGTCATGATCTTCAGCGTGTACGGGCTGGAGGAGGCGTTGAAGACGGTAGCGCTGAAAGCCGGATCGAGCCGGGATGGTACCAGGTTCGGGTACAGCCCGGCGATGCCGGTTGCCACCGTCAGGAGAACGGCGGCGCAGGAGGCGAGAAATGCCCCCAGGAAATGGCCCCTCCCCATGAAGAAGCGAATGCCCGCCAAGGCCGCCAGCGCCGCCAGGGGGAATCCGAGAAGGATCGGGAAGGCGGTGAAATTGCGGTCGAGCCCGGTGGTTGAAGCGGTGTAGAACAGAAAAAGGAACAGGAAGACCGCCAGGGCGGCCCACGCCTTCCCTGCAAAATCGGCCGCCCGGGCGGCCAGGGCGCCGTCGGTCTTCCAGGCAAGCCACAGGGCTCCATGAACGGAGAAGAGCAGGAGAAACAGAAGCCCCGTCAGGATTCCATAGAGGTTCAGAAGCCCGGCTACTCCACCCTGATACCCGTCGGCATTAATGGGGAGTCCGAAAAACAGGTTTCCGAAGGTAATCCCGAAGAGAAACGCGATCAGCGTGCTGCTGATGGAGATCGCCGTGTCCCATCTCCGTTTCCAGGATTCCGTCGTCCCTTTCCCCCGGAACTCGAGTCCCACCCCCCGAACGATGAGGGCGAACAGCACCAGCAGCAGGGGTGTGTAGAGCGTGCTGAAGAGCAGGGCGTAGACCCCGGGAAAGGCGGCGAAGGTTGCGCCGCCCGCCGTCACGAGCCAGACCTCGTTGCCGTCCCAGACGGGTCCGATCGTGTGCAGCATCACCCCGCGATCCGTGTCGTCACCACCCAGCACCGGAAGCAGGATTCCCACACCCAGGTCGAATCCGTCGGTCATGAAATAGACCGCCCACAACAAACCCCACAAAACGAACCAGATCACCTGATATTCCATATCATGCCCCTTCCGGGCCGGCTGCCTTCACCCGCAGGGGATCCGGCCCCTTCCGGGCGAATTTCGCCAGCAAGTAAATATCCAGAAGCCCAAGGAATCCGTAAAACAGGGTGAAACCGATCACCGACAGGAGTACTTGCTCCGTTGAAATGTTCCTGGAAACGCCCTCAGCGGTTCTGTAGACACCGTAGACAAGCCACGGCTGGCGGCCCACCTCCGCCACCGCCCAGCCGAGTTGGGCCGCGATGTAGGGAAGCGGGATGGCATAGAACAGGATCTTGAGGAACCATGGGTACGCCTCGATCCGGCCTTTCCATGCAAGAAAGAGGGAGAAGGCCGACAGGAGCACGAAGAGCCCCCCGAGACCGACCATCAGCCGGAAGCTGACAAAGACCTCCATGACGGGCGGCCGGTTCTCTTTCGGGAAATCCTTCAGCCCCTTCACCTCGGCCTGAAAATCGCCGAAGGAGAGAAAACTGACGACGCCGGGAACGGGGATGGCCTGGACGGCGTTCCGTTCGTTCTTCGCATCGGGAACGAGGAGCAGGTAAAAGGGCACGGCCTTCCCGGTCTCCCAGTGGGATTCCATGGCGGCCAGCTTGGTCGGCTGGGCCTTCGCCACGTCCTTGGCGGCGAAATCCCCTGCACCGATCAGGAGAAGGGAGCTGACGAGGCCGAAGACTGCTGCCATGCGGAAGGAGGCCGTGAAGAGGGGTCTTTCGTTCCTCCGGAGCAGATGCCAGGCCGAGATCCCCAGGACGAAGAATGCGGCCACGACATACCCCGAGAGCACCGTGTGGAAAAACTTCCACCAGGCATAGCTGTTGGTCAACAGGGCCCAGAAATCGACCATCTCCGCCCGGCCGTTCCGAATCACGTAACCCACCGGATGCTGCATCCAGCCGTTGGCCAGGAGTATCCAGAGGGCCGACAGGTTCGTGGCGAAGGCGACCATCCACATCGCAAAGGCGTGCACGCCCTTCGAAACTCGGTTCCAGCCGAAGATCCAGAGTCCGATGAACACCGACTCAAGGAAGAAGGCCACCGTCGCCTCGATGGCCAGCGGGACACCGAAGATATCGCCGACGAAACGGGAGTATTCCGCCCAGTTCATGCCGAACTGGAACTCCATGGTGAGTCCGGTGACGACGCCGAGGATGAAGTTGATGAGGAAAAGCTTGCCCCAGAAGCGGGTCATCCTCAGGTACATCGGGTTTCCCGTGGCGACCCAGCGGCTCTCCATAAAGGCCACCAGGATGGACAATCCCAGGGTCAGCGGAACGAACAGGAAGTGAAAACCCGCCGTGGCGGCGAACTGCAGGCGACTCAGCGCAAGAACGTCCATCGGGACCGACCTCCTCGGGAAGCGAACAGCGAAGCCATGATAAACGGAGAGTTCTGGTTTTGCAAGCCTGCCGGTCCGGTCTGGGACCGGGGGTCGAAATGATTTGCCTCCCTTGACACACCCCGGTTCATCCCGTATGGATCACTCATGCCCGTCCGTCATGGATCAGGACTTACAGAATACGATCCTGGAGCAGCCCCCCATGGCCCGTGAAATCGAGCGAAAATACCTTGTCTGCGGCGACTCGTGGCGTTCGGACGATAACGGCGTCCTGTATCGCCAAGGGTATCTCAAGTCGGATCCGGCCTGTCTCGTCAGGATCCGGATCTGCGGGGAACATGCCTTCCTGGCGGTTAAGTCCCTCCTCTCGGGGCTGACCCGCCTCGAATATGAATATCCGATCCCGCGAGCCGACGCGGAAGAGATGTTGGAGCGGCTCTGTCCCCGGCCGTGGATCGAGAAGCGGCGCCGGCAGGTCCGGTATGGCGGCCTGATCTGGGAGATCGACGAGTTTCTGGGGGACAACGACGGCCTGATCCTGGCGGAGGTCGAGCTGGAGCGGGAGGATCAGCCGGTGTCGGAGCCCCCCTGGGCAGGCAGGGAAGTCTCCACCGATTCCCGCTATTTCAATGTGAACCTCGCCCGGAACCCTTACCGGCTCTGGAAGACAAACGGCAATCCGTCCGGAGAGACCGCATCCCGAACTGAAACGTAAACGGGTACAGAAGGAGGCAACCTTGCCGCATGTCCGTGTGAACGACCTGAATGTCTATTTCGAGGCCTCGGGAGCGGGTGAGCCCCTGGTGTTTCTCCACGGTCTGGGGTCAAGCACCCGCGACTGGGAAAGGCAGATGGAGTTCTTCTCCCGCTGCTTCCAGGTCGTAGCCTTCGACAACCGGGGTCACGGACGAACCGACAAGCCGCGGGGGCCCTACAGCGTGCGTCAGTTCGCCGGGGATGCGGCGGCATTCCTGAAGGCCGTGGGGACCGTACCGGCCCACGTCGTGGGGCTGTCCATGGGGGGCATGACGGCATTCCAGCTTGCCGTCGACGAGCCGACGCTCGTGAAAAGCCTGACCGTCGTCAACAGCGGTCCGGCCATGGTTCTCACGAATGCAAGGGACCGCCGGGCGTTTTTTCTCCGCCGCCTGATCGTGCGTTTCCTGGGAATGCGGAAGATGGGGGCCATCCTGGCGGACATGCTGCTTCCGGAGCCGCACCAGAAGGACCTGCATGACACCCTGATCGCCCGCTGGGCGGAAAACGACCGGCGGGCCTACCTGGCTTCCATGAAGGCCATCACCGGCTGGAGCGTGGCCGATCGCATCGGGGAGATCCGCTGCCCCGTCCTGATTGTCACAGCGGACCAGGACTACACGCCCGTTTCCCTCAAGGAGGCGTACACCCGGCGGATTCCCGGTGCGGAGCTGGCCGTGATCCGGCAGTCGCGCCACCTGACACCGATCGATCAGCCGGAGACCTTCAACGAAGTCCTCCTGGGATTCCTTTCCGGCCTCGCCGGCGATCCCGGCACCCCGATCCCCCACCCGGAAATTCCGTAAGGCGGCACCATCCGGCGATGCAGCCGGCCCTACCCTCTCCAGGCCTCCGCCTCAGCCCAGCGGATGAAGAGACGCTCCCTGCGGCGAAACTCCGCGGAGTGAACGATCCGCCGCCCATTCCTCATCTCCGCCCCCATGTCGGCATGGAGCATCTCGTGATAGACCACGTACTCCAATACGTAGAGGGGAACCGTCTTCCGGTCCAGCCACGGATGGATGCGGATGGTTCCGGTGCGGCTGCTGAAGCTTCCCAGGATCCGGCGCCGGACGCGGCGGGACGCCTTTCCCCGGCCCCATGTGATGGGAACCGAGAGGCGGCCGTCGAAATAAAGCCTGTTCAGGCTGTCGAATGCGGCCTGGAGGTTGAAGTGCCGGCCCTGCGGTTCAATGCGGACGGCGCGTGCAGCCTGTTCGGGACGGTCCCGAAGCCGGTCGCGGATATAATCGCCGATGAGGCGACCGGGGTTTTTCCGGGTGCGGGCAAAACGGGCGACTTCCCGGAGGACGTCGTCCCCGGCATCGAGAAAGATCCGGTGCAGGCGGAGCCGGACGCCGTCGGCGTCGGTCCGGACGCGGATCATCGAGACGTGATTGTCCGTAAGGACGAGATGGACGGGACGGCGCAGGCAGGTCTCCAGGCGTTCCTGGAGGTCCCGCTCACCGGATGCAAAGGGAAGGGAAAGCTGTTTCATGGATCCGCCGGCAGGCTTGAGATCCTTCCGGCGGGGCAAATCGGCGGACCGTGTCACTTCTTGCGCTTCTTGATCCGGTTCTTCTCGTCCACGAAGACGCACTTGGGGGTCCACGTTCGCGCGGCGTCATCATCCACCGTGACGTAACTGGCGATGATCACCAGATCGCCCCGGGAGACCTTGCGGGCCGCCGCGCCGTTCAGGCAAATGACTCCCGATCCGGCCTTCCCGGTGATGGCGTAGGTCGTGAACCGTTCCCCGTTGTCGACGTCGTAGATCGCCACCTTCTCATAAGGAACGATGTCCGCCGCCTTCAGGAGTTTCTCGTCGATGGTAATGCTGCCCTCGTAGTGAAGGTCCGCATCGGTGACCGTGGCCCGGTGGATCTTCGATTTCAGCATGAACCGCTGCATGACGCGCCCCTTGTTCGAAAGGATTCTTTTTTTACGCCTTCGGCGTCCCGGGCGTCGGCACGTCCAGGGGCTCTCCGAAGACGGAGTTGTCGATGAGCCTTGTTTTTCCCACCCGTACGGCAAGGGCCATGACGCAGATCCCCTCGATCCGCTCCACATCCTTCATGGTCGCGGCGTCACAGATCTGCACGTAGTCGATATTCGTGAAGGGGTGGGATGAAATGAAGGATTTCGCTTCCGCGAGGATGGACGTGGCGTCGCGCTCGCCGCCGGCATACCGTTCCTGGGCAATCTTGAGGGAGCGGGAAAGGCTGAGGGCGGACTCCCGCTCCTCCGGCTTCAGGTACGTATTCCGGGAGCTCATGGCAAGCCCGTCGGACTCCCGCGTGGTCGGCATGGCCACCACTTCCAGGTCCATGTTGAGGTCCTCCACCATCCGCCGGATCGCTGCGAGCTGCTGGAAGTCCTTCTTGCCGAAGACGGTCAGGTGGGGCTTCACGATGTTGAAGAGCTTGCAGCAGACGGTGGTGACGCCCCGGAAATGCCCGGGCCGCGAGAGGCCGCAGAGGTTGTCGGTGACTTCCTCCACATTCACATAGGTCTGATAGCCCGGGGGATACATCTCCCGGTTCGACGGGAAATAGATGACGTCCACTCCGACCGATTCGGCCAGTTCCCGGTCCCTGTCGAAATTCCGGGGATAGCGGTCCAGGTCCTCCGTGGGGCCGAACTGGGTCGGGTTGACGTAGATGCTGACCACGAGGCAGTCGGCCCGCCGGCGCCCCTCCCTCATGAGGTCGAGGTGCCCTTCGTGAAAAAAGCCCATGGTCGGTACGAAGGAAACCGTCTTTCCCTGCCGCCGGAGCGAATCCGAGAAAGCCTGCATTTCCCGAACCGTTTCGATGATCTGGATCATTCGTTCCATCCCAATAAAAAAAGCCTCGCCGTCGCGAGACGGGAGGCCTGGTTTGCTTTTGGCTCAATCCTTTGCCTGACCTTTCCGTCTCAGTCCGTCTCCGGATCCAAGCGGCAAAAACGCCGTATCAAACGGGGTCCCTGTTGTCAAGGCCTTTTCGCGAGGTCTCCAGGAGTACGGCACTGAGCCGGCCGAATTCAGCGGGAGACAGGGTCTCTGCCCGGCGTACCGGGTCGATTCCCGAGGACCGGAGGAGAACGTCAAGGTCGCTGCCCGCGGGCAATCCCAGGGATGCCCTCGAAAGATTATTGTATATCGTCTTTCTCCGGCTGGCAAAGGCCGCCCGGACAAGCGCCGTAAAATACGCCTCTTCTCCGAGCGGAAACGGCGGTTCCTTGAGAAAGTCAAAGCGCAGCACCCGGGAGTGGACCCGGGGAACAGGATAGAAACAGGTGGCAGGAACGTCCAGTCGCTGGGTAACGCGGGCAGAGGCGGCCACCAGGACCGATGGGATGCCGTATTCCTTCGTCCCCGGAGACGCCGCCAGTCGCTCCGCCAGTTCTTTCTGGAACATCAGCACCGCCCTCCGGATCCGCCTCCGGTGCGCCAGCAGATGGAACAGGATCGGCGTCGACAGGGAATAGGGGATGTTGCCGACCACCGTGATCCCCTCCCCGCCCTCACCGCCTGCAAGTGTGGAGAAATCGACCTCCAGGACATCGCGGTGGACAATCTCGACGTTGCCCCGGTCCTGGAAACGCTCCTCGAGGATTTCCGTCATCCGCGGATCCACCTCGACGGCCAGGACGTGCCCGGCCACCTCCGCGATCCGTTCCGTCAAAACCCCCGTCCCGGCGCCGATCTCAACCACCGTCCCGGCACCCCCGATCTCCGCCATAGCGGCGATCTTCTCCAGGATATTGCGGTCCTGGAGAAAACACTGCCCCAGCTTTTTTCTCGGCCTGAGCCCCCGGGAACGGAGAACTTTCCGTGGTGTGATCATGCTTTTTCGGCCCTCCAGGCGACAAGCAGCCGCCTCGTAACGAGATAGGCCGGCAGTGCGAAGACCGGCGCAAACAGGAGGCCCCCGACCTGGAGCGGCAGGAGGATCTCCCAGCCCAGACCGGCGACCGACGCCAGCGAGTAATCGGGAAGGACCAGGGTGCATCGCTCCATGCCCAGCAGAAGGCGGCCCGCCTCGTACTGGGACACGTACAGAATCGGGATCGTCAGAGGGTTGGAAATGAGCCAGGACCCCAGGTATGCCGATGATAGATGCTGGCGGAAGAGAGCGGATGCGGCCAGAACCAGCGTCGTATGGAACGGAATCGTCGGGGTCGTGCCGATGAAAACACCGATGGCAAACCCGAGGGAGATGTGCCGGGGGTCCCCCCGAAGGCTCACGAAGCGCCGGTAGAATCCGGCGAGCCATTCCTTGAGCGGGTTCATCGGAACGAAGACAGGGGCCACCGGGAAACGGCATTCAGGTCGAAGGAATCCCGCATGCCCATGGAGAGCCGGTAATCGCCCACGACGGCGATCATGGCGGCGTTGTCGGTGCACAGAACGGGGGGCGGGACGAGCACCTCGATTCCCCGCTCCCGGGCGTCTTCCTGGAACCGCGTCCGGAGCCTGCTGTTGGCGGCCACTCCCCCGCAGACCACCACCTGCCCGAGGCCATTCTCATCTGCTGCCCGGAGGGTCTTCTCCACGAGCACGTCGACCACGGCCTCCTGGAAACTGGCCACAACCCCCGGCATTGCTTCCGTTCCCGGCATACCCTTCTGTTTCACGTAGTTCAGGAGCGCCGTCTTGAGGCCGCTGAAACTGAACTCGAGGCTGTCCCGCATGGCCCGGGGAAACGGAACGGAGGACGGGTCCCCCTGTTTCGCCAGGCGGTCGATGACAACCCCGCCGGGATAGCCGATGTCGAGGAGCTTCGCCGCCTTGTCGAAGGCCTCTCCGGCAGCGTCGTCCCGCGTCTGCCCGAGGATGGAGAAACGCGAAAAATCGTCCACCCGGTAGATCGTCGTGTGCCCGCCAGAGACTACGAGCGCGGCGAAGGGAAAGGAAGGCCGGCGGTCGGACAGGAAAACGGCCGCTACGTGTCCCTCCAGGTGGTTGACCCCGACAAAGGGAAGCTTCCGTCCGAAAGCGACCGCCTTGGCCGCGGAGAGGCCCACCAGGAGGGATCCGACCAGGCCGGGTCCCCGTGTGACGGCGATCCCATCAATCTCGTCAAGTGTGGTTCCGGCGTCGTCGAGGGCCTGCAGGATCACGGCTCCAATTGCCTCGATGTGCTTGCGGGAGGCGATCTCCGGCACGACGCCTCCAAATCGGCTGTGGACGTCGATCTGGGAAGCGATGACGTTCGAAAGCATGACGCGACCGTCCCGGACGACCGCCGCCGCCGTCTCGTCACAGGATGTCTCGATGGCCAGAACCAGCATGATCACGTTCTCCCGGTGTTTTTCGTTTACAATCAGGCCGGGAGACTATATAGAAGTCGCCTGATTTTGTAAAGTTCGCCGGACCCCGGTCGTCCGGTCAGCGTTCAGACTTCGGTCCGGCCGGGAAGACGACGGGGAGCGCACCGATCATGGAGATCAAGACGGACTTTCTGATCCTGGGCAGCGGAATCGCCGGCCTCAGCCTCGCCATCAAAGCCTCCGGCCTGGGCAGCGTGGCCATCGTCACCAAAAAGGAAAAAATCGAATCCTCCACAAACTACGCCCAGGGTGGAATCGCCGCCGTCCAGGCGGAAACGGACTCCTTTGCCGCCCACATCGAGGACACCCTCGTCTGCGGGGCCGGCCTCTGCAGGTCCGACGTGGTGAAGTTCGTCATCGAAGAGGGACCGGAGCGGATCCGGGAACTGGTGGAGTGGGGGGTCCAGTTCACCCGGGCCAAGGATCACCCCGACCGCTTCGACCTGGGCCGGGAAGGTGGACACAGCGCGCGCCGGGTCCTGCACGCCCACGACCTGACGGGCCGGGAAATCGAGCGGGCCCTGTCGGACATGGCCGCCTCGAAACCGAACATCCGCTTTTATGAAAACCACTTCGCCATCGACCTGATCCTGAAGTCCCGCATCCCGGGACAATGGTTCACCGAGGACGACCGGTGCCTCGGCGCCTACGTCCTGGATATCCTCCGCGGCGAGATCCACACGTTCCGCGCCCGCTTCGTGATCCTGGCCACAGGCGGCACCGGCAAGGTCTACCTCATCACCACGAATCCCGACATCGCCACCGGCGACGGCGTGGCCATGGCCTACCGGGCCGGTGCCCGGATCGCCAACATGGAGTTCATCCAGTTCCATCCGACCTGCCTGTACCACCCGGAAGCCAAGGCTTTCCTGATCAGTGAGGCGGTCCGCGGCGAAGGAGCGATCCTGAAGCTGAAGAACGGCACCCCGTTCATGGACAGGTACCACCCCATGAAAAGCCTCGCCCCCCGGGACGTGGTGGCCCAGGCGATCGACAGGGAGTTGAAGAAATCCGGGGAAGAATACGTTCTCCTGGACATCTCGCACCGCGACCGGAACTTCGTCATCGGCCGCTTTCCCCACATCTATGCCCGGTGCCTCGAATTCGGCCTGGACATTACCCGGCAGCCCATTCCCGTCGCCCCGGCGGCCCATTACCAGTGCGGGGGCGTGGTGGTGGACGCCCACGGAGAAACGAGCATTCCCGGAGTCTTTGCCAGCGGCGAAGTGTCCTGCACCGGCCTGCACGGGGCGAACCGCCTGGCCAGCAACTCCCTCCTGGAGGCGGTGGTCATCAGCCACCGGACGTTCCTCCGGATCCGGGAGCGCTTCTCGTCCGTCCCGGACGATCCCGTACCCATTCCGGCGTGGGACCCCCGCGGCGCCACTGAAAGCGACGAATCCATCGTGGTATCGCACAACTGGGACGAAATCCGGTCCTGCATGTCCAACTACGTAGGGATCGTCCGCTCGGACAAGCGCCTGGAGAGGGCGGAGCGGCGCATCGAGCTGATCAGCCGGGAGATCGACGAATACTACCGGAACTTCCTCATCACGAAAGACCTGCTGGAGCTGCGGAACATCGCCACGGTGGCGGGCCTGATCGTGCAATGTGCCCGCCAGCGCAAGGAGAGCCGGGGGCTTCACTTCACCATCGACTACCCGGAACGGGACGATGAACACTGGCTGCGGGACACGGAACTGGTCCAGCCTTCCTATTACCGGGGCAACTTCTCGAATCCTCTGGCGATCTGACCCTGCTCAGAGCCAGGCCAGCTCGACCTTTCCGAGGACGCCGGTAAAGACCAGCCGGAAGGACCCCTCCTTCGGAACGGACCCCGCCTTGAATTTCAGGCTGTAGCATGTTCCGTGGTAGGGGTTGACATAGGGATAGAAGGCGGTCACCAGGGGGGTCACTTTGCCGATGCGCCGCACCTCCATGGGCTCGAACCGGGTCCCCTGGTCGTCGACCAGATAGATTTTCCAGATGGACCCGCTCCGGTCGAAATCATTCGCATCCCTGTCCGGCATGGCGGCATAGAGGAAGAACTCGTCGAAATCGGAGGCCATTTCGTCGAGCACCTCCCGGCGGGACTTCATCTGCTCTTCCGTCAGGCCGTACAGCCGGGCGTAGTCTTTCACATAAGCGGCCCGGAACCCGGCGGACTTGAACGTGGCGGTCAGGCCGGCCCGGGTCTCGAGCTGAGAATGCAGGCCCCGGCTTCGCGTCGAGGCGTCCAGCGCCACCAGATACTCCCGGGAGACCCCCTTCTCCGGTACCATTTCCACGTAGCTCCGCAGATAGTCGCAGCCGGTCATAAACGCCAGGATCAAAACAAGCAGCACCGGTGCGGCAAACCGGGCCGATTCTCCCCGCGGTCGAAAAATCGGTTCGCTCATGCCTCCTCCCCGAAAACGCGCTGAAAGATGTAATCCACGTGCCTGAGGAAATTTTCCACCCGGAACGCCTCATCCAGCTCCTCATCCCCGATGCGGGCAGTGATCTCGCCGTCCTGCCGGAGCAGATCCCGGAAAGGAAGCCCGCGCTCCCAGGAAGCCATGGCATTTCTCTGTACCGCCGCGTAGGCGTTCTCCCGGGTCATCCCGCTCTCGACCAGCTTCAGGAGAACCATCTGGGAGAAGATCACGCCGTGGGTCATCTCCAGATTGGCCTTCATCCGCTCCGGGTAGACCACCAGCTTCTCCACGAGGCCCGTGAAGCGGGCCAGCATGAAGTCCAGGAGAATCGTCGCATCCGGGCCGATGACGCGCTCCACCGACGAGTGGCTGATGTCGCGCTCGTGCCACAGGGCAACGTCCTCGAGAGCCGCCAGGGCATAGGACCGCATCAGGCGGGCGAGGCCGGAGAGATTCTCCGAGAGCACGGGGTTCCGCTTGTGGGGCATGGCGGAGGACCCCTTCTGGCCGGGAGAGAAGTACTCCTCCGCCTCGCGCACCTCTGTCCTCTGCAGCAGCCGGATTTCCTGGGCGAATTTGTCGATGGAGGAGCCGATGATGGCGAGCGTGGAGAAGTACTCCGCGTGCCGGTCCCGCTGGACGATCTGGGAGGAGACCGGGGCGGGCTTCAGGCCGAGCTTTCCGCAGACGTACTCTTCCACGTCCGGGTGCACAAAGGAAAAGGTGCCCACGGCTCCCGCCAGTTTGCCGACGCTGATGATCTCCAGGGCCCGTTCGAGGCGGAGCCGGTTGCGCTGCATCTCCTGGTACCACAGGGCCATTTTAAGCCCGAAGGTGATGGGCTCCGCGTGAATGCCGTGGGAGCGGCCGATCATCAGGGTCCGTTTGTGCTCGAAGGCCCTCTTTTTCAGGACGGCAAGGAGGCGGTCGAGGTCCGCGAGCAGCATTTCCGCGGCCTCTTTCAACAGGACCGCCAGGGACGTATCGAGGATGTCCGAGGAGGTGAGGCCCATGTGGATGAACCGCCCCTCCTCCCCCACCTTCTCCGTCACCGAGGTGAGAAAGGCGATCACGTCGTGCCTGGTCACCTTTTCGATCTCGTCGATGCGCTCCACGTCGAATCCGGCCCGTTCCCGGATTGCGTTCAGGGCCTCCCGGGGAATCTCTCCCCGCTCGGCAAAGGCCTCGCAGGCCAGGATTTCGATGTCCAGCCACGCCTGGTAACGGTTCTCGGCGCTCCAGATGCGGGTCATGGCTTCTCGGGAATATCTGGGGATCACGAATCGCTCCTCTGGTCTTCCTTCCCGCCGCCCTTCATGTATATCGTGCGGATGGGAAAGGGAATTTCGATGCCCTCTTTCCGGTATCTCTGGAACAGGCGCTTGATGAACACGTGGCGGACCGGGAACTGGTCCGCATAGGTCCGGACCCGGAGGACCGCGTTGAAGTTGATGCTCGAATCGCCGAACGCGGTGAAACGGACGAGCGGCTCGAATTCCGGAACGCCGCCCTCAATTTCCCCGAGAACCTCTTTTGCCACATCCACCGTGATCTTTTCAACCCTTTCCAGGTCGCTGCCATAGCTCACCCCGACGGGGACGACGATGCTCATTTCACTCTCCCCCAGATCGAAGTTGGTAATTCTGGTCTTGGCCAGCTCGGCGTTCGGGATCACGATCATGTTGTTCGGCATCGCCCTGATCGTCGTGCTTCGCCAGGTGATGTCATGCACGACCCCCTCTTCACCACCGGCCAGCTTCACATAGTCTCCCGGCCGGATCTGCCGGGAGGCGATGATCTGGATCCCCGAAAAGAGGTTGGAGAGCGTGTCCTGGAGGGCCAGCGCCGCCGCCAGGCCGCCCACGCCGAGGGCTGTCAGAACCGGGGTGATGGAGATCCCGAGGGTCTGCAGGATGACCAGGAATCCCAGGAGCAGGACCAGCCCCTTCGCGATGTTGGCGAAGAGGGTCGTGGTGACGAAAACGCCGCCGGCCCGGCTGCTGTAGAGATTGACGACGCCCACGGTCAGGCGGGCAAAAAAGAACGAGACCGAAAGGATCACCAGGACCAGGATGCCCTTTTCCAGGATGCCGGTGAGATGGACCGACAGGGTAACCGCGTGGATGGCGACATACGCGGCTGCAGCCGTGAACCAGTAGATTCCCATCCGCCGCAGGGCCGTGACGAGGACATTACCACCCTCCCAGCCGGTACGACGGACGACCCGGCGCAGGAACCGGCGTGCGAGGACGTCGGCGGCGAGGCCACAGAAGAATCCCGCCGCAAGCAGGAGCAGGGGTAAAATGTACGTGTGCCGTGTCAGGATTTCGGTCATGGATAACCTATCGGGTGTCCGGGCTGCTTCTGCAATCCCGGCCAGGCGGTTCCTCTACCCCGGATTCCCGTGTGGCGCAAGTCCCTTTGTACAAAAACGGATTTGCCGGGTGGCAGGCATCGGTTTTCAAATGGATTGACAAGACCCGTCGAGTGAACCTATAGAGCAGCCAATTGGCCGTTCCGCTGTCCCACAACGGCGGCAAAACGCATACCGTAGAGATGTTGCAAAGGATTCGATGAACATCCGAGACTTCCGCAAGCCGACCCATCCGGTGGATCTCCTGTTTCCGAACCGCTGGTCCCCCCGGGCCATGTCCGGCGAGGAGATCACGGAAGCGGAACTCATGACCCTGTTCGAGGCCGCCCGGTGGGCGCCTTCGTCCAATAATAACCAGCCGTGGCGGTTTTTCTACGGCCGGCGCAACACCCGGCACTGGCCCTTGTTTCTTTCCCTCCTCACGGAAAGCAACCGGATCTGGGCAAACCGGGCGGCGGTCCTGGTCGTGGTCGCCTCGAAGACGACCTTCGACAGCGGAAAATTCGCCCGCACCCACAGCTATGACGCCGGTGCCTCCTGGGGGCACCTGGCCCTTCAGGGATCCCTCATGGGGCTGGTCGTTCACGGGATGCAGGGATTCGACTATGACCGTGCGAAGGTGGAGCTGGCCATGCCCGACTTTTTCCAGGTGGAGGCCATGATCGCCGTCGGCCGGCCCGGGAGAATGGAAGATCTTCCGGAACACCTTCAGAAAAGGGAATTCCCCTCCGACCGGAAGCCCCTGTCGGACATCATCGTGGAAGGCCCGTGGAAAGCATAGCGATGGACAATCCCCGAACCTCTTCATACGAGGAGTTCTTCAACAGCCTCACCCACGGGGCGGGCGCCTTCCTGAGCGTCGCCTGCCTGACCATCATGGTGATCTTCGCGAGCCTCCACGGCAGTGCTCGCCATATCGTGGGCTGCAGCGTCTTCGGAGCGAGCCTGGTCCTCCTGTACACGGCCTCCACCCTTTATCACAGCACACGCTCGCCCCATCTGAAGCACATTTTCAAGACCCTGGACCATGCCTGCATCTACTTGCTCATCGCCGGTACCTACACGCCTTTCACGCTGGTAACCCTCCAGGGGGAGTGGGGATGGACGCTCCTCGGCGTCGTCTGGGGAATCGCCATCGTCGGCATCGTCTTCAAGATTTTTTTCGTCTATCGATTCCGGACGGCGGCCACGATCGCCTACATCCTCATGGGATGGCTGGCAGTGTTCGCCATCAAGCCCCTCCTGGCAGGTCTGTCCGCTGCAGGACTGGCCTGGCTCGTGGCGGGAGGGCTTTTCTACACGGTCGGCGCCCTCTTCTACCTCATGAAACGCCTCCCCTACTCCCACGCCATCTGGCACGTCTTCGTCCTGGGCGGCAGCCTGTGCCACTTCTTTGCCGTCCTTTTCCATGTCATCCCGGCCGGGAACTCCTGAACGAGCCGGTTTCCAGAAACAATTAACCTTAGAAGGATTCAAACATGCTCAATCTCGACGACCTGGACTGGCAGAAAAAGATGGTTTCCCCGGATGTCGTTCTCACAAAGATCGAACCGGGAATGAGTATCTTCCTCGGAACCGGCGTTTCTGAGCCCCGGACCCTCGTGAAACGCCTGATGAACTCGAGCCTGCCGAACTTGAACGACCTGGAGCTGATTCAGCTGGTCAGCATGGGGGATGCCATTTCCTACAGCAGCACGGCCAACGCCCATAAATTCCGCATGAAGACGTTCTTCTCCGGGTGGCTGGCCAGTCCCGCCATCACGTCCGGCTCCGTGGACCTGATCCCCTGCCGGTACTCCGACATCCCTCGGCTCATTCATAACGGCACGATCCGCATCGACGTGGCCTTCGTGCAGATCACACCTCCCGATGAAAACGGGTACGTCAGCCTCGGGGTGTCGGCGGACGTCCCGAAATACGCCCTCGAACGGGCATCGCTCGTCGTGGGAGAGATCAATCCCGACGTCCCCTGGACAACCGGCAACACCCATGTCCACGTCAGCGAATTCAATTACCTGGTCCAGTCCGACGAGCCCCTGATCTATTTCCCCCGCTGGCCCGTGGACGAGGTGCTGGACAAAGTGGCATTCAACATCGCCTCCGTCATCGAGGACGGGAGTTGCCTGTCCTTCTACTCGGGGACCCTTTTCGAGGCCCTGGGAAAACATCTGACGCGGAAGCGGAACCTGGGCATCCATTCAACGTTCTTTACGGATCCCCTGATGGAACTGGTGAAATGCGGCGCTGTCACGAACATGAAAAAAGGGTATTTCCGCGGGAAGTCCCTCACCGTTTATGCCCAGGGAACCCCCGAACTGATGAAGTGGCTCCACCGGAACCCCATGGTGGAATTCCAGTCCATCGACGTCGTGTCCGACTACTCGCGCATGAGCCTCAACGACAGGATGATCGCGATCCTGCCCGCCCGGAAGGTGGACATCACCGGCGGAATCGCCCTTCATGTGGGCCGGGGAAACATCACCGCCACACCGGGGCAGGCCCAGGATATCTTCGCCCGGGCGGAGTGGTCCAAGGGGGGAAGGACGATCTTCGCCCTGCCCAGCCGGAACCTCAAGGGCAAGTCCAACATCGTCCTGTCAGCGGACGAATATCCGAACCAGTTCACCAACCGGGAGTCCCTCGACCTGATCATCACCGAGTACGGTATCGCCTCCATGACGGGGCGGACCGTGCGGGAGCGGGCCCAGGCGATCATCGACATCGCCCATCCGGACGACCGGGCCGAACTGGTCCGCCAGGCCAAGGACTCCCGGATTCTCTACGCGGACCAGATTTTCCTCTCCGAAGCCGGGTTCTTTTATCCCGAAAAAATAACGACCGCCCATACGTTCAAGGGTGATCTCACGGTACGCTTCCGGGCCATCAAGCCTTCCGACGAAGAAGAAATGAGGCGGCTTTTCTACCGGTTCTCCGACATGACCGTCTATTACCGCTACTTCAGCCCCATCAAGGCCATGCCCCACACGAAGATGCAGGAGTACGTCAATGTCGACTACCGGCGCGCCCTGTCCATCGTCGGCGTCGTCGAGGAGAACGGCGTGGAGCGGATCGTCGCCGAGGGGAGGTATGTCCGTCACCGCGACCGCCCCCTCCATGCCGACATGGCTTTCGTCGTGGAAGAGCGCTACCAGGGCCGGGGAATCGCTTCATTCCTCCTGGAGATGCTGATCCATGTGGCCCGGGATCAGGGAATCGAGGCCTTTACGGCCGACGTGTTCGCCGACAACAAGGCCATGATGAAGGTCTTCGAGAAGGTCCCCTACCCCCTCCGGGCCGTCATGGAATACGGGATATACAACCTGACGATCCCGCTGATGGACCCCGAAGAAGGAACCCGGGGAAAAGATTAAAAACATGTAAGATTAAAAACCTTGAAGGCGCGGATTCACCATGTTAGAACCGCGTCGATGTTTCAAACAGGGACCTGTGGAAAGGAAAACCATGATGAAGCGTTTTGGAGTTCTCGTAATTGCAGCGGCGCTGGTCGTGGCGGCCGGGCTGGTCTGGGCCAGGGACACCAAGACTGTGGCTGTGCTGCCGTTCTCAGTCTCCAGTGCTGAAAACATCGACTATGTCCAGCAGGGTATCTGGAACATGCTGTCCAGCCGCCTGTCGAGCTCCGGCAAGATTGCGGTGCCCGGCAAAGATACGGTGCTGGGCGTGCTCGGCAACAGGGCAGGCAAGGAAATGCCCCTGGCGGAGCTACAGGCCGTGGGAAAATCTCTCAAAGCCGACTACGTTGTCGCAGGCAGCGTCACCAAGATCGGTGCCAACCTGAGCATCGACGCCAAGCTCGTGGACATCGCGACGAGCAAGTCACCCGTCGGCGTTTTTACCTCGTCGAAGGGGATGGACGAGGTCATTCCAAAAATAACGGAATTCGCACAGAAAATTGAGACCCATGTGTTGGGCGGCGCAGCACCGGAAGCCACGCCCCTCACACCCCTTCCTCCGCCGACGGCCGTCATGCCCTCGGGCACGAGCACAAGGGAATCGGAAATCATCGCCGGCATGCGTAAGGGTAAGGCCGGGACATTCACGGGTGCCATCAATCCCGACTTCATCAATGCCATGCAGCCGGTGGACCGCAAAGGATTCTGGATGAGCGAGCGTTTCCCCCTCGAGTTCCGGGGCATGGACATCGGGGACGTAAACAAGGACGGCCTGAATGAGATCGTAACCATCTCCCGCAACGAGATCCGGATCTTTCAGAAAAAGGGAAAGGAATTCCGGATGCTCCAGAAGATCAGCGGGCGATCCTCGGATAATTATATGACGGTGGACGTCGCGGACATCAACCGCAACGGTGTTCCCGAAATCATCGTGACCAACTCCCTTGAAAACTCCGTCAACTCCTTCGTCTACGAATGGCAGGACGGCAAGTTCGTCCAGATCGCGTCGAGGCTTCCGTGGTTCTTCCGGGTGATCAACCGGCATAACCCGGCAAGCCAGCAGCTCCTGGGTCAGCGATACCACGGCATGAACATCTCCATGGACACCAATGAATTCATGCCTTTTGAAACCCAGATCCATGAAATCGTCTGGGACGGCACCCGTTATACCGAAGGCCAGAGGATGAAGATCCCCCTTGGCATGTCCGTCTTCGGCCTGACCATTGACGATCTCGGCCAGGGTCCGTCGAGGATTATCGCCCTGAATCAGGACGACTATCTCTGCATTTACCAGGAGACGGAGAAACCGCTGAAATCACTACAGAAATTCGGTGGCGCCAGCGAACTCCTGTACAAAAGCGACGACCCCTTCGGCGGAAGCAACCTTTACGTTGAGGCCCCGACCGGCGCCACGGGCGTGGAGGCCTACCTGAGCAAATACTGGGTCAACACACGCATCCTTACAACGGACCTCAACAAGGACGGACGACGGGAGATCCTGCTGGTAAAAAACATCTCCGCATCCGCCCGGATCATGCGAAACGTGAAGCTCTATACGTCGAGCGAGTTCTACAACATTGAATGGGACGGCGTCGGCATGGTAGAGAACTGGCGAACCCGGAAGATCAACGGGTACGTGGCCGATTACCAGTACAAGGACGTGGACAACGATGGGGAAAACGAGATCGTCATGGCCCTTGTTCTCTCGACAGGAGCATCGTTCGGCGAGTCGAGCGTCCTGGCGGCCTACAAGATGACGCCGGTGGCCACCCAGATCCCCCAGGCGGAACCCATGGAGATCCAGAAATAGAAGGCCTCAAACGGAGGGTTGACAAGATCGTATTTCTGTTATAATGCGGTCGCCTGTTTTGCAAAGGCAAGCGGCGGTGTAGCTCAGTTGGTCAGAGCATACGGCTCATATCCGTAGTGTCCCTGGTTCGAATCCAGGCACCGCTACCATGAACAAATCGGACCCGGAGTGGAAACTCCGGGTCTTTCTTTTTTGGCGCTGATTGCTGTTTGAATCAGGTCATTCTGCTTCACCCCTTATTCGCATGTTGATTTTTCAAAACCGATATGCTACGGGACGGCACCCCTTATACAAGTGAATGCAGTGTAGCAGCGGGAGAAATTGAACTTCCGGCGCGGTTGCCGGGAGACTCCGTCTTCCGCAAACTGACGGCAGCGCCTGACAGGGGGAGGAGTGTAAATTCTAACTAAGGAGGAAGGTGTTCATGTCGTACGCAGAGGAGTATCGGAAGAAACTCGTTAGCCCGGAAGATGCTGTGAAAGTGGTCAAGAGCGGAGACTGGATTGACTATGGGTTCGGCCACACCAAGCCGATCGCCTTGGACAAGGCCCTTGCCGCACGCAAGGATGAACTCAAAAACATCAACATTCGGCACACATTGAGCCTGACACCCCAAGCGTGCGTCGAAGCCGACCCCGAAGGAGAAGTCTTTACCTACCAGGACTGGCATTTCTCCGGCTATTCACGCAAGCTTCACGATAAAGGCCGGTGCTATTACCACCCCATGATTTTCCGCAATCAGCCCCTCTTCTACAAGAAGAGCATCAAGTCCGTCGACGTTGCCATGCTCCGCGTGACCAAGATGAACAAAGACGGCTATTTCAACACGCACATGGGCAACGCGGCCGTGCGCGCGGCCATGGACGTCGCCAAGAAGATCATCGTCGAAGTAAACCCGCTTCTCCCCTGGGCCATGGGCGGACGCGACGAGGTCGTGCACATCTCCGAGGTCGACTATGTCGTTGAGCACGAATCGAAGGTCGAGGCGATCCCCCCGGCAGCCCCCACCGAGATCGATGTGAAGATCGCCAGCCACATCGTTCCCATGATTCCCAACGGCGCCTGCATCCAGCTTGGTATCGGCGGTCTTCCCAACTACATCGGGACACAGCTGGCCGAATCGGACATCAAGGACCTGGGATGCCACACGGAAATGCTGGTGGATGCATACTATCACATGTACCAGGCCGGCAAACTGACCAACAAGAAGAAGGGCGTGGACAAGAAGAAGAGCGCTTATGCGTTTGCCGCGGGCAGCCAGTTCCTCTACGACTGGATCGACCTGAACCCCTCGCTGGCGTCCTATCCCGTCTCCTACACCAACGCCCCTCACGTCATGTGCCAGCACGACAATATGGTTTCCATCAACGCCTGCGTGGAAGTCGATCTCTTCGGGCAGGTGTCGTCCGAGTCATCGGGACCGAGACACATCAGCGGCACCGGCGGACAGCTTGATTTCGCCACGGGCGCCTACATGTCCGACGGCGGCATGTCCTTCATCTGCTGCAACGCATCCTACAAGGACAAGAAGACGGGGGAGACCAAGTCCCGGATCGTCCCCACCCTGCCCGCCGGATCGATCGTAACGGTCCCGCGAACCCAGGCCCACATGATCGTTACGGAATACGGCGTTGCCGACCTGGCCGGAAAATCCACCTGGCAGAGAGCCGAAGCCCTGATCAACATCGCCCATCCGGATCTGCGGGACGGCCTGATCAAAGAAGCGGAAAAAATGAACATCTGGCGAAAGAACGGAAACGGAAACGGAAAGGGTTGATCAACCCTTTTCTGGCACCGCTACACAAGAAGCCCGGCCCCAGGCCGGGCTTTCTGTTTTCATGGACGCCCCCGCCGGCATGGTGCTATGGTGCCCTCCATGAAAACGCTGGCAAAACAATATTCCCTGCATCCCGTCCAGGATCTGCCATCCCGCATCACAGAAAGCCTGGGCGTGACATCCATCGATTATGCCGAGCGCTATGCCGCCATCCGGGCCGGCCGGAAGGAGGGGGCGCAGGCCGCAGGGGTCCTCCTCCTGCTCCGGATGGATGGAGACATTCCATACCTGCAGCTCATCAAACGCTCCGCCACAGTGGCCCAGCCCGGCGACCTGAGCTGTCCGGGAGGGATGCTTCACGGGGCCGTAGATGTCGCATTCCGGCACCTTCTGTGTTCCTGCTCCATGCCCGTCATTCAGGGACGTCCCCGGGAACTGTCCCGTCTCCGGGGCCACCGGGAGCACCGGTTGATCTGCCTCTTCCTGGCGAACGCCATCCGAGAAACCTGGGAGGAAGTCGGTCTGAATCCTCTCCGGATCCGTTTTCTCGGCCCCCTTCCCACCTATTCCCTCATCCTGTTCCGAAGGACGATTTTCCCTCTGATGGGGATGGTTCACGCGCCATGGGCATTCCGGCCCAACCGCGAGGTGGCCCGGGTGGTCGAGATTCCCCTGGATTCTTTCTTTATGGAGGAGAGTTACGGGCGCTACATCGTGACCTATACGGAGGTCTCGGGCTCGAAGGACGAGGTCTGCCAGGACTTTCCATGCCTGATCCACCGTGAAGCCGACGGAACCACGGAAATCCTCTGGGGAGCGACTTTTTACATCATCATGAAGATGCTGAAGATCGTCTTCGATTTCGATCTGCCGGACTGGCAGAAAGGGCAACCCATCGAACGCAGCCTCCGGGCGGATTACCTGACGGGACAGCGCGTTGCGGGAAGAATTCCCGCTGCGGACTGAGCGCCCCGGACACGATGACACGCACCGGCGGGACGGAGCTGTTCGCCCGGATACCCTTTGATTTCTGAAGGAATTTCGAATGGAAAGCGATCTGGACCCAAGGGATATCCTGAGAGGAACCGATGCAGCGGTCTTCGACTTCGACGGTACCCTGGCCGTCCTGAACATCGACTTCCCAGCCATGCGGGGGGCTGTCAGAAAGCTCGCCGCGGATGCCGGTATTCCCCCGGAGGTTCTGGACGGCCTTTTCGTTCTGGAGACCATCGAAGCGGGTCGGGCATGGCTGACGGGCAAATCCCCGGACCATGCCTTGTCGTTCCAGCGGGAGGCGATGAGCCTCGTCACTGCTATCGAAATCCAGGCCGCCCGGTATGGTTCGCTCATTGCCGGTGTCCGGGAACTGCTCGAGGGCATGAAGAAGCGGGAGATCCGACGTGCGATCATCACTCGGAACTGCGGGGCCGCCGTCACCCTGATTTTTCCGGATATTGCCGATTGCTGTGATGTATTCCTGCCCCGGGATGGAACCGAACGCGTCAAGCCCGATCCGGGGCATGTTCTGGAGTCGCTTTCAAGAATGGGCATCGCACCCGCCCGCGCCGTTGTGGTAGGGGACCACCCCATGGACATCCGGACTGGCCGCGAGGCCGGCACCCGGACCGTCGGGGTTCTGACGGGCTCAGGCAAACGGGAGGAACTGCTCCGGGCCGGTGCCAATGTCATTGTTCCTTCGGCCCCGGATCTCCTGCAACTCCTGTAATGAAGGGAGAGAGAGGCGGACGCCGACGCCCCGGGATGAAACCATCAGCGGTATTTGAACCGGAGACACCGGAAGCGGACCCGCAAAGAATCCACCATCTATGCCCTGAAAAGCCGGAAGGGAGAAATGCCCCGTCATGGCCGCAAAGACCGCGAAAACCTGCCCCTCCTGCGGGCACGTCGAGGAGTGCTGGCGCAACCCCGTCCCCACGGTGGACATTATCATCGAACTGGAAGAAGGGATCGTCCTGATCCGGCGGAAGAACCCGCCTCCCGGCTGGGCTCTCCCCGGAGGATTCGTGGACTACGGCGAGTCGCTGGAGGAGGCGGCCGTCCGGGAGGCCCGGGAAGAAACGGGACTGCAAGTCACCCTGCTCCGCCAACTCCACACCTACTCGAGGCCGGACCGGGATCCCAGGCAGCACACGATCACAACCGTCTATGTCGGCCGCGCGTCCGGGAAACCGGCGGCCGGCGACGACGCGGGAGAGATCGGCGTCTTCACGCGCGATACCATGCCATCCCTGGCGTTCGACCACGAGGAAATCCTCGCCGACTATTTCAAGGAAAAGAAAGCAGAGTAAGACCTGGAATTCACGAACGTATCTTGATGCGGAGGCGACCGCCCGACGCAGGAACGGCTGGTCGCCAAAACGAAAAGAGGCATTCAGGCGTTCCCTGGCGGGACGCCGAATCCGCGTTACACGGTACGGGCCGGTTCAGCTCCCGGCAACCTCCGCCCGGACGAGCATGGTCGCCGGGTCGAGGAGCAACGATCCCCCCTCGGACGTCAATCCGCCGCCTTTCAGAGAACGGATGCGGATTCTCCCCTTTTCGGGCGTCATTTCCAGGATCACGTCGAAAAGGCTGGAAACCGGTCTCAGCCGCTGGGGAATTCCATCGGCCTCCGGGGTCTCGTAGCGGTGTGTGTGAACGGTGAACCACCCGTAAAAACCGCCCAGGCCGGCCATGTTCTTCAGGTCGGCCAAGGCCTCACGGCTGGTCTCTTCAAACGGAAAGCCGTCGATGATCACCACTTCCGGCCGGAAGATTCCCTGGGCGGCCAGGTCTTCCAGGCGCTCCGCCAGGCGGGGAACGGTGAATCCGTCGACGCGGAACGTCATGATGAAGCGGTGGGGGACAAGGGATTCCCAAAGGCGCTGCATTCCCGCCATCCCCTGCCTTCTCGCGGCATCCTGAAACAGCTCCTCGTACCAGAGAGCCACTTTCTGAACAGGGTCATGCAGACTCACATGCAGGACATTCTTTCCCTGCAGCATTGCCCGGATCGCCAGCTGAACCATCAGGGCTGTCTTCCCGATCCCTGCATGGGCGAAAACGGCTCCGAACCGGCCCGCCTCCAGCAGGCCTTCGGCTTCCCCCGCCAGGGTGCCCAGGAGCTTCTCCCGAATCTGCTCTTCCCGCATCGTCATAACACTTCTCCTTCTCCTCCACGGAATGATGGTAGCCGTCTTTCTTTCCCGCGCTTCCCCGCAGACCGAGGATGAATCCGCAGAATCCTTCCGGCGGCCGTCAGACCCGCACGGTTTCATCTCAGGCGGCGCTCCTTTTGCGCTGGGCCACCTCTTCCGCGATCTTCTCCGCCACGGATACGGGAACCTGCCTGTAGGCGGCGAATTCCATGGTAAACTGGGCCTTTCCCTGCGTGGCAGACCGGAGCACCGTCGAATACCCGAACATCTCCGCCAGGGGCACCTGGGCCTCTACGACGCACTGGGGCCCTTCGTCCTGGGCGCCGATGATCATGCCGCGCCGCTGATTCAGCAGCCCCATGACGGCCCCCTGGAACTCCGTCGGCGTCTCGACGACAACCTTCATGATCGGCTCCAGGATAATCGGCTTCGCTCTCCCGTATGCCTCCCGGAATGCCCCCCGGGCCGCCGCCTGGAAGGCCATGTCGGACGAGTCCACAGCATGGGAGGCCCCGTCGTTGATCACGACCCGGATTCCCGTCACGGGAAACTCCATTTTCGGCCCCTTGGCCAGGCAGAGCCGGAATCCCTTCTCCACGGCAGGGATGAACTGGGTGGGAATGGATCCGCCGGTCACGTCGTTGACAAATTCGAAGTCGCCTTCCGAAAGCGGCTCCAGGTAGCCGGCGATCCGCCCGTACTGGCCCGAGCCGCCCGTCTGCTTACGGTGCGTATAGTTAAAGTCCGCCCTCTGCGTGATAGCCTCGCGGTAAGCGACCCTCGGATGGCCCGTGGTCACCTCGCAGCCGTATTCCCTGCGCATCCGTTCGACGTAAATCTCCAGATGGAGCTCGCCCATCCCCTCGATGATTGTCTCACTGGTCTCCTGGTCCACGTGGGTCCGGAAGGTCGGATCCTCACGTGTGAAGCGTCCCAGGGCCTTGGACAGGTTGGTCTGGGACTTGTTGTCCTTCGGGACGATGGCCAGGGAGATCACCGGTTCAGGAACGTACATGGACGTCATGGTGTAATTCACGCCGGGTGTGATGAAGGTATCACCGGAGGAGCAGTCGATGCCGAAGAGGGCGCCGATGTACCCGGCGTTCACGGCCTCAATGTCCTCCATCTGGTCGGCGTGCATGCGGACCACCCGGCCGATCTTGACCTTCTTTCCGCTCCGGGCGTTGACTACGGTAGTGCCGCGGGCAGCGCTTCCCTGATAGACGCGGATGTAGGTCAACTGCCCGTAGGGCCCGTCCTCAAGCTTGAAGGCGAAGGCGACCGTTGGCTTTTCCGAATCGCAGGACAGGCTGACCGGCGCTTCCTCATGATCCATGTCCAGCGCCTGATTATCGACATCGGACGGGCACGGCAGATAGCGGTTCACGGCTTCGAGCAGCGGCTGGACACCCCGGTTCTTGTAGGCCGAACCCATGAAAACGGGCGTCAACTGGCGGGCCAGGGTGCCGCGGCGCACAGCCTCCAGGATGATGTCTTCCGATACCAGGCCGCCTTCCAAAAGGGCTTCCGTCAACTCATCCGAAAAAAGCGAGACCGCGTCGAGCATCTCTTCCCGCTTCTTCCGGGCCGTTTCCATAAGCTCCGGGGGGATTTCCTCGACCCGCACATCTTCCCCGTGCTCGCCGTCGAAATACAGCGCCTTCATGGTCAGCAGGTCCACCACACCCTCAAAATCGATCTCCAGGCCAATGGGAATCTGCATCGCCACGGCATTGTGCCCCAGTTTCGTCTGCAGCTGCGAGATGACCCGGAATGGATCGGCACCGCTCCGGTCGCATTTGTTGATAAAGGCAATACAGGGCACGTGATAGCGTTTCATCTGCTGGTCCACGGTGATGGACTGGGACTGGACACCGCCGACGGAACAGAGAACAAGGATCGCGCCGTCCAGCACGCGGAGCGAGCGCTCGACCTCGATGGTGAAGTCCACGTGGCCGGGCGTGTCGATGATGTTGATTTCGTGTCCCTTCCACTGGCAGAACGTGGCCGCGGAAGCGATGGTGATCCCCCGCTCCTTCTCCAGCTCCATGGAATCCATGGTGGCCCCCACGCCGTCTTTTCCCTTTACGTCATGCATGGCGCGGATGCGCTTTGTATAATACAGGATCCGCTCCGTCAGCGTGGTCTTGCCCGAGTCGATGTGGGCGCTGATGCCGATGTTTCTTACTTTTTCGATGTCCGTAGTCATAGCCTTTCCATCCCTGCCATAAACAAAAAAACCCTCCGAGAGGGTTCATCCCGCCTGGTATTTTGTGTGAAGTTGCGCCTTCTATCCTCTCGCAAAGCCATTGTCAAGGACTATTTATCATATTTTCGGAATCCGAAAATCGATTTTCAACTTGCAAAAGGCAAATCCTTTGTGTTAGATACCCCTGCAATATTTTCTTCCCAGTCATTCTCACAAACAGCTTCCGAAGGATCCCGCGAGGCCCGCGGGATCGGCAAAAGAAACCACGAATGCGGTAATCCATTCCGCGGGATTACCAGGCACTCGCATCGTGAAGCCGTATCTGACGCAACCAAAAGCCAAATTAGGAAGGGGGGATGCCGCACCGGAATCAGGAGAGGAAGGAAACAAAAGGGGAAAACAATTATTGCCGGTAACAAACAAAAAAAGGAGGAATCATTCATGGCGCATGAACACAGTTTTGCTACACCGGGACCCGCCGGTCTGGGTGCTCTGGCCGTCGCGTGTTTCGGGTTTGGCGCGGTATTTATGGGAAAAGTCGACCTGTCTGGCTTTCCTCTCCTTGCTGCGTGGCTGATCGGGGGATGCCTCGTCCAGTACACAACGGCGGTTATGGAGTTGAAAGATCACAACATCACGGGCGGTAACGTCTTCCTGTTTTTCTCCGCCTTCTTCATGTTAGCAGCGGCGATCAGTACTTTCGCAAAATGGTACAGCATTAGTTTCATTTTCGGTCCGAAAGCCGCCAAGGAAGCCATGGATGCAGCCATGGCGGCCGCGGGAGTCGCGGACATCAAGATGCTGACCCCGGAACAGCTGGCGGCAGCCAAGGCCGGCATCGGCAAGGCTGTAGGAGCGGCAGTCGGCAAGATGGTCTACATCGAGGGATGGATGTGGATGGCCGGGGCCGGCTTCCTCACCGCCGTGACACCCGCTTACGCCAAGAGCGGTCTGTTCCTGCTCGTCGTCGTCATCGACATCGTCCTCTGGATGATCGTGGGCATGGATACGGGCTGGTACGGGGATCCAAAAACATGGAAACCGGTCATCGGCTATCTGCTGGTCTTCTCCGGCTGGTATGGCGTGTATATGGCGGGCGCCGTCGTCTGCAACACGATCTATGGCAAGAAGGTCTTCTGGACCCCTCCGCCGGTGATCAAGTAGCAGACCTTTCAGATTATAGAAATCAGGGCGGGCTCTTCGAAGGGCCCGCCCTTTTTTTGCGGATTTCCGGGCTCTTTATGGTTGCATTTGGAACCGAATCTTGATAACAGACTGTCCGCAATCTCATCCCACCCGGCTGGGATCCTGTAACTATCGAATTATTCTACCGATTATTCGAACTCGTTTTCAGGGGGCCTTCCGCAGCTCATGGCCCGATCGGGCAGGGGATCGAGACATTCTCGTAAAAAAAGTTTTTCCTTAACGACATCCTTTTTTGTTCAGCAGCCAGTACCGGTCCGGCATATGACGGGGAAGTATTGATCCGCCACCGCGCACCGTGTGAGGAAACGATGGGATTCATCGCCTCCACACATGTGAAGTCCGCTTGATACCGCTCCGGTCGCGTTGTTGATTTTGCGGGAGTAACGGAATGACTACGCCGGTGCAGCAGAAGATCCGGGACAAGAAACGGACACCGGAACAGATCGCCGACATGGTCCAGTCGGGCGACTGGATCAATCACGGAAGTACCGGCGGGGATTCCACGGTCTGCACGGAGGCGGTAGCCAGGAGGCTGGGTCCCGGCTCCGGCCAGTTGCGGAATATCGAGTTTTGGATGTACGCGATGTTCTATCCTCATCCGGAACTCCAACAGATCGATCCCCACCAGGAATATCACACCATTCACGAGTTCTTCTTCTTCCCCTGGAACCGCAAGGCCCGCGACACCCACAACGTCACTGACTGGGCTCAGTGGGGATGGGCTTACGGCATGCACGCCCACCACTACCGGTTCGCCTGCAGCGAGAAAGAACAGCGCGGGATGGACTGGTGGTTCAACGCCGTCACGGTTCCCGACGAACGTGGCTATTTCAACATGTCCTACGGGACGAACAACTGCAATATCTTCCGGCAAACGGCGAAGAAGATTGTCTTCGAGGTCCGCCCCGACTACCCCTGGGCGGAGAGCGGCCGTTTCAATACGATTCATATCGACGAGATCGACTACTGGGTCGAGGTGGACTGCGAGCGCTACCGGTGGCCCCAGGTAAACGAGCGAGCAATCCGTCCAAGCCCCGTGGAGCAGCAGATTGCGAAAAACGTCATGCAGATCATGCGGGACCGGGACGTGATCCAGCTGGGTATCGGCTCGCTGCCCTCGGCCTGCGTCGCCGCGCTGGCAGATGCGGGCTTCCGGGATCTCGGTATCCACACGGAAATGCTGAACTTCGGCCTCATGAGGCTGATCGAGTCCGGCCAGGTCACAAACGCCTACAAGACACTGGATCGTGGAAAGAGTGTCTGGACATTTGCATTCCCCGTGGACGTGAAGTGGTATTACGAAACCATCCACCGTAACCAGGCCCTGGCGGCCTACGACATCGACTACACGAACAACCTGAATGTCCTGACCCGGATCGACAATATGATCTCCATCAACAACTGCGTAGCCGTCGACCTCCTGGGCCAGATTTCCACGGGGTTCTATGAGAAGCGACCCATCTCCTCGTCCGGCGGATTTTTCCAGTTTCATGTCTTCGCCGCCCAGTCCAGGGGCGGCCGCGGCGTGGCAGCCATGACTTCCCGAAGCAAGCATGGCACCTCCCGGATCGTTCCGTTCCTTCCGGAGGGCTCGACGGTGGACGTGCCGGCCCAGTTCACCAACTACGTCTGCACCGAGTTCGGAATGGTCAACCTCCGAGGACTGAGTGGCTACGAGCGAGCATCGGCGATCATCTCCATCGCCCACCCGGATGACCGGGAATGGCTGGAGAGGGAGGCCCGTGAGAATGGCCTCCTGCCGCCGAAGTTCCCTGTCTCCATGATGCCGGCGGAGGGAGGTGGACGCCGGTATCCGTCATGCGAGGAGCGCCGGAATTACAAGGTATCCATGGGCAGCACCGTCTGGGGGTACGACTGGGACCAAGGGTACCAGACCGGAAAGTAACGGATTCTTCTATCTCACCTGGAGAACCGGTCAGGACTCTCCAGGGGCGGATTTTCTTGGAGCTGCAATCTCATGGCAACGAAGCAACCCGTAGAGATGGAAAGGGAGAAAAAACTCGACCAGGCCATGCGGCGTCGGGAGAAGCTTTCCAAGATCCGGCTGTGGGCCTATATCGTCTGGATCATCGGCCTCATGCTCATTTTGGCCCGGTATATGAAGCTATTTCCGGACTGAACAAGCGGATTATTTTCAACGAAACAACAGAATGGGAATCCCCGGACGAAATGCCGGATCGCAAAGAAATCATGATGAAAGGGGGGAATCGAAAGAGAAAGGAGTGGGTTTTTCACAGACTTGCTGTGGCAAACCACGGCTATCCATGCAACCGGCCCGCGACGGTTTCCGCTTTTCGTGTCACAACAGCATGGAGGACAGTCCTACAAAATCTTCCTGAAAAATTCGGGAACTGGAAGATTGCCCTTGTAAATCAGCGGGTCTTGTGAAATACAGATGCACGCCGAGATCATCGACATCCGAATCCGCACGGAATGGTCGGCCACCCTTCGGACAGCAAACCGGAGATGTGATTCAGCGCTCGGCGTTTCATCCTTCCCACTGATGTACAAATGGACCAACCGAAAAGAAGAGGACGGTGCTTCGGCGCCTCCGTTTTGCAGCCGCAACCGGAACCAGTGTGCGGCATATATGAAGAGAGGCAGGTTGTCCGTGCAATTTGTCCGCTTTTCTGCGGGTTCCGCCACTGGTTTGATTTTTTTCACACTTCAATAAAAGGGAGGTAAGAGTTATGGCGTTAGATTTTTCATTTACCGAAGAACAAAGGATGCTGGAGGATCAGGTTTACCGCTGGGCCATGACCTGGCTGGAGCCGCAGATGGAGCACATGTACGAGGTGGACGAGATGCCCCCCACGATCTTCAAGGAGCTGGGCAACCTCGGCGTGAACGGAATCGTCTTCCCGGAAAAGTACGGCGGAGCCGCCCTCGGTTACGTGGAAACCCTGCTTGTGTATGAAACCATCGCCCGCGTCAGCAACGCCCTCTCCATGACGGTCGGCGCCAGCCAGACCCTCTGCTTCGACAACTTCCGCCGGAACGCCTCGGAAGCACAGAGAGAATATGTCCTCCCCAAGGCCTGTACGGGTGAGTGGATCGGCTGCCTCGGCATCACCGAGCCCAACGCCGGGTCTGACGCCATGTCCATGGCCACCAAGGCCGAGAAGAAGGGCGACAAGTACATCATCAACGGCTCCAAGATCTTCATCACGAACGGCCCCGTCGCCCAGTTCATGGTTTTCTACGCCAAGACCAATCCCGCTGCCGGCCCCAAGGGCATCAGCGCTTTCTGCTTCGAGTTCGACAAGGTCAAGGGCTGCAAGCGCGAGAAGATCAAGAAGTGGGGCATGAGGACC
Source organism: Syntrophales bacterium (assembly GCA_035363115.1). Taxonomy (NCBI): domain Bacteria; kingdom Pseudomonadati; phylum Thermodesulfobacteriota; class Syntrophia; order Syntrophales; species Syntrophales bacterium. The sequence goes on along the minus strand of DAOSEM010000002.1, from coordinate 302,706 downwards.
TCCCCCACGGCCCTGATCACCTTCGAGGACATGGAACTTCCGGAGTCCGCCCTGATCGGCGGCGAGAACAAGGGCGTCGCGATCCTCACGAGCGGCCTCTGCACCGAGCGCATCACGCTGTCGGGCTGCACCCTGGGCGGCCAGAGGACCTGCCTCGAGCTCTGCCTGAAGTATGCGAAGGAAAGAGTGCAGTTCGGCAAGCCCATCGCCTCCTTCCAGACGATCCAGGAAAAGCTGGCGAACATGTACTGCGGCTACAAAGCCGGCAAGTGGCTGGCCTACAGCGCCGCGGCCTACTGCGACACGCTGGAAAACAAGTCCGGCGGCAAGGGAACGGACCTCGACCGGATGGCCGCGGCCTCCCTGCTGTACACGGGCGAGATGGGAACCAAGATCGGTCTCGACGCGATCCAGATCCACGGCGGCTACGGCTACTGCACCGAGTACGCCATTTCCCGTCATTTCCTGGATCAGAAACTGTGGGAGATCGGCGCCGGCACGTCGGAAATCCGCCGCATGATCATCGCCCGCGAGCTGATGCGCGACGACTTCAAGAGCGGTCTGTAATCGCAACATCCCGGTATTTGCCGGTTTGAGGACGGAAGGCCATGGCGAAAGCCATGGCCTTCTTTATTTCCACTCTTTCCTTGACCGTCCGGACTCCGTGTGTTAGACGAATCAAAGTTTTATTAACGAATCTGACTCCTTACCTGAGTGGATGATGCAGCCAAAGAGCCTCCCGATAACCCGCTGGCGCCTCTCCGAAGTGGATTCCGCCATTCAGGAAAAACTGTCCTCGGAATTCGGCCTCTCTCCCATCGTTTCCCAGATCCTCACCAGCAGGGATATCCTGGAGATCGACGACGCAAGGCGCTTTCTCTCCCCTTCCCTGACGGACCTCCACAACCCCTACCTGATGAAGGACATGAGAAAGGGCGTGAACCGCCTGGTCAAGGGGATCCGCAACCGGGAGAGCATCGTCATCTACGGCGACTATGACGCGGACGGGATTACCTCGGTGGTGATCCTTCTGAAATTCCTCCGTCGCATCGATCCTTCCGTTTCCTATCATATCCCCGACCGGATCGGGGAGGGGTACAGCCTCAACCGGACCGCCATCGACCGGTTCAAAGCGCAGGGAATCAGCCTGATCGTAACGGTCGACTGCGGCATTTCCGATGCCGATGAAGTCGCCTATGCGAAAGGCCTCGGGATCGACACGATCATCCTGGACCACCACGAGGTCCCCCCCAGCCTTCCCAATGCCGCCGCCGTCATCAATCCCCACCGCACGGACTGTCCCTTTCCCTTCAAGGACATGGCCGCAGTGGGGATCGCCTTCAATTTCCTCATCGCCCTCCGGGGGGTCCTGCGGGAGGAAGGTTTCTGGAACAGCAGCACCTATCCCAACCTCCGGCAATACCTGGACCTGGTGGCGCTCGGAACGATCGGCGACATATCCCCCCTGATCGACGAGAATCGCATCCTTGCCAAAATCGGCCTCGACCTGATCACGGAGGGGCGGTCTGCCGGCATCCGTGCGCTCAAGGAGGTCTGCGGCATCGACAGCCAGTTGATCGACTCCACGAAGGCCTCCTACAACCTGATTCCCCGCATCAACGCCGCCGGCCGCATCGCATCCCCCCGGGACGCGGTGAATCTGCTGATGACGGAAGACATGGAGACGGCCCTCACCCTGGCCCGGCAGTTGGATGTCTACAACCGGCGGCGGCAGGACATCGAGCGGGAAATCCTGGGCGAAATCCTCAAGGAAATCGAAGACACCATGGATCCGAAGAATTCCCGGTCCCTGGTGTTCGCCTCGTCCCGCTGGCATCCCGGCGTCATCGGGATCGTGGCCTCCCGGCTGGTCGATCGCTACTATCGGCCCGCCATCCTGATCAGCCTCAAGGACGGGATCGGCAAGGGATCGGGCCGCAGCATCGCCGATTTCGATATCTACCGCGGTCTCCAGCGCTGCGATTCCCTGCTCCTTTCCTATGGCGGCCACCGATTCGCCGCGGGCATCTCCATCCGGGAAGAGCATATTCCCGATTTCAGAACCCTCCTCGAATCGGTGATTCAGGAAGAGACCCAGGCATCCGACATGGTATCCCAGACGGTCATCGACGCGGAATGCCGCCTCCAGGACATCACGCACAACCTCCTCTCCCAGATCGAAACGCTGGCTCCGTACGGCGCCCGCAATCCCGAACCCATCCTCTGCGTGCGCAACGTCAACGTCCTGTCCCCGTCCGTCGTCGGCAATAACCATTTGCGGATGCGGATCAGCAGCAGCGGAACGAACTGCAACTCCATCTGGTTCAGCAAAGGGCATTACCTGGAAACCATCACCGGGCTTCCCGTGGACATCGCCTTCACCCCCCAGATCAACACCTGGGGCGGCATCTCCGACATTCAGCTCAAGATGCACGATGTGGCGATCACGTCGTCGAACTGACATCCACTCCCGCAGCACAAAATAAAGGCAGGCCCGCGGGCCTGCCTTTATCGTCCGGTCACCGATTCTCTGTACTGTTATCTCCCACCGGTTGAAGCCGCCGACGCCGGCGTCGCCTCCCTGGAAGCCTTCGGGGCCGGTGCACCGGCCGCCGGAGCCGTTCCGGACGGCGGAGCGGCGGCGACCTCACTCACCTCAACCGCGTAGGTGTTGTCGCTCCGGTACAAAATGGGGTTTGCATTGTA